>NZ_CP126741.1:1293993-1617492 GCF_030246905.1 Microbacterium sp. zg-Y818 | reverse complement strand
ACGGTCGGCATGAAGAGCTGGTCGTCGGGATCCTGGAACACCAGCCCCACCCGTCGGCGCACTTCGCGCACCGTATCGCGGTCGATGCGCGTGCCGCCGACGGCGATCGATCCTCGGTCGGGTGTCAGGATGCCGTTGAGGTGCAGCATGAGGGTGGTCTTGCCCGCGCCGTTCGGCCCGAGGATCGCCACCCGCTCGCCCGCCGCGACATCGAAGTCGACGCCGGCCAGCACGGATTGCGCCCGGCTCCCGGGGTAGCGGTAGTGCAGGGCCCGCACCGAGATGTCGGCGGCGGTCATGCCCGCCCGGCTTCGAGGTATCCGCGCGAGAGCATCGCGAGGTGCACACGCTCGCCGCGGCCGTGGGAGCGCGCGAACAGCGCACCCACCCCACGGGCGAGCACCGGCCACGACCTGTAGCCGCCGGCACCGAACCCCCGCGAGTCCTGGGCCACGCGCATGCGCTTCCACTCTCCGGTGATGACATCGAGGTAGCGCAGCATGAATGCGGCGATGGCGGTGAGCTCCCGCGGCAGCCGCAGCTGTTCGAGCGCCAGGATGATGGCGCGTGGCTCGGTGGTGCTGACGAGGACGATGGATGCCATGAGTGCGAGGGTCGCCTTGGCAAGCAGCCCCCAGCCTCCCCACAGTCCCTCCACGGACAGCTGCAGACCCCACGCGTCCACGCGGGGACCGCTGGCGACGAAGGGCATGAGCATGGCGAACAGGACGAACGGGATCTCGATGCCCATGCGTGCCAGCAGGGTGCGCAGCGTCACCCGGGCGGCGATGAGGAACCCTGCGACGATCAGCCCGTAGACCGCGAACGCGGCGAACCACTCCCGCGGGGTGGCCACGACTACGATCGCGAAGGCCAGCACCGCGAGCAGCTTCAGCCGCGGCGACGCGGTGCGCAAACCCCGTGCTCCCGGCGCGGCGGGGAGAGCGGCGAAGCTCCTCATCGGGGCGACGACTCGGCCACGGCGCGGCGGCGGGCGGCGGCGCCGATGATCCAGGCGAGACCGAACGTCACGAGGCAGCCGATGGCCCCGGCCAATGCCAGCGAGAGCCAGGGGTTGCCGATGAACACGGCGCCGTAGTCCGCGAACGGACTCGTGGCGGTCGCGCTGTCTTCGGCGGCGCCGATGAACCCGGTGCTCTCGGCGACGAACTCCAGCCCGTCGGGGTGGCTCGAGGCCCCGAAGCTCACGACGCACGCGATGAGCAGGATGATCGCGAAGGAGGCGATCGTGAAGGCGCGGGTCGAGATGCGCCGAGACCCGTCGTGCTGAGGCGTCGCGTTCATGCTGTCGCTCCCTGGATGGTGCGTTCGGATGTCACGCGCACGAACCGCATGCCGTAGACGAGGTCGGGTCGGGTGGCGACCACTGCCGAGACGACGAGGGCGGTGATGACCGCCTCACCCACCCCGATGACGGCATGCCAGCCGACCATCGCGGCGAACACCGTGCCCGCGGGCACGGCCACCGTCCCGCCGACGGCGAAGAGCGTTGCGAAGACCGCGGCTGCGACGGGCACCGACACGAAGGCACCCAGCGAGGCGCCCAGCGGCACCGCCCAGCTGCGGCGGGGTGCGAGGGCGACGACACCGCGGAAGACCCACCACCCCACGACGACGGTGACGACGCCGATGAGGGTGATGTTGGTGCCGAGGGCGGTGAGCCCGCCGTCGGCGAAGAGGAAGGCCTGCACGATGAGAACGACGGTCAGACACAGCACTCCCGTGGCCGGGCCCACCAGCACGGCCGCCAACGCCCCTCCCATCAGATGGCCGCTCGTGCCCGCGCCGACGGGGAAGTTGATCATCTGCACGGCGAAGATGAGGGTCGCAACGATCCCCACCATCGGCGCCTTGCGATCGTCGACGGCCTCTTTGCGGGCCCGCGGCAGCGCGACGGCCACTGCAGCGACGGCGACCACACCCGTCGCAACAGAGGTGGGGATGTCCAAGAAACCGTCTGGAACGTGCATTCGCTCTCCAACCGTGTGGGGCGATGTGCCAGTTGCGACACCGTCGTAGATGGGGATGCTAAGCCCGCCTTCCGACCCACACCAGGGGGGCCTCCGACACGCGGCCGGGTTCCCGCGGCGGCGGCAATAGAATTCACCCGTGAGCAATCCCGACGAGACCATCGACATCAAGCCGCGCAGCCGCGTCGTCACCGACGGCATCGAAGCCACCACGTCCCGGGGGATGCTCCGCGCGGTCGGCATGGGCGACGCCGACTGGGACAAGCCCCAGATCGGCATCGCCTCGAGCTGGAACGAGATCACCCCCTGCAACCTGAGCCTCGACCGGCTCGCGCAGGGTGCGAAAGAGGGCGTGCATGCCGGCGGCGGCTACCCGCTGCAGTTCGGCACGATCTCGGTGTCGGACGGCATCTCGATGGGCCACGAGGGCATGCACTTCTCGCTGGTCAGCCGCGAGGTCATCGCCGACTCCGTCGAGACGGTGATGATGGCCGAGCGGCTCGACGGCAGCGTGCTGCTGGCCGGCTGCGACAAGTCGATCCCGGGCATGCTGATGGCATCCGCGCGCCTCGACCTGTCCAGCGTCTTCCTCTACGCCGGCTCGATCGCTCCGGGCTGGGTGAAGCTCTCGGACGGCACCGAGAAGGACGTCACGATCATCGACTCGTTCGAGGCCGTGGGTGCGTGCCTTGCCGGAAAGATGAGCGAGGCTGACCTCAAGCGCATCGAGTGCGCCATCGCCCCGGGAGAGGGCGCGTGCGGCGGCATGTACACCGCCAACACCATGGCCTCTGTCGCCGAGGCGCTCGGACTGAGCCTCCCTGGATCCGCGGCACCGCCCTCGGCCGATCGTCGTCGCGACTACTTCGCCCACCGCTCGGGCGAGGCGGTCGTCAACCTGCTGCGTCAGGGAATCACGACGCGCGACATCCTCACGAAAGAGGCGTTCGAGAACGCGATCGCCCTGGCGATGGCGCTCGGCGGATCGACGAACGTCGTGCTGCACCTGCTCGCCATCGCCAATGAGGCCGAGGTCGAACTCTCCCTTCACGACTTCAACCGCATCGGTGACAAGGTCCCGCACGTGGCCGACATGAAGCCCTTCGGCAAGTACGTCATGAACGACGTCGACCGTCACGGCGGCATCCCGGTGATCATGAAGGCGATGCTCGACGAGGGACTGCTGCACGGTGACGCGCTCACGGTCACCGGCAAGACGCTGGCCGAGAACCTGCGCGAGCTGGACCCGGATCCCATCGACGGCGAGGTCATCCACAGCTTTGCCGACCCGATCCACGCCACCGGCGGGATCACGATCCTGCACGGCTCACTCGCGCCAGAAGGCGCGGTCGTGAAGACCGCCGGCTTCGACGCCTCGGTGTTCGAGGGCCCCGCGCGGGTGTTCGAGCGGGAGCGTGCCGCGATGGACGCGCTCGAGGCCGGCGAGATCGACGCGGGCGACGTCATCGTCATCCGCTACGAAGGTCCCAAGGGCGGTCCCGGCATGCGCGAGATGCTCGCGATCACGGCCGCCATCAAGGGGGCCGGCCTCGGAAAAGATGTACTACTGTTGACGGACGGACGATTCTCAGGCGGCACAACCGGCCTGTGCATCGGCCACATAGCACCCGAAGCGGTGGACTCCGGTCCCATCGCCTTCGTGCGCGATGGTGATCTGATACGGGTCGATATCGCGGCTCGCACTCTCGACCTACTCGTCGGCGACGCAGAGCTGAGTTCCCGCCGAGAAGGCTGGGAGCCCCTTCCCCCGCGCTATACCCGTGGCGTTCTGGCCAAGTACTCCAAACTCGTGCGCTCTGCTGCAGAGGGCGCGGTGACGGGGTAGTCCCGTCAGCAACCCTGGATCTCGAGGTAGTACACCCATGTCCTCAGACACCGTTTCCGCCGTTCCCCGGCCTCCCGCCCGCGCGGCATCCGCTCCCGTCCTCACCGGCGCCCAGGCGGTCGTCCGCTCGCTCGAGCTGCTGGGGGTGACCGACGTGTTCGGCCTGCCCGGCGGCGCGATCCTGCCCGTCTACGACCCGCTCATGGACACCTCGCTGATCCGCCACATCCTGGTGCGTCACGAGCAGGGTGCCGGCCATGCTGCCGAGGGCTACGCCGCGGCATCCAACAAGACCGGCGTGGCGATCGCCACCAGCGGCCCCGGCGCCACCAACCTCGTCACCGCGATCGCCGACGCGTACATGGACTCGGTGCCGATCGTGTGCATCACCGGCCAGGTCTTCTCGACCCTCATGGGCACGGACGCGTTCCAAGAGGCCGACATCGTCGGCATCACCATGCCGATCACGAAGCACTCCATCCTGGTCAAGCGCGCCGAGGAGATCCCCGGTGCCATCGCCGCGGCGTTCGAGATCGCCGGCACGGGGCGCCCGGGTCCGGTGCTGGTGGACATCACGAAGGATGCCCAGCAGGAGGAGGCGCCGTTCGTCTGGCCGCCGCGGGTGGACCTGCCCGGCTATCGACCCGTCACCAAGGCCCACGGCAAGCAGATCCAGGCCGCGGCCCAGCTGCTGGCCACCGCCGAGAAGCCGGTGCTCTATGTCGGCGGCGGCGTGATCCGCTCCCGCGCATCGGAAGAGCTGCTGAAGCTGGCGGAGACCACGGGCGCGCCGGTCGTGACCACGCTGATGGCGCGCGGCGCGTTCCCCGACTCGCACCCGCAGCACCTGGGCATGCCCGGCATGCACGGAACCGTCCCGGCGGTGCTCGCTCTGCAGGAGTCGGACCTCATCGTTTCGCTGGGCGCGCGCTTCGACGACCGCGTGACCGGCAAGGCATCGCTGTTCGCCCCGAACGCGAAGGTCGTGCACGTCGACATCGACCCGGCGGAGATCTCCAAGATCCGCACCGCGGACGTCCCCATCGTCGGCGACCTCAAAGAGGTGCTGGTCGACCTCGAGGGTGCGTTCACGGCGGCGGCATCCGAGCGCGCAGACATCGCCGAATGGTGGTCCTACCTCGACGGCCTGCGCGACGAGTTCCCGCTCGGCTACGCCCAGCCCACCGACGGCCACATGGCGCCCCAGTACGTGATCCAGCGCATCGGCGAGCTCACCGGGCCCGAGGGTGTGTACGCCGCCGGCGTCGGACAGCACCAGATGTGGTCGGCCCAGTTCATCAAGTACGAGCGTCCCAACTCGTGGCTCAACTCCGGCGGCGCCGGCACCATGGGCTACGCGGTGCCCGCCGCCATGGGCGCCAAGGTCGCCGAGCCCGACCGCGTGGTGTGGGCGATCGACGGCGACGGATGCTTCCAGATGACGAACCAGGAACTCGCGACCTGCGCCATCAACAACATCCCCATCAAGGTCGCCATCATCAACAACTCGTCGCTCGGCATGGTGCGGCAGTGGCAGACCCTGGTCTACAACGGCCGATACTCGAACACCGACCTCAACACCGGACACAACACCATCCGCATCCCCGACTTCGTCAAGCTCGCCGAGGCGTACGGCTGCCTCGCGATCCGCGTCGAGAAGGAAGAGGATGTGGATGCCGCGATCAAGCTGGCGCTCGAGACCAACGACCGTCCCGTGGTGATCGACTTCGTCGTGAGCGCCGACGCCATGGTCTGGCCGATGGTCCAGCAAGGGCGCAGCAACAGCAGCATCCAGTACGCCCGCGAGCACGCGCCGACCTTCGACCAGGAGGCTTGAGATGAGCAAGCACGTCCTCAGCCTCCTCGTGGAGGACAAACCCGGTCTGCTCACCCGCGTGGCGGGCCTGTTCGCGCGGCGCGGGTTCAACATTGACTCCCTCGCCGTCGGCGTCACCGAGGTGCCTGGCCTGTCGCGCATCACGGTCGTGGTCGACGTCGACGAGCTGCCGCTGGAGCAGGTGACCAAGCAGCTGAACAAGCTCATCAACGTCATCAAGATCGTCGAACTCGACCCCGCGGCATCCGTGCAGCGCGAGCACATGCTCGTCAAGGTGCGCGCCGACAACCAGACGCGCTCCAACGTCATCGAGGTCGTCAACCTCTTCCGCGCCTCGGTGGTCGACTACGCCACCGACGCCGTCGTGGTCGAGGTGACCGGCGATCGTGGCAAGGTCGACGCGTTCCTGCGCGCCGTCGAGCCCTTCGGCATCAAGGAACTGGCCCAGTCCGGGATGGTCGCGATGGGCCGCGGCGGCAAGAGCATCACCGAGCGCGTCCTGCGCGGCTGACCACACCGAACCACCACTCAAGGAGAAACACACAACATGGCCGAGATCTTCTACGACTCCGACGCCGACCTGTCGCTCATCCAGGGCAAGAAGGTCGCGATCGTCGGCTACGGCTCACAGGGCCACGCCCACGCCCAGAACCTGCGTGACTCGGGTGTCGACGTCGTCATCGCTCTCAAGGAGGGCAGCAAGTCCATCGCGAAGGCGCAGGAGGACGGCTTCGAGGTGAAGTCCGTGGCGGACGCCGCGCAGTGGGCGGACCTCATCATGATCCTGGCTCCCGACCAGCACCAGCGCTCGATCTACAACGATGAGATCAAGCCGCACCTCAAGGCCGGCAAGACCCTCGCTTTCGCACACGGCTTCAACATCCGCTTCGGCTACATCCAGGCTCCCGAGGACGTGGACGTCATCCTCATCGCACCGAAGGCACCGGGTCACACGGTGCGCCGCGAGTTCGTGGCCGGTCGTGGCATCCCCGACATCATCGCCGTCGAGAACGATGCGTCGGGCCAAGCGTGGGACGTTGCGCTGTCGTACGCGAAGGCCATCGGCGGCACGCGTGCCGGCGTCATCAAGACCACCTTCACCGAAGAGACCGAGACCGACCTGTTCGGTGAGCAGGCCGTGCTCTGCGGCGGCGTCTCGCAGCTCGTGCAGTACGGGTTCGAGACCCTGACCGAAGCGGGCTACCAGCCGCAGATCGCGTACTTCGAGGTGCTGCACGAGCTGAAGCTCATCGTCGACCTCATGTGGGAGGGCGGCATCGCCAAGCAGCGCTGGTCGGTGTCGGACACCGCCGAGTACGGCGACTACGTCTCGGGCCCCCGCGTGATCGACCCGCACGTCAAGGAGAACATGCAGGCGGTGCTCGCCGACATCCGCTCGGGCGCGTTCGCCGAGCGCTTCATCAACGACCAGGATGCCGGTGCCGTGGAGTTCGGCGAGCTGCGCGAGAAGGCCGCCGCACACGCCATCGAGGCGGTGGGCAAGGACCTGCGCGCCCTGTTCTCGTGGAAGCAGACCGACAGCGACTACGTCGAGGGCAGCGCCGCGCGCTGAGTCTCAGCCAACCCTGACCCGGTCGCCGCACCCCGAAACGGGGGAGCGGCGACCGGGTTTCTCTATGCCCCTTCCTGTGGTCAGACCACAGGAGTAAGCTGGCATCAGAGCAAGGGTGCGGGCACAGCGTCCGCACCGGGTTGGAGAGAGAAATGTCCCCCGAGATCGATGCACTGGTGGCCCGCGCACAGGACGCGCTGACCGCGTACGCGCGGTACACGCAGGAGCAGATCGACCACATCGTGCGCAAGGCATCGGTCGCGGCGCTGAGCCGCCACGCGGACCTCGCGGTGATGGCCGTCGAAGAGACCGGCCGAGGCCTCTTCGAAGACAAAGCGGTGAAGAACATGTTCGCGTGCGAGCACGTCACCCACTCGATCATCAAGCAGCGCACCGTGGGGGTCATCTCGGTCGACGACATCACCGGGATCACCGAGATCGCCGAACCCGTGGGCGTCGTGTGCGGCATCACGCCGGTGACGAACCCGACCTCCACGACCATCTTCAAGTCGCTCATCGCTCTTAAGACCCGCAACCCCATCGTCTTCGCCTTCCACCCGTCGGCGCAGCGCTGCTCGGTCGCCGCCGCCACCGTCGTGCGCGACGCGGCGATCGCCGCCGGAGCGCCGGCCGACTGCATCCAGTGGATCGAGGCACCCTCGCTCGCGGCGTCCGGTGAGCTGATGAACCACCCCGGGGTCGCCCTCATCCTCGCCACCGGCGGTAACGGCATGGTCCGCGCCGCCTACTCCTGCGGCAAGCCGGCGCTCGGCGTCGGCGCCGGCAACGTGCCCGCGTTCATCGAGCGCAGCGCCAAGGTCGGCCGGGCCGTCAACGACGTCGTGCTGTCGAAGTCCTTCGACAACGGCATGGTGTGCGCCAGTGAGCAGGCGGTCATCCTCGACGAGCCCATCGCCGAGGAGGCGCTGGCCGAGTTCGCGCGCCTGCATGCCCACGTCGTGAACGCCGACGAGAAGCGGATGCTGGAGGAGCTGATCTTCGGCGTGAGCGCGCAGGATGCCTCGTGCGCCGAAGCAAAGCTCAACGCCGCCGTCGTGGGGCAGCCCGCGGCGAAGATCGCGCAGATGGCCGGGTTCACCGTTCCCGAGGACACCTCGATCCTGCTCGCCGAGGTCAGCGGGGTCGGACCCCACGAGCCCTTGACCCGCGAGAAGCTGGCCCCCGTGCTGGCGGTGCTGCGCGCGGCCGACGCCCAGGAGGGCATCGACCTGGCCGAGCAGATGGTGGCCTTCGACGGGCTCGGGCACTCCGGCGCCGTGCACAGCAGCGATCCTGCCGTCATCGCCGACTTCGCCGACCGGGTGAAGGCGGTGCGCATCATCGAGAACGCGCCGGCGGCCCTCGGCGGCATCGGCGACATCTACAACGCCTTCATGCCTTCGCTGACCCTCGGCTGCGGCTCGTACGGGCGCAACTCGGTCGCGGACAACGTCTCGGCGGTGCACCTGCTCAACATCAAGCGGGTGGGGCGTCGCAACAACAACCTGCAGTGGTTCAAGGTACCGGCCAAGACGTACTTCGAGCCGAACGCGCTGCGGTACCTCATCGACATGAAGGGCATCGAACGGGTGACGATCGTCACGGACGCGACGATGACCAAGCTGGGCTTCGTGGACCGGGTGCTCGACGTGCTCGGCCGCCGTCCCCGCCGCGTCCACCTGCAGATCATCGACGATGTCCTTCCGGAGCCGACGGTCGCCAGCGTGCAGCACGGCGCCGCGAAGATGCGGGAGTTCCAGCCCGACACCATCATCGCCCTCGGCGGCGGCTCGCCGATGGATGCCGCGAAGGTCATGTGGCTGCTCTACGAGAACCCCGATGTGCACTTCTCCGACATGCGGGAGAAGTTCTTCGATGTGCGCAAGCGCGCGTTCCGCTTCCCCGAGCTCGGTGCGAAGGCGAAGCTCGTGTGCGTGCCGACGACCTCGGGGACGGGGTCTGAGATGACGCCCTTCGCGGTGATCACCGATGATGAGACCGGCATGAAGTACCCCTTGGCCGATTACGCGCTGACCCCTTCGGTCGCGATCGTGGATCCGCTGCTGACTGCAGCTCTGCCCGCGTTCCTCGTCGCAGATGCCGGCTTCGACGCGCTGACCCACGCAACCGAGGCCTATGTGTCCGTGTACGCGAACGACTTCACCGACGGGCTGGCGCTGCACGCGATCAAGCTCATCTTCGAGAACATCGTGCGCAGCTCGCAGGCAGAGCCGGGAAGCAAGAATGCGGCAGACGCGGAGGCGCGCGAGAAGATGCACAATGCCGCGTCGATCGCCGGCATGGCGTTCGGTAACGCCTTCCTCGGAATCGTCCACGCGATGGCCCACGTCACCGGCTCGAAGTTCCACCTGGTGCACGGGCGCACGAACGCGATCTACCTGCCTCACGTGATCCGTTACAACGGCCAGGTCCCGGCGAAGGTCACCGGGTGGCCGAAGTACGAGCGCTACGTCGCCCCCGAGCGGTACCAGCAGATCGCCGCCCACCTGGGACTGCCGGCATCCACCCCGGACGAGGGTGTCGAGTCCTATGCCCGCGCCGTCGAGGAGCTGCGCGCAGCGGTGGGCATCGAGGACTCGTTCCAGGCGCAGGGAGTGCCGGAGGAATCCTTCATCGGGCGCCTCGAGGAGCTCGCGATGGCCGCCTACGGCGACCAGTGCGCACCGGCCAACCCGCGCATGCCGCTGCTGGCGGACATGCGCACGCTCATGGAGGCGGCCTACTACGGCACGTCCTACGCGGAGGTGCGGGCGCAGCGCGCGCAGACGGCCGTCGCTGCGGCGACCGTCGACACGCAGGCGGCTGCCGAGGAGCCGGCCGCCGAAGACGCGACGCCCGGACGCAAGAAGGCCGCGCGCTGACGCGGATCCGCGCGGCGAAGGCCCGCCTCTCTTCGGAGGGGCGGGCCTTCCGCGTATGCCGTCACATAGACATCGGATGTCTGTGCAAGGATGGTGCGCAGGTTCGATCGGAGAGGTGACGATGAGGCAGCAGTGGTTCGACGAGGCCCGATTCGGCATGTTCGTGCACTTCGGGCTGTACAGCGCCGCAGCCCGGCACGAGTGGGTGCAGAACTACGAGCGTCTCACCGACGAGGACTACCGGCAGTACTTCGAGCACTTCGACCCCGACCGGTTCGACGCTGGTGCACTGGCGCGGCAGGCCAAGCGCGCCAGCATGGGGTACGTCGTGCTGACGACGAAGCACCACGAGGGTTTCGCCCTGTGGGACACCGCGCTGAGCGATTTCGACTCGGTGACCGCCTGCGGCCGCGACCTCGTGCGCGAGTACGTCGACGCGTTGCGGGCGGAAGGACTGCGTGTCGGGTTCTACCACTCGGTGATCGACTGGCATCACCCCGACTTCACCGTCGATTGGAACCACCCCCGCCGGGGCGACGCCGATGTCGCCGCGCTCAACGCCGGCCGCGACATGGATCGCTACCGTGCGTTCCTCCACGGGCAGGTGCGGGAGCTCCTGACCGGGTACGGTCCGATCGACTACCTGTTCTTCGACTTCACCTACCCCCACGACCGTGACGGACTGGCGGGCAAGGGCCCGGAGGACTGGGACGCCGAAGGGCTGCTGGCCCTATGCCGCTCGCTGCAGCCGCAGATGCTCGTCAACGACCGTCTCGGAATCCCGGCCGACTTCGTCACGCCGGAGCAGTACCAGCCCACGTCTCCGCTGATGCGCGACGGCCGGCCGCTCGTGTGGGAGGCGTGCCAGACGATGAACGGGGCGTGGGGGTACGACCGGGACAACGACGACCAGAAGCCGGTCGACCTGCTCGTGCGGATGCTGGTCGACTCGGTGTCGATGGACGGCAACATGCTGCTGAACATCGGACCCGACGGGCGCGGGGCCATCGCGCCACGGGATTGCGCCGCGCTCGACGAGATCGGCGAGTGGATGCAGCTGCACCGCGACGCCGTCGTCGGCGCCGGTCACGCCCCGTTCGCGCCGCCGCGCGAGGGCGTGTACACGCGACGGGGCAACCGCCTCTACCTGCATCTGTTCACGTGGCCGCTGGGGTTCGTGCATCTGGCGGGTCTCGCGGGAAAGGTGACGTACGCCCGGTTCCTGCACGACGGGTCCTGGCTGCGCACCTCGGTGGCCGACCCCGACCAGGTCGCCGACCTCATGACGCCCGAGGGCGAGCCGGAGGGCACCCTGACCGTGCATCTCCCGGTCGCCCGCCCCGACGTCGTGCTCCCGGTCATCGAGCTCACGCTGGCGGACTGACCCGGTCGGATCAGGCGCTGCCCGCGGGGAGCTCGAGGTTGTCCAGGGCCCAGCGGGCGGCGCCGTAGAGGATCGCGTCGGCACCGGTGCGGGCGGCCTCGATGCGCAGCCGCTGAGTGGCCAGGGGGTGGCACGCCTCGTAGACGCGGCTGCGCACCGCGGCGATGAACGGCTCCGACGCGCTCATGCTGCCGGTGAGGAAGACGGCGTCGGGGTTGAAGAAGTTGACCACTCCAGACAGGGCCTGCCCGAGGTGGGTGCCCGCCGTCCGCACCAGGGTCGTCGCCTCGGGATCGGCGTCGCGGGCCAGCGCGAGCACGTCCGCCGTGGTGGCGACGTCGTCCCTGCCGCGCTCGCGCATCTGCCGCACGAGGCTCGCACCGCTGGCCACCGTCTCGAGGCAGCCCGTGTTGCCGCATGAGCAGGGCAGGTCGCCGCTGGCGTCGATGCGCGTGTGGGTGATGTCTCCGGCGGCCGACGTGGCGCCACGGTGCACGGCGCCGTCGATGATCACGCCGCTGCCGATCGCGGTGCCGGCCTTGACCGTGATGCTGTGCCCGACGGATCCGAACTGTTCCCGATGCTCTCCGAGCGCGGCGAGGTTGGCATCGTTGTCGACGGCGACGGTCACCCCGTAGCGGGCGTTCAGATGGTCGCCGACCCGGAAGCCGGGCCACCCCGGCATGCGGGACGGCTGGTGCACGGTGCCTGCTGACACATCGACGGGACCAGGCAGGCTCATGCCGATCGCGCGCACCGACGTGTCGCGCGACAGCTCGTCGAACACTGCGGCGACCGCGTCGAGAGTGGGCTCCGGTCCGTCGGCGAGCGTCACCGGAATGGCGCGGGTGGCCAACAGTGCCCCGCTGAGACGGTGCATGCCGATGCGGGCGTGCTGGCCGCCGAGATCAGCCGTGAGCACGACGCCGGCGTCATCGGGGATGTCCAGCAGGCGGGGTCGCCGTCCGCCGCGCGAGGTCCCCTCGCCGCGCTCGCAGAGCATGCCGGCATCCAAGAGCGCCTGCACGCGCAGGCCGATCGTCGACGGGGCGAGGCCGAGAAGCGCGGCGAGCTCGGACCGGGAGCGCGCCTCGCCGCGGGACACCAGGTCGAGGATGCGCCGGCCGAGGAGGTCGTCGGAGGCGGAGCTGTGGCTGCTGTGGGGCATGGTCGGCTTTCGGCTCGCGTGTTACGGGCAGGTGACGAAACATCACCGGTCGATAAACATCGGATGTTCGTGTTGCGGCTTCGAGGGAAATCTGAAATGTTGACTTTGAACAGAACAGTACAAGGTTGATTCGAGTATCGAAACAACGTTGTTCGACACGAATTGCCAGGAGGCATGGATGAACAGAATGCGCATGGGCGGGGTGGCTGCGGCCACCGGTGTGGCCCTGGTGCTGACGGGATGTGCGGGCGGATCCGACGCCGGTGGATCCGACGGCGACAAGCCCACCATCGTCGTGGACATGTGGGCCGGCAGCGAGTCGGACACCGAGGCGCTGGAGGCGCAGGTGGCCATCGCCCAGGAGCAGAACCCCGACGTGAATATCAAGCTGCAGACCGCTCCGTGGGGCGACTTCTTCACGAAGCTCACGACCAACATGGCCAGCGGCAACATGGCCTGCATCACGGGCATGAGCGGCGCGCAGCTGGGTGGGTACACCGCAGGCTTCCGCGCCCTCTCCGACGAGGACCTCACCACCGCGGGTCTCGACCTTGCGGACTTCAACCCGGGCGCCGACGGCATCATGAGCTTCGAAGGCGAGCTCTACGGCATGCCGTTCGATGTCGCCACGATGCTCGTCTACTACAACCAGGACCTCCTCTCGGCTTCCGGTGCTGCGACGCCCGAGATCGGCTGGACGTTCGACGACTTCGAGCAGATCGCCACCTCCGCCACCGCCGACGGCAAGTACGGCTTCGGCATGGGCATGGGCGGGTACCAGTGGATGTCGCTTCCGATCGCGAAGTCGGGCACGCAGCCGGCATCCGAGGACGGCGCGCTGCGCATCGACGCCCCGGAGTTCGTCGAGGCCGCATCGTGGTTCGCGGGCCTGGTCACCGACCTGGGCGTCGCAGCCCCGGTGGCTTCGGCGTCCGACACGGGCTGGGGTGAGACGCAGTACACCGGTGGCAACGCCGCCATGGCGGTCGACGGCACCTGGAACGCGGTCGGCTACCTGGAGAACGAGTCCGGCTTCGCGGCCGGCATGGCGCCGCTGCCGACGGGAGAGAACGGCAACGCCGGTCCGATCCTGGGTTCCGGGTACGGCATCTCCGCGACATGCGAGCACCCCGAAGAGGCGCTGAAGGTGCTGGGGTCGCTGCTGAGCAAGGACGCGCAGGACTACATCGCATCGTCCGGCCGCTCGTACCCGGCGCGCATCGAGTCGCAGCCGCTGTACTTCGAGTCGATCGACGAGAAGTACCGCGACCACGTCAAGAGCGTCTTCGAGTCGGCGTTCGCCTCGACCGTGCCGATGTACATGACGCAGAACTGGGCGAAGCTCGAGAGCTACATCCAGCCCAACCTCGTCAGCGTCTACAGCGGTCAGACGACGATGGCCGACATGCTCGAAAGCGCCCAGGCGCAGTTCGGCAACTGACCCGGTTCTCTGCGAACCCTTCTTCCTGAGCAAGAGAGCAGTGCAATGACGACCACGACGAAACGTCGCGGGTCGCTCGCCAGGGTCGAGACCCGCCAGGCGCTGGGCTTTGCAAGCCCAGCCCTGGTGGGCCTCGCCCTGTTCACGATCGTGCCTGTCGGGCTGTCGATCGTGATGAGCGTCTTCGACTGGCCGACCTTCGGTGAGCGCACCTTCACAGGCGCCGACAACTACGCGACTCTGTTCACCGCGAGCCCCGACTTCTGGCCGGCGCTTCGGAACTCCGCCGTCTACACGCTGCTGTACGTGCCGCTGAGCGTCGCGCTCTCGCTCGTGCTGGCGATCGGCCTGGGCCCTCGCATCCGCGGCCGCGGCGCACTGCGGGTGCTGTTCTTCATTCCGGTCGTCGTGCCGATGGTGGCGAACGTCCTGGTGTGGAAGATGATGCTGCAGCCGCAAGGCCTGTTCAACGGCATCGCCCAGGGCTGGTTCGGGGTCGGTCTGCCCAACTTCCTCGCCGATCCCTTCTGGGCGATGATGATGGTCGTCGCGATGAGCGTGTGGCAAGGGCTCGGCTACAACATGCTGATCTTCTCGGCCGCCCTCGAGCAGCTGCCCGACAGCGTGCTGGAAGCCGCGAGCATCGACGGCGCGAGGGGGTTCCGGCTCGTGTGGAGCGTCATGATCCCGATGATCTCGCCTGCCATATTCTTCGCCACGATCATGACGATGATCACCTCACTGCAGGTCTTCGCGCAGCCGCAGCTGCTCACCGGGGGCGGGCCGGGCAACGCCACGAAGCCCCTCGTGATGTTCATCTGGGAGCAAGGGTTCACGTTCGGCGATCTCGGGCTCGCCGCAGCGGCGGCCTGGATCCTCTTCGCGATCATCATCGCCATCACCGGCATGCAGTTCGCCGCTCAGCGGAAGTGGGTGCACTATGAGCACTGAAACCGAGACCCGCACTCTGCTCCTGGGAACCGACGATGAGTTCGTCCGCGAGGAGACCGGCCGCCGCGGGGCGATCGCCCGCACGCGCGGCGAACGTGTGCGGCTGGTCATCGCCCACGTCTTCGTCTATCTGGCCGCCGCGGTGTTCGTCGCGCCGCTGGTGTACGCCTTCTTCTCGGCACTCAAGCCCAACATCGAGATCTTCTCGATGCCGCCGACCCTCATCGGCTCGCAGATCAAGTGGGGCAACTTCGCCGAGGTCTTCGCCTACGGACCGTTCTGGACCTACATCGGCAACTCGCTGTTCGTCGCCGTCGCCGGCACGCTGGTCGTGCTGATCGTGTCGACGACCGCCGGCTACGCCTTCGGCCGTCTGCGGTGGAAGGGTCGGGATGCCGTCTTCCTGCTGTTCCTGGCCACCCTCATGGTGCCGGCAGAGGTGCTCGTGATCCCCATGTTCCAGGTCATGCAGTGGTTCGGGTGGGTCAACACCTACCAGGCGCTCATCCTGCCCTTCGCCTTCACCGCGTTCGGCACGTTCCTGATGCGCCAGTTCTTCCGCGGCATCCCCTTCGAACTCGAAGAGGCGGCCCGTGTGGATGGTGCCGGGCCCGTTCGCACCTTCCTGCAGATCATCCTGCCGCTGTCGAAATCCGCCGTGGCGGTGCTGTCGGTGTTCACGTTCTTGTCCTTCTGGAACAGCTACCTGTGGCCGCTGATCGTCACGGTGGACTACGCCTCGCTCGGCACGCTGCCGGTGGGACTGGCCAGCTTCTCGGGCCTCACCGGCACCCGCTGGGACCTGCAGATGGCGGCGGCGATCATCTCGATGATCCCGACGACTCTGCTGGTGATCGTCCTGCAGAAGCATCTCGTCAAGGGCATCGCCATGGCCGGGCTGGGCGGCCGATGAGCGCGGCGAACGGTCGCGTCGTCGCGGGCATCGACATCGGCGGCACGAAGACCGCCGCCGTGCTCATCGCCGCAGACGGGACGGTGATCGCCCGGGCGACGCGGGGCACGCCGGCGCGCGAGGGCGGGGCGGCCATGAGCGAGGCCGCCGCCTGCATGGTGGAGGAGATGTACGGGTCTTCCGGTGTGCGCGCCGACGCGGTCGGCGTCGGGGCCGCGGGGGTGGTCGACCCCGACACGGGCACGATCCGCGCGGCATCCGACACGTTCACCGACTGGGCGGGCTTTGCCCTGGGCGAGCGCCTGTCCGCTCGGCTGTCGCTGCCGGTGAAGGTGGAGAACGACGTGAACGCGTTCCTCCTCGGCGAGCGGGCCTGGGGCGCCGCGCGCGGGTCGGATGTGCTGGGAGTCATGCTGGGCACCGGCGTCGGCGGCGCGCTGGTGCTGGGCGGGCGGCTGCGCCACGGTCCGCACGGGGCCGCCGGTGAGATCGGGCACACGCCCGGCTACGGCGATCTGCCGTGCACATGCGGACTCACCGGCCACCTGGAGACGATCGCCTCTGGCACCTCCATCGCGCGGCGCTATGGGGCGGCGACCGGCAGCCCCGTGGAATCGGCGCGTGTCGTCGCCCAGCGGGCGCGCGCGGGCGACCCCGACGCACTGGCGGTCTTCGCCGACGCGGGGAGAGCCGTCGCGCTGGCCTGTGTGTCCGCGGCCACACTCGTCGATCTGCCCCTCGCGGTGGTCGGCGGCGGCGTCGTCGGCGCCTGGGACCTCCTGGAGCCGGCGGTCCAGAGCACGCTTGCCACCGACCCGCCCGTCTCGGGAGTGCCGCTGCGCATCGTGCCCGGTGCGCTGCGCTCGGATGCCGTGGTGCTCGGCGCTGCGGCGCTCGTCGCCTCACCCTTTTCATCCCCGTCGACCGAAAGCGAGAACAACCGTGGCATCGCGTCCTGACCCCGACCGCGTATGGAAGGGTGCCCTCGATCCGGTGCACCGCGACGGCCTCGAGCGCCCGCGCATCGGCATCGGCGGCATCTCCATCGAATCGAGCACCTTCTCGCCGCACGTCTCGGGCGATGAAGCCTTCACGATCCGCAGCGGCGCCGAGCTGCTGGCCTACTATCCGTTCCTCGCCGAGGGGGAGCAGCTGCGCGACGCGGCGGAGTGGGTGCCTCTGACACACGGCCGTTCGCTTCCCGGCGGCGCGGTCGCGCCGCAGACCTATGCACGCATGAAGCGCGCGATCGTCGACGGCATCCGCGCCCAGGGACCGTTCGACGCGTTCTTCTTCGACATCCACGGGGCGATGAGCGTGGTCGGCATGGACGACGCCGAGGGTGACCTCGCGCTCGCCGTGCGGGAGGCACTCGGTCCCGACACGCTGGTGTCGACGTCGATGGACCTGCACGGCAACGTCTCGGATGCACTGTTCGACACCGTCGACCTGCTGACCTGCTACCGCATGGCACCCCACGAGGACTGGATGAACACCAAGCAGCGCGCGGTGCACAACCTGCTCGCGCGTCTGCGGGGGCCGCACGGCGCCGATCCCGACGCCCGCCGGCCACTGAAGGCGTGGGTGCGGGTTCCGGTGCTGCTGCCGGGGGAGAAGACGAGCACCCGCATCGATCCGGCCCGGTCGGTGTACGCGCTCGTCCCCGAGGTCGAGGAGCTCGACGGTGTGCTCGACGCCGCCGTCTGGGTGGGCTACGCGTGGGCGGACGAGCCCCGGTGCCACGCGACGGTGATCGTGACCGGCGACGACGGTGCGGTGATCGCCCGCGAGGCCGAGCGCATCGCGCGGCGCTATTGGGACGTGCGCGCAGACTTCGCCTTCGTCGGCCCCACGGCAAGCCTCGACGAGGCGCTGGACGAGGCCCTGGCCGACGGCGCCCCGCGCCCGTACGTCATCTCGGACTCCGGCGACAACCCGACCGCCGGCGGCGCCGGCGACGTCTCGTGGACCCTCGGCCGTCTGCTCGAGCGGCCGGACCTCCGAGACCCCGCAAAGACGGTGCTCGTCGCATCGGTCTTCGATCCCGCCGCCGTGGGCGCCGCGGCATCTGCCGGCGTCGGAGCGACGGTGACGCTTTCGGTGGGCGGTCGGGTGGATGCCGGCCCCCGCGGACCCGTTGAGATCACCGGCGAGGTCTTCTCGGTGACGCCCGGCGACCCGGTTGCGGGCACCCAGGTCGTGGTGCGCTCCGGAGCCGTGCACGCCATCGTGACCGAGCGACGCAAGCCCTTCCACCATCTCGACGATTTCCGCATGCTGGGGCTCGATCCGCATTCCGCCGACATCGTGATCGTGAAGATCGGCTACCTGGAGCCGGAGCTGTACGACCTGGCCGCCGGATGGACGATCGCGCTGACGCCCGGCGGGGTCGATCAGGATCTGCTGCGGCTCGGGCACTCGAGGCTGCGCCCGGGGGTCTACCCCTTCGACGTCACCGAGGGCGAGCCGGACCTGGCAGCCCTCGTCACCCGCCGACGCGGCGAGGAGGTCCGCGCATGAACTTCGAGACACGCACCGGCCCCGACTTCGGGGACGCCGCCCCGCAGTACCCCGATGCCACGGTGCCCGAGTGGTACCGCGACGCCAAGCTCGGCTTCTTCGTGCACTGGGGGCTCTACTCGGTGCCCGCGTGGGCGCCTGCCCACCCGCCCGGGGGCGTTCCCGTCGAGGACGCCTACGGGCACCACCAGTACGCCGAGTGGTACGCCAACACGGTGCGCATCGCCGGCAGCCCCACGTGGCGGCGCCATCAGCAGATCTACGGCACCGGCACGAGCTACGAGGACCTTGCCGACCGGTGGGACGCCGGCGGATTCGACGCGGATGCGTTCGTCGGGGAGCTGGTCGGTGCGGGCGCGAAGTACGTGGTCCCCACCACCAAGCACCACGACGGGTTCTGTCTCTGGGACACCGCGACGACCGGGTTCAACGCCGCGCGTCGCGGCCCGCGCCGCGACCTGATCGCCGAGTTCCACGACGCCACCCGTCGCGCCGGCGCGCGATTCGGGGTGTACTACTCCGGTGCATTGGACTGGCATGTGAGCGATTTCCCGCCCATCGAGAGCGACACCGATCTGTTCCGGTTCCGCCGGCACGACGAGTGGTTCTCTCGCTACTCGGCGGCGCAGCTCGACGAACTCGTCGAGCGCTTCTCGCCGGACGTGCTGTGGAACGACATCGAGTGGCCCGACGGCGGAAAGGGCGCGGCGGACCACGGGCTGGCGGCGCTTCTGGGCCGCTACTTCGACAAGGTGCCGGACGGGGTCATCAACGACCGCTGGGGTGTGCCGCGCCACGGCTTTCTCACCCGGGAGTACACCCACGTCGGCGAGGTGCTCGACACCCCCTGGGAATCCACCCGGGGCCTCGGGTACTCGTTCGGCTACAACCAGGCAGAGGATGCCGGGCACTCGCTGTCGGGCCACGCGCTCATCCGGCTGCTCGCCGACGTGGTGTCCAAGAACGGCAACCTGCTGATCAACGTCGGCCCTCGGGCCGACGGCTCGATTCCCGACCTGCAGCTGCAGGCCATGCGCGAGCTCGGCACGTGGCTGCGTCGCGACCGCGGCGCCGTCTACGGCACGCGGCCGTGGATCCGCGCCTTCGAGGAGACGGGCGCGCCCCGTGCCTACACCACCTCTCCCGGCGCGGTGCATGTGATCGCACTGGACCCGTCCGCAGGCAGCATCGACCTGCCAACCGAGCTGTCGAACGGCCACGCGCGATGGGCCGACGGCACCGAGGTGGTCGTGGACCAGCGTGCGGACGGGCGGGTGGATGCCATCGTGCCCGACGCCCTGCGCGGCGAGGCCGCCGTCGCCCTCACGGTGACCTCGTGACGCCCGCTTTCGGGACCGCTGCGGTCGAGATCGCCGTGCAGAGCGCTGCGGGCGCCCGCAGCGCGATCGCCGCCGGCGCGGATCGGCTGGAGCTCTGCCAGGCCCTCGAGGTCGGCGGGCTCACGCCGTCGCTCGCCCTGGTGGAGGCGGTGTGCGACGCGGTCGGCGGTGAGCGGGTGAACGTCCTGGTACGGCCCCGCGGCGGAGGGTTCGTGTACGACGCCGACGAGATCGCCGTGGTGGCTGCCGATGTGCGCGCGATCGTCGCCTGCGGTGCGGGCGGCGTCGTGGTGGGGGCCCTGGACGAGGCGGGACTCGTCGACCGCGCGGCGCTGCAGCGTTGGCGTGCGGCGGCGGGCGACGCGACGGTGACGTTTCACCGCGCGATCGATGCCAGTGCGCACCCGGACGAGGTGCTCGATGCGCTGCTGGCCGAAGGGGTCGACCGGGTGCTCACCTCGGGTGGCGCGCTGCGCAGCATCGACGGCGTCGAGCGGCTCGCGGCCCACGTGACTCGCGTCGGCGGCGCCATGGAGGTCATGGCCGGCGGGGGAGTGACCCCTGCCGACATTCCCGCGATCCTGGCATCCGGTGTCGACGCCGTGCATCTGTCTGCCCGCGCTCGCGCCGGGCTGGGCGCATCGGCGGGTCCCGGCGGCGGCACGGCCGGTCACGACGTCACCGATGCGACGGTCGTTGCCGCCGCCGTTGCTGCGGCACGCCCGCCGCGGGGCTGATCCGCCCGCTGCAGACGGACTGTGGGGCCCGCGCCTACGTCCGGCGTGCCCACTCAGGCCAGGCGGTAGATCCGCTCGGCGTTGGCCCAGAGAATGTCGTCGACGTGGCCGGGGGCGGCGTCTTGTGCCCACTCTGTGACGAAGCGCTCCCACCGTGCGTAGGGCCACGAGACGGGCCAGTCGCCTCCGAAGAGCAGTCGCTCGGGGCCGAATGCGGCCAGCGCGGCATCGAGGAACGGGGTGAGCTGGGCCGCCGTCCAGTCGGTCGAGCACTCCGCGGGCAGCCCGGAGAGCTTGCAGGCGGTGCCCGGCCGGTCCGCCAGCCGCTGCAGGTCGGCCCGCCACCCTGCGCTCGGCAGGGTCGAGACGTCGGGCTTGCCGAGGTGGTCCAGCACGACGGTCAGCTCGGGCACCGCCTCCGCGAACGCGGCGACGTCGGGCAGCTGCGGGTGCCGGACGCAGGCGTCGAAAGCAAGGCCCGCCTCGGCGACCGCGCGCGCAGACGCCACGAACTCCCGTGAGGTCGCCAGCCCGCCGGGCTCGTCCTGCAGCAGACGGCGCACGCCGACGACGAGCCGGCGCCCCCGCAGTGCGCTCAGCCCTTCCCGCGAGGCTTCGTGGTGCTCCATCGGCAGATGGGCGACGATGCCGCGCACCCCCGCATCCGCCGCGAGACCCGACACCCAATCGACCTCGGCCAGACTGTCCGCCGGGGCGCACTCGGCCTGTACGAACACTGCCGATCGGCGGGCGGGGGGCGCTTCGAGGAGAGCCGCCCGACGCTCTTCCACACTGAAACGTCCGAGGAGCCGGCCCTCGAGCCACCCATAGCGCAGAACCGCCGGATCCCAAAGGTGCAGGTGGCTGTCGAGAACGCGCATCCCGCCAGTATCCCGGATCCGCAGCGGACATGGGATGTCTAGGGTTGCGCCCGTACGATGGGTGTCATGGCCGTGACAGACGAGGCGATCGAGAAGATCAAGGCGATGATCGTTTCGGGGGAGCTCGCTCCGGGTGACCGTCTCCCTCCCGAAAAGGAGCTGTCGGAGCGCCTCGGCCTCTCTCGCAATTCGATGCGCGAGGCGGTGAAGGCGCTCGAGGTGATCCGCGTGCTCGACGTGCGCCGCGGCGACGGCACGTATGTCACGAGCCTGGATCCGAGCCTGCTGCTGGAGGCGACCTCCTTCGTCATGGACATGCACGACGACGCGTCGCTGCTGGAGATCTTCCAGGTTCGGCGCGTGCTCGAAGCGCACGCGACAGGCGCCGCAGCCCAGCGTGCCGACGAGGCCGACATCGCCCGGCTCGAGGCCGAGCTGCTCACCGTCGACGCCGACACCGACATCGAGACGCTGGTCGAGCACGACCTGCGCTTCCACGGCGCCATCGTCGCGCTGGGCGGCAACCACTATCTTGCGAGTCTCGTCGAGAGTCTCACCAGCCAGACCGTGCGAGCCCGGGTGTGGCGTGGGCTCACCGAGGCGGGGGCGGTGGAGCGCACCCTGCGCGAACATGCCGCCATCGCCGAGGCGATCGCCACACACGACGTGGAACTGGCCTCGTCCCTGGCCACCGCGCACGTCGCCGGCGTCGAGCAGTGGCTGCGTCGCGCCCGACGTCGAGCGTGAAGGTGCGGCCTCCTTCGATGGGCCCGGTCACGGGCTACCCTGGGGGCATGGCCCGACCCGACGACGACGCGCTCGCGTGGGAGGGGGACGACGATCCCACCCTCGCCGTGAATCCGGCCGCAGCGGCCTCCCTGCCCGAGGGCTACCGCGCCGTCGGTCGCGGAAGCGAGAGGCTCGAAGGGTCTGACGGTGCGGATGCCGCAAGCGACGAGCCCCTCGTCGATGGCGCTGCTCCGGCACCCGGCATGAGCAACGCCGCCCTCGTGGGCGTCGGGGTGTTCGCGGGCGTGTACCTGCTGCTGTCGCTCGGCTGGCTGCTCGGCGCGGCGCGACTGCAGCTGATCGCCCAGCTGTTCCTCGACCCCGTCGCCTTCCAGGTGACGATGTGGATGGCGGTGCTGGCTCCGCCGATCTGGTTCGCCACGGTGTTCCTGCTCACGCGGTCGTCGCGCACCTGGGTGCGCCTGTCCCTGCTCGCCGCGGGAGCGGTGCTGCTGGTGCCGTGGCCCTTCGTCCTCGCCGGGGTGACGCTGTGACCGCCGCCGCGGCCGCCGGCCCCCGGCGCACGGCGCTGCCGACATGGCTGATCGCGGTGGTCGCCGGTGCCTTCCTGCTGCTCTACGCCTTCGTGTTCTGGACGGCTCTGGGGTTCCTTCTCCAGCAGGCCGGGGGAGTGGAGGGTCTCACCGGCTACGGCTGGTTCGTGCTGCTCCTGCCGGTGATCTTCCCGCCCGCCGTCTTCGCGATCGCCTTCGCGATCGGCTGGCGCCGCCGCGCGCTGCCGTTCGTGGCCGTCATGCTGACCGGGCTGGCGTTCGTGGCGGCGTTCTGGCTCGACGTGCTCGCATACGCCGCGGCAGCGCCCTCGCTCTACGGCGCCTGAGTCCTGCCGCGTCACACTGTCAGGAGCGCCGATGCGCTCGCGATAGGCTGAACGCGCCCCGTCCACCTGCTGTGGCGGGCTTCCCCTCAGTCGCGGTGCACGCGATCGCGTGCGCTGCCGCCCCGAAGGATCCAGCGTGCCTCAGCCCGTCGTGCTCATCGCCGAAGAACTCTCTCCCGCCACGATCGACGCCCTCGGGCCCGACTTCGATGTGCGATACGTCGACGGCGCCGACCGCGCAGCCCTGCTCCCCGCCCTCGCCGACGCGCACGCCGTGCTCATCCGCTCGGCGACCAAGATGGATGCCGAGGCCATCGCCGCCGCCCCGTCGCTGCAGGTGATCGCCCGCGCGGGAGTAGGTCTCGACAACGTCGACATCAAGGCGGCGACAACCGCCGGGGTGATGGTCGTCAACGCCCCCACGTCGAACATCATCTCCGCAGCCGAGCTCACCATCGGCCACATCCTGAGCCTGGCGCGCCGCATCCCCGCCGCACACGCCTCGCTCGCGGCGGGCCAGTGGAAGCGCAGCGCGTACACCGGTGTCGAGCTGTTCGAGAAGACCGTGGGCATCATCGGGCTCGGCCGCATCGGCGCGCTCATCGCGGCGCGGCTGCAGGCGTTCGGCATGAACGTCGTCGCCTATGACCCGTACGTCACGAGCGCCCGTGCACAGCACCTCGGGGTGCAGCTGCTGCCGCTGGACGACCTGCTGCAGCAGTCCGACTTCATCAGCATCCACATGCCGAAGACCGCCGAGACGAGCGGCATGATCTCCACCGAGCAGTTCCGCCTCATGAAGCCCACCGCCTACATCGTGAACGTGGCACGCGGCGGACTCATCGACGAAGAGGCACTGTACACAGCCCTGACGACCGGCGAGATCGCCGGCGCGGGCCTCGACGTCTTCACCTCGGAGCCGCCCGCAGAGGGCGGGACCGCGCGCCGCCTGCTGGACCTGCCGAACGTTGTCGTCACGCCGCACCTGGGCGCATCGACCGACGAGGCACAGGAGAAGGCCGGTGTCTCGGTCGCGAAGTCCGTGCGCCTCGCCCTCGGCGGTGAGCTGGTGCCCGACGCGGTCAACGTCGCCGGCGGCGTCATCGATCCGTACGTCCGCCCTGGCATCCCGCTGGTCGAGAAGCTCGGTCAGATCTTCAGCGCCCTGGCCCACTCTCCGTTGACGAGCCTCGACGTCGAGGTGCACGGCGAACTCAGCCAGTACGACGTCAGCGTCCTGAAGCTCGCGGCGCTCAAGGGAGTGTTCACCAACATCGTGAGCGAGAGCGTGTCGTACGTGAACGCGCCGCTGCTGGCTGAGCAGCGTGGCGTCGAGGCCCGTCTGATCGTCGACGACCAGTCCGACGAGTACCGCAACGTCATCACGCTGCGCGGCGCGCTTTCGGACGGCTCGCAGCTTTCGGTCTCCGGCACTCTCACCGGCACGAAGCAGATCGAGAAGCTGGTCGGCATCAACGACTACGCGGTGGAGCTGCCCATCGAGCGTCACCACGTCGTCATGCTCTACACCGACCGGCCCGGCATCGTCGCGGTGTACGGCCAGAAGTTCGGCGAGGCCGGCATCAACATCGCCGGCATGCAGATCGCCCGGCGTACGGCCGGCGGCCAGGCGCTGTCGGTGCTGACGGTCGATTCGCCGGTGGCCGACGAGGTGCTCGACGCCGTCGGCTCGGCGATCCACGCCGATCTGTTCCGTCAGATCGAGATCACCGAGTCCTGAGCGTCGCCTCTTCGACCAGCGCGATGAGCGCGTCCATCGCGGCGCCGCGGGGCAACGGACCCGGCACGGAGCCGCCGGCGAGGGCGTTGTTGAAGTAGAGCCCGTCGCTGACGAGCATCACGAGGTCCAGCGCCGTCTCGTCGCGCACGTGCGGACGCAGCACCGTCGCCCAGTCGTCGCGGATGGTGCGAAGCGCGTCGCCCGCGGTCGCATTGCCGCCCTGGGCCAGCCGCGATGCCGCGAGCAGGGCGCGGTCGAGCGGATCGTTGTCCATGGCCGACGAGCGCAGGAAGTACGCCACCGGCCCGTCGGGGGCGGCCGCCATGGCGGCGACGTCGGCGTCGACGAGCGCGCGCAGCCGCTCGAGAAGCGCCGTCTCCAGCGCCTCCTTGGTGCCGAAGTGATAGAGCAGCCCGCCTTTGGAGACCCCGGCGGCCTGGGCGGTCGCCTCGATCGTGGCGGGACGCTCACCCTCATCGATCAGAATCGCCTCGAAAGCGTCGAGCACCTTCTCGCGGGCAAGCGGGGGACGACTCATGCGCAAGATCGTATCGACGGCGGGTTGGTCATCCTGTTACTATACCGGCTGGACGGTAAACAATCATGATGACGCTGACAGAAGAGATCCGCCTCGCCGACAGCCAGGGCAGACGCGTCGGCTGGCGCGGCTGGGCGGCGCTGGTCGTGCTGATGCTGCCGGTGCTGCTCGTCTCCGTGGACAACACGGTGCTGAGCTTCGCGCTGCCCGACATCGCCCGCGACCTCGCGCCGACGAGCGCCGAGCAGCTATGGATCATCGACGCCTATCCGCTGGTCCTCGCCGGCCTCTTGGTGACGATGGGAACCCTCGGCGACCGCTTCGGGCGCCGACGGATGCTGCTGATCGGCGCCACCGGATTCGCCGCGGTGTCGGTCGCTGCTGCCTTCGCCCCGACGGCCGTGCTGCTGATCGCCGCACGCGCCGGCATGGGAGTGTTCGGCGCCATGCTCATGCCGTCGACGCTCTCGCTGCTGCGCAGCATCTTCACCGATCGCAACCAGCGGCGCTTCGCGATCGCCGTGTGGGCGTCGATGTTCTCCGCCGGCGCGGCGCTCGGCCCCATCGTCGGCGGCCTGCTGCTCGAGCACTTCCCGTGGGGCTCGGTCTTCCTCATGTCGGTGCCGGTGCTCGTTCCGCTGCTCGTGCTCGCCCCGCTGCTCGTGCCGGAGAGTCGCGACCCCCGGCCCGGGCGCATCGACCCGCTCAGCATCCTGCTGTCGCTGGCGACCATGGTGCCCATCGTCTACGCGATCAAGGAGTTCGCCGTGCACGGCCCGGGTGCGCTGCCGCTCGTGCTGCTGATCGCGGGCGTCACCTTCGGCGCGCTGTTCGTGCGCCGCCAGCTTCGGTCATCGTCGCCGATGCTCGACATGCGGCTGTTCTCGCGTGGCACGTTCAGCGGCGCGCTGCTGGTCAACCTGCTGAGCGTTGTGGCCCTCGTCGGCTTCCTCTTCTTCATCTCGCAGCATCTGCAGCTCATCGTGGGGCTGTCTCCGATGGATGCCGGGCTCGCCCTGGTGCCCGGCATGGCCGCCATGATCGCCGCCGGGCTGCTGATCGTGCCGATCGCCAAGCGGGCGGACCCCCGCATCGTGGTGAGTGTCGCGCTGCTGTTCTCGGTGGCGGGCTACGTCACCGTCGCCCTCACCGCCGATCCCGACGCGCTGCTGCCGCTCGTCCTCGCGTTCGTCCTTCTCGGCATTGGCATCGGGGCGGCCGAGACGGTCTCGAACGACCTCATCCTCGCCAGCGTCCCGCCGGCGAAGGCGGGCGCCGCGAGCGCGGTGTCCGAGACGGCGTACGAGCTCGGAGCGGTGCTGGGCACCGCCGTGCTCGGCGGCATCCTCACCGCGATGTACCGAAGCGGGATCGTGGTCCCCGAGGGGCTCCCGGCCGCCGCGGCCGACGCGGCGCGCGAGACTCTCGCCGGCGCCATGACCGCTGCGCGCGGGCTGGATCCCGCGGTGGCCGAGGCCCTAAACTCCAGCGCCGCCCACGCGTTCGACGCGGGGGTCGGTGTCACCGCGCTCATCGGCGCCGGGCTCGTCGTCGTCGCAGCGGTCATCGCGGCCACTACCCTGGGATCATCCCGCGCCGCGCCCGAACAGGTCGCCGACTGAGCTGGGGCGCGGCCCACATCAAGGAGTGTCATGTCGCGCGTCGTCAAGCTCGCCGTCATCCCCGGTGACGGCATCGGGCCGGAGGTCATCGCCGAGGCCGAGAAGGTGCTCGCGGCAGCGACGGCGGGCTCCGAGGTGACGTTCGAATCGACCCGCTTCTCGCTTGGGGCCGGTCGGTACCTCGAGACCGGCGACACCCTCACCGACGACGACCTCGCCGCTGTCGCGGGGCACGACGCGATCCTTCTGGGCGCCGTCGGGGGAGTGCCCGGCGACCCGCGGCTGAAGGACGCCAACATCGAGCGCGGCCTGCTGCTGAAGCTGCGCTTCGCGCTGGACCACTACGTGAACCTGCGTCCCTCCAAGCTCTACCCCGGGGCCGCCGGCCCACTGACACACCCCGGCGACATCGACTTCGTGGTCGTGCGCGAGGGGACCGAAGGACCGTACGTGGGCAACGGCGGGTCGATCCGCACCGGCACCCCGCACGAAGTGGCCAACGAGACGAGCGTCAACACCGCCTATGGCGTGGAACGGGTCGTCCGCTACGCCTTCGACCTGGCTGAGCGCCGGCGCAAGAAGCTCACCCTCGTGCACAAGACCAACGTGCTGGTGCACGCCGGCGGCATGTGGAAACGCATCGTCGATGCCGTCGCCGCGGACCACCCCGATGTCGCCGTAGACTATCTGCACGTCGACGCGGCGACGATCTTCCTGGTCACGAACCCGGATCGCTTCGACGTGATCGTCACCGACAACCTCTTCGGTGACATCCTCACCGACTTGGCCGGCGCCGTCACCGGCGGCATCGGCTTGGCGGCTTCGGGGAACATCAACCCCGGCGGCGCCTTCCCCTCGATGTTCGAGCCCGTGCACGGCTCGGCGCCGGACATCGCAGGACAGCAGAAGGCCGATCCCACGGCCGCGATCCTCTCCGTCGCCCTCCTGCTCGATCACCTCGGGCTCACGGACGAAGCGCAGCGCGTCACCCGCGCGGCCGAGGACGACATCGCGGCACGGGACGGCAGCGCCCGCACCACGGCGCAGATCGGCGACGCGATCGCCGCCCGTCTCGCCTGACTGCGGGCGTACGCTGACATCGGCGCCGCAGGCGCCCCACGCGACAGGACTGACATGACCCTTCTCGACCCCGACGCCGGACTCGCGCCCCTCGAGTTCGCGCACACCCGCAACCTCGCGGCCAAGACGCCCGCCCAGCGCGAGGAGATCCTGCGGGATCCCGCGTTCGGCACCGTGTTCACCGACCACATGGTCGACATCTGCTGGTCGGTCCGGGGCGGCTGGCACCGTCCGCGCGTGCAGCCCTACGGGCCCATCTCGCTGGACCCCGCCGCGGCCGTGCTGCACTACGGCCAGGAGGTCTTCGAGGGCATCAAGGCCTACCGTCACGCCGATGGGTCGATCCACACGTTCCGCCCCGAGCAGAACGCCCTGCGCCTGCAGCGCAGCGCGCGGCGTCTGGCCCTGCCGGAACTGCCCGTCGAGTACTTCCTTCAGTCGCTGCGCGAACTGATCGCGGTCGACGGCGACTGGGTGCCCTCCGGCGAGGACCAGAGCCTGTACCTGCGGCCGTTCATGTTCGCCAAGGAGGCGTTCCTGGGCGTCCGCCCCGCCAACAAGGTGGCGTACTACCTCATCGCCAGCCCCGTGGCCGCCTACTTCAAGGGCGGCGCGAAGCCGGTGTCCATCTGGCTGAGCGAGGACTACGCCCGCGCCGGCAAGGGCGGCACCGGAGCGGCCAAGACCGGCGGCAACTACGCCGCCAGCCTGCTGCCGCAGGCGCAGGCGCACGAAGAGGGCTGCGACCAGGTCGTCTTCCTCGACGCGGACCGAAACGTCGAGGAGCTCGGCGGCATGAACATCGTGTTCGTCTACAAGGACGGCACGATCGTGACGCCCCAGTCGCCGTCGATCCTCGAGGGCATCACCCGCGACTCCCTGCTTCAGCTGGCGGCCGACCGCGGTCACACGGTGGAGGGGCGGCACGTTTCGATCGACGAGTGGCGCCAGGGCGTGGCATCCGGTGACATCGTCGAGGTGTTCGCGTGCGGCACCGCCGCCGTGGTGGCGCCGATCGGGTGGCTGAAGGGCGCCGACTTCATCGACGAGCAGCCCGTGGGCGAGCTCGCGCTGTCGCTGCGTCAGGAGCTGACCGACATCCAGTACGGCCGGGCCGAGGACCGCCACGGCTGGCTGGTGCGCCTGGATGCCTGATGAGCGCCCGCTCGATAGGGTGATGCGGTGAGAATCGCGCGCTTCAGTCATCAGGACGTCATCTCGTTCGGCATCGTCGACGACACCGATCTCGTCGTCCTAGCCGGCGATCCGCTGTTCGCCGGCTTCGAGACGACCGGTCAGCGGGTGCCCCTCGGAGAGGTCACGCTCCTTGCCCCGGTCATCCCGCGGTCCAAGATCGTCTGCGTCGGAAAGAACTACCGGGACCACGCCGCCGAGATGGGCGGCGAGGCGCCTGCTGCGCCGCTGCTGTTCTTCAAGCCGAACACTTCCGTCATCGGCCCCGGCGACACGATCGTGCGCCCCACGCAGTCCCAGCAGACCGACTATGAGGGCGAGCTGGCGGCCGTGATCGGGCGGGTGGCGAAGAACGTCCCCGCCGAGAAGGCGCTCGACTACGTCTTCGGATACACGATCGCCAACGACGTCACCGCGCGCGACCTGCAGCGCTCCGACGGCCAGTGGGCACGGGCCAAGGGCTTCGACACCTTCTGCCCGCTGGGTCCCGCGATCGAGACCGACTTCGACCCGGCGGGCGACGCCCGGGTGGTCACGCGGGTGAACGGCGAGGTGCGCCAGGACGGCGCCATCGCCGACATGGTCCACTCCGTGGCCGACGTCATCGCCTACGCCTCGGCGGCCTTCACGCTGCTGCCAGGTGACGTGATCCTCACGGGCACCCCCGCCGGGGTGGGGCCGTTCGTCGCGGGCGACACGGTCGAGGTCGAGATCACCGGACTCGGGACGTTGCGCAACACCGCGCGCGATGCCTGACAGCACCGCTGTCACCACGCCGGCCGCTGTCGCCGGCCTGCAACGCCGCACCGTCACCGTCCTCGCGGCCGGGCAGGTGCTCGGCGGCATCGCGTTCGGGGCGACGGTGTCGCTCGGCGCCCTGCTGGCAGCCGACCTGTCCGGCGACGATTCCCTCTCCGGGCTCGCGACAGCCTCGGTGACCCTGGGCGCCGCGCTCTGCGCGATCCCGCTCGCGCGGCTCGCGGGCCGGCGTGGGCGTCGCGTCGCGCTCACCCTCGGCAACCTCCTCGCGCTCGTCGGTATCGCCACCGTCATCACCGCCGCCGCAGTCCGATCCTTCCCGCTGCTGCTGGCCGGGGTCGTGCTGATCGGCGCCGGCAACGCCGGCAACCTGCAGTCCCGCTTCGCCGCGACCGACCTCGCGGCATCCGGTCGCCGCGGGCGCGACCTCGGCACCGTCGTGTGGGCGACGACCGTCGGGGGTGTCATCGGGCCGCTCATGCTGACGCCGGGCGAGGTGGTCGGGCAGGCGCTCGGGATGCCGCCGCTCACCGGCTCGTACGCGTTCTCGCTCGTCGCGCAGGTCGCGGCGTGCATTCTGTATCTGACGGCGCTGCGCCCGGACCCGCTGCTGACGGCGCAACGACTCGCCCGGAGCGGCGAGGCCGCCCGGGAGCACATCGTCGAGACCGACCGGCCGCTCGCCGCCCGATACGCGATCTTCGCCGTCGCCGGCTCGCACGTCGTCATGGCCTCGGTCATGGCGATGACGCCCGTGCACCTCGCCCACCTCGATCCCGCGCATGTCACCACGATCGTCGGCGTCACGATCGCCCTGCACGTGTTCGGCATGTATGGGCTGTCGCCGATCTTCGGCATCCTGGCCGACCGCTGGGGGCGGATCCCGACGATCCTCCTCGGGCAGGGCATTCTCGCGGCCTCGCTCGTGACGGCTGCCGTCGCCCCGCAGTCTCAGGTCGCGATCCTCGTGGCGCTGTTCCTGCTGGGGCTCGGCTGGAGCGCGGCGACCGTCAGCGGGGCGGCGCTGCTGACCGAGAGCACGCTCACCGCGATGCGACCGCGCCGGCAGGGACGCAGCGACACCATCATGACGTTCTCCGCCGCCGTCGGCGCCGTGCTTGCCGGCGTCGTGCTGGGCTGGATCGGCTATGGCGGGCTCGCGCTCGTCGCGCTGGTGATCGTCGCGGCGGTCACCGTGCTGTCGCCCTACGCGCGGCGCTGACCCCGGATGCCGGGCGGACCTCTGTCGGAACGGCTCGGCAGCCGCCCGTTCGGGAGGGCCGCGCGAACTAGACTGGGCGGGATGTCCTCTGCACCGCACCCCCTGACCACGACCGCCTCCGGCTCCGACGTCCGCGTCCGCTTCTGCCCCTCGCCGACGGGTCTTCCGCACGTCGGCATGGTGCGCACCGCCCTCTACAACTGGGGCTACGCGCGTCACACCGGCGGCAAGATGATCTTCCGCGTGGAAGACACCGACGCCGCCCGCGACAGCGAGGAGAGCTACCGCCAGCTCGTCGACGCGCTGACCTGGCTCGAGATCGACTGGGACGAGGGGGTCGAGAAGGGCGGTCCGCACGCTCCGTACCGGCAGTCCCAGCGCGGCGACATCTACGCCGGCGTGCTGCAGCAGCTCATCGATGCGGGAGCCGTCTACGAGTCGTACTCCACCGCGGAGGAGATCGACGCCCGCAACGAAGCCAACGGCCGCGCCAAGCAGCTCGGCTACGACAACTTCGACCGCCACCTCACCGACGAGCAGAAAGCCGCCTTCCGCGCCGAGGGCCGCGAGCCGGCGTGGCGCCTGCGCGTGCCGGACGAAGACGTCACCTACGTCGACCTCATCCGCGGCGAGGTCACGTTCCCGGCAGGCTCCTTCCCCGACTTCGTCGTGGTGCGCGCCGGCGGACAGCCGCTCTACACCTTCACCAACCCGGTCGACGATGCGCTCATGGGCATCACCCACGTCATCCGCGGTGAGGATCTCATGCCCTCCACCGCCCGTCAGCTGGCGCTGTACGCCGCGCTGATCGATGCCGGCGTCACCACCTTCGTGCCCCGGTTCGGCCACATGCCGCTCGTGCTGGGCGAGGTGGGCAACAAGAAGCTCTCCAAGCGCGACCCGAAGGCCGACCTCTTCCTGCAGCGGGAGAAGGGCTTCATCCATGAGGGCCTGCTCAACTACCTCGCCCTCCTCGGATGGTCGCTGTCGCACGACCGCGACGTGTTCTCCCTCGAGGAGTTCATCGCCGCCTTCGACATCGTCGACGTCAACCCGAACCCGGCCCGGTTCGACCAGAAGAAGGCCGAGTCGATCAACGGCGACCACATCCGCATGCTGGATGCCGAGGACTTCGCAGCCCGCATCGTCCCCTACCTCGTGAACGCGGGTGTCATCGCCGACCCGCCGACGCCGCAGCAGCAGCAGATGATCGCGGCATCCGCCCCGCTCGTGCAGGAGCGCGTGCAGCTGCTGGGGGAGGTCCCGCCGCTCCTGGGCTTCCTCTTCACCGATGAGATCGAGTACCAGGACGATGCGCTGAAGTCCCTGCCTGCGAACGCCGGTGAGGTGCTCGTGGCATCCGTCGCCGCGCTGGAACTCGTTGCCGAGCAGTCCTTCACGGCGGCCGCCGTGCAGGAGGCGCTGGCCGCGGCGCTCATCGAAGGGCTGGGACTCAAGCCCCGCGTCGCCTACGGTCCACTGCGCGTGGCGCTGAGCGGACGCCGCATCTCGCCGCCGCTGTTCGAATCGATGGAGCTGCTCGGCAAGGCCGAGACGCTGCGCCGCCTCGGCGCGCTGGTCGAGCGCACGGCCTGACCGGACGCGCCACGCCCGGGGTGCCCGGTTTGGTGCGTACGGCGCGGATCGGGTAGGCTTGATCTTCGGTGCGAGGGTGACTTCACACCGATGGGGTATGGTGTAATTGGCAACACGGCGGTTTCTGGTTCCGTTGTTCTTGGTTCGAGTCCAGGTACCCCAGCAAGACGAAAACCCCCGGGAATCCGGGGGTTTTGTCGTTTCCGGTGTCAGTCGGGTCAGGCGCCCCGCTCGGCAGTGCTCAGGTGGCGCGCCAGGAGGTGCTGGCCGTTCTCGGGCACCCCGTCCAGCGGCGCCGACTCGGGTGTCGTGCGGATGCCGGCGAACGCGAGCGGCACACCCTGCGCGGTCCACAGCGACGCGCGGTCCATCAGCTGTGCGTGTACGTGCGGTTCGCTGGTGTTGCCCGAGTTGCCGCACCGGCCGATCTGCTGGCCTGCGGTCACGCGCTCCCCGGGGCTCACCGTGACCGAGCCCTGCTGCAGGTGGGCGACAAGCGCGTAGATGCCGTCATCGCCGCGGATGGTGACGTGGTTGCCCACGATGAATCCCGGGCCGCCGACCTCGCGCAGCATCCCCTCGGCCATCATGTAGGCGACCCCGGCGTTGTTCGCCCGCGCCCGATGGTCCCGACGCCAGTGCGACGCCCGCACGACGACACCGTCGATCATCGCCAGCACCGGCTGGCCCAACGCGGGGTAGTCCGACGCCGGCGGCATTGCGCGCGGGCCGCCGAAGATCGGACGCGGGTTCTCGAGCGGGTCGCTGATCAGGTCGACGGCGTACGCCTGACCGTATGCGCGCACCCCATGACTGGGGACGGCGGAGGCCGGGCTGTTGATGGCGAGCCAGCGACCCTGCACGGGCGAGTGCACCGTCCGGGGGGAACGGGTGGTGAGAAGGCGCGGGCCCAGGACTGCCAGGGCGGCGCAGCCGAGAGCGACGACGACGGCGACACCCATGAGCGCGCTGCGGACGCGATCGGCGGTGCCGCCGTCGAGCACGAGGCCCAGCAGCACGCCGACGATGAGCACCAGCGCGGCGCCGTAGTAGAGCGGGCCGCGGACGCGGTACAGGGCGCGGGCGAACGCGCTCATCGCCCGGTCCCCAGCAGGCTCGACAGCAGGGGCACAACCCGCGCCGCCGGCACCTCATAGGTGCCGCGTGCGCTCTGGCGCACCCAGCCGGCGGCGATCAGCTGGCGCAGGTGGTGGTGGAGCTGGCCAGTGGTGCCGAGGGAGTCGATGCCGGCGAGCTCCGAGGTCGTGGTCGTGCCGGTCAGGATGCGGCGCAGCAGCTCCAAGCGCACCGGATGAGCGAGCGCCTGGAACGCGGCGGCATGCTCCGACCAGTCCGCCTCGAGCAGTCCTTGAGTGGGGGCGCCCTCCTGCCAGGCGACGGGGGCGCCCGTGGGCAGGGTGAGCGACCCGACGATCATGACGACGCCCTCGGCGAGGGGGGGATGGTCGGCGCGCTCCGCCTCCACCCGTCGCAGCGCCCAGAAGGCATCGGCGTCATCGGCGCGCGGCGGGGGAGTGCGGTCGTCGCGTCGGGCCAGCTGCTCCTCCAGCACCGTGACCCGTGCGGCCAGGTTGCGGAGGGCAGGGACGTCGGTGATCTCGTCATCGCTCATTCCGCCAAACTACGGAAGATCGTAGAAACGCACAAACGCATCCGTCGAAACCCATGCTGCCGCCGCACTGCGGCCATAATGGGACCCGTGCCCGACCGGACGACGATGCCCGACTTCTCCGACGAGTTGCGCCGATTGCAGCGCCGCGCCTACGGGCCGGCCGCGCAAGGCGCCCTGGATGCCGCGGACCTTGCACGGCTGCGGGAACTCGAAGCGCTCGTCCGCGCATCGTCCGATCCGGCGCACGACCACACACCGCCGGCGGGCGATGCTGGCGCGGAAGCGGACGCGGACGGTTCCGTCTCCCGGCACGCCGGTGGCGACACCGAGGCCGTCCCGACCCCGCCCCCGAATCCCGGCGTCGCCGGCGTCGGCCCGCGCATCGGGGGGTGGCGCGCCGCCGCGATCGCGGCGGCCGCCGTGACGGGTTGCGCAGTGGGCGGTGCGGGGGTCGCCGTGGCCGTCGCGCCGCCGGCCCCGGACGCCGTGCTGCGACCGATCGCCGACTCCGAGATCCCGAGTGACTTCGACCAGAACGGCATACTGGACTTCCTTCGCATCGACCGTGAGACGGGCATCACCGCCTACGATCCTCATCGAGGCGTGCGCGCTTTCACCTTCACCGGCACCGACGGCACCCCGTGCCTGATCGTGAGCGTCGATGCCGACTTCTTCGACTATGCGTGCGGGCATGGACGGCTCGACCCCACGCTCGACCTCATGCCTGGCCGGACCGCGCCGGCGACGATCGCGAGCGACCTGTCGAAGGCCGTGTTCGTCCGGCTGGTCGCCCGCGACGGGACGGTGCAGATATGGGTGGAGGACCGCCCGGGCTGACCCGAGCGGCCCCGGCGTTCCACGAAGCAGGTTCATGCGCAACGGGGCGACGCGGCTGCGGTAGGCAGGCCGCACCCGACCGCCGCCACGACCGCGATGCCCATGGCGGCGCTTCGGGCGGAAACGTCAGGTGCACGCTCTCCCAGTCGTTACTCAAGCGCCGTGACCCGGGCCGCCAGGTCTCGGAGGATCGTCGCGCTGTCGGTGGTCTCGTCGTCGCTCACTCCATCCACCTGCGGTACACCGTAGGAACGTACAAGCGACGCGACGCGGTCGGCGACTGCGGTGCGGGCGCCATAATGAATCCCGTGCCCGATCGGACGACCATGCCCGACTTCTCTGACGAACTGCTCCGCCTGCGGCGCCGCGCCTACGGGCCCGCCGCTGACGGGGAGTTGGATGCCGCCGGCCTGACTCGACTGCGCGAACTCGAGGCGCTCGCCCGTGAGCAATCCGCTCCGACACCCACGGCGGGCGAACCGGACGAGACGATGGATGCGGCCGGGGCGGCGCCCGCGCCTGCCGCCGTGGCTCCTCACGACGGCGGCGACGACGGCGTCGGCGGCGACACCCTGCCCGATCCCGACATCGTCGCGATGCACGCTCGCTCAGGGGGCCCGCGCGCCGCCGCGATCGCGGCTGCCGCCGTGGTCGGATGCGCGCTCGTCGGGGCGGGGATGACCGTCGCTCTCGCGCCGCCCGCCCCCGATCACGTCCTGAAGCCGGTGCAGGAGACCGGGGTACCCGACCACATCGAACCGGGCTGGCTCGACCACCTCGGTCTCGACCCCGGGGCGCGCCTGGTCGCCTACGAACCCCACCGGGGAATCCAGGCCCACACCTTCACCGGAAGTGGGGGAGACGGATGCCTCATGGTGAGCATCGACGACACCCTCCTCGACTTCGCCTGCGGTCGCGGGCGACTGGATGCGACGGTCGACCTCATGCCCGGAAGGACGGTGTGGGCGGGTAACGACCCGAAACTGCTCACCGGCCTGCTCGTGCGCATGGTGGCCCGTGACGGCGTCGTCGAAGTCTGGGTGGAGGAGCCGGCGCCCTAGCGCGCGCCCACGATCGAGCCGACCAGCATGCGCCCCGGGATCGGGGGCATGCCGGTCGGATTCCGTCAACCGGGATGCCGGTCGGCGCGAGCCGACATCCCGGACGAATCACGCCGCGCCGGCGACGCCGCCTCACAGCGAACTCCCACACAACCGCAGACGTGATCTCTTGTGAGTATCTGTGGCGTTGTTGTAACGTGTGGGAAATCCCGCCGGAAGGACTGCGCGTGTACGCGATGGAACGCCACCAGTTGATCGAGAGACTTGTCGTGCAGGACGGTCGTGTGGCCGTCGTCGATCTCGCCGACCGCTTCGGCGTCACGACGGAAACGGTGCGGCGCGATCTCGACCAGCTCGAACGAGCGGGCGCGTTGCGACGAGTGCACGGCGGCGCGGTGGCGCGCGAGCGCACGAGCCTTGTGGAGCCGTCGCTGGTCGAACGCTCTTCGCAGCGGGGAGCCGCCAAGCAGGCCATCGCCGGCCGTGCCCTAGACGTGCTCGGCGACGGGTTCCGCGGCTCGGTCTACATCGATGCCGGGACCACGACCGCTGCGGTCGCAACGCTCCTTCCCGCTCGCCTCGCCGAAACCGACGGCACCGCCGAGGTCGTCACCCACGCGATGTCGGTGGCGGGCGTCCTCGCCGGTGCGCCCCGTCTTTCGCTCACCGTCATCGGCGGGCGGGTGCGCAGCCTGACCGGGGCCGCTGTGGGTTCCCACACCGTGCGCGCCATCGAGGGGCTGCGCCCCGACGTCGCCTTCATCGGCACCAACGGCATCTCCGCGGGGTTCGGGCTCAGCACCCCCGATCCCGAGGAGGCGGCCGTCAAGCGCGCGATCGTGCAGAGTTCCCGGCGCGTGGTCGTCGTGAGCGATGCCCAGAAGTTCGACGCCGAACTGCTGGTCGCCTTCGCCGGCCTCGACGACATCGACGTCGTGGTCGCCGACCGTGCCCCCGGTGACGCCCTCGGCGCCGCGCTTCACGAAGCGGGGACGGAGGTGTGGACCGCATGATCGTCACCCTCACCGCGAACCCGTCGCTGGACCGTGCGGTCGAGCTCGCAGCCCCGCTCGAGGTCGGGGGCGTGCAGGTCGCCCGCGGCGCCCGGGAGGATGCCGGCGGCAAGGGCATCAACGTCTCGCGGGTGTGTGCGGCGTCCGATGTGCCGACCCTCGCCCTGCTGCCGCTGGCCGCCGATGACCCGTTCGCGGTCTCGCTCCAGGCCACCGGCATCCCTGCCATCACGGTGCCCGTCGCCGGCCACGCCCGCGCGAACATCACGATCACCGACCCGGCCGGCGAGACCACCAAGGTCAACCTCCGTGGGGCAGCCCTCGGTGACGCCGAGCGCGCCGCCGTGGTCGAAACGGTCGTCGAATCGTGTGCGGGAGCGCAGTGGCTCGTGCTGGCAGGATCCCTTCCCCCCGGTGTGCCCGAGGGGTTCTACGTCGAGGTCATCGACGCCGTTCGCCGGCGTTGGGCGGATGCCGCCCCCCGCATCGCCGTCGACACATCGGGGCCGGCGCTGGCGGCGGTGGTCGCGCAGGCCCGTCCCGACCTCATCAAGCCGAACGAGCATGAGCTTGCCGACCTTGCCGGCATTGCGCTGGACCCCGAGGCCGACCTCGTCACCGCAGTGCTGCCGGTCGCCCGGCGACTCGTGCCGGCGCAGGTCGGCGCGGCCTTGGTGACGCTCGGCGGCGACGGCGCCGTGCTGGTCACCGCGAACGGCGCGTGGGCCGGTCGTCCGCCGCGCATCCGCGTGCACTCCACCGTCGGCGCGGGCGACAGCTCGCTGGCCGGCTACCTCATCGCCGACGCGCGCGGCGCCGAACCCGCCGAGCGGCTGCGCAGCTCCATCCGGTACGGCGCCGCAGCGGCGTCACTCCCGGGCACACAAGCACCACGGCCCTCCGACCTTCCGACCGGCGACGTGCCGGTGCGGACCATCGACGACTGACCCACCTTCCGACCCCTTGGAGGTCATCATGACCGAGACCATCACCACTGAGCTCGTCAGCCTCGACGAACCGCTCGGCGACGACAAGCGGGCCGTCATCCACGCTCTCGCGGCGCGGGTGGCGGCACAGGGACGCGCGACCGATGCCGACGCCCTCGCGGCCGACGCGTGGGCGCGTGAGCAGAAAGACGAGACGGGGCTGCCCGGCGGCATCGCGATTCCGCATGCCAAGAGCGCCGCCGTCACGCAGGCCTCACTGGCCTTCGCGCGGCTGAAGCCGGGCGTACCGTTCGGCGCCCCCGACGGTCCCGCGGACCTGGTATTCCTCATCGCCGCGCCCGAGGGAGCGGCCGAGGCGCATCTGGCCGTCCTGTCCAAGCTCGCCCGCTCGCTGATGCAGGAGGACTTCACCTCGGCGCTGCGCTCCGCCACGAGCGCGGACGAGGTGGTGCACATCGTCCGCCGCGCGATCGGGGAAGAGGCGGCGGCAGAGCCGACTCCGGTCAGCGCGTCGGCTGCGGCGTCGTCGACGGCGGCGCCGGCGACGGCCCCGCAGGCTGAGGGCGCGATTCCCCCCGCTCCGCAGAGCTCCGGCGCGACGCCCGAGCTCACCGTCGACGGCCGCCCCGCGCGCATCGTCGCCGTCACCTCGTGCGCCACCGGCATCGCGCACACCTTCATGGCGGCCGACGCTCTCAGTGCCGCAGGTAAGAAGGCAGGGATCGACCTGGTGGTCGAGCCGCAGGGCTCCAGCGGGTACAAGGCATTGCCCAAGGACGTGATCGAGCGGGCGGATGCCGTGATCTTCGCGACCGACGTCGACGTGCGCGAGCCGCAGCGTTTCGCGGGCAAGCCGGTCGTGCGCTCCGGCGTCAAGCGCGGCATCGAACAGCCGACGCAGATGATCGCCGAGGCGGTCGCCGCCGCAAAGGACCCACAGGCACAGCGAGTCACGGGCGACGCGGCCGCGTCAACCCAGACGACCGCCGACCGCCCCGGCGCGGGGGCGAGCATCCAGCGCTGGCTGCTGACCGGTGTCAGCTACATGATCCCGTTCGTCGCCGGCGGCGGGCTGCTGATGGCGCTCGGCTTCCTGCTCGGCGGATACGAGGTCAGCAACGACGCGGCATCCGTCATCATCGAGAACTCCCTGTGGGAGCTTCCTGCCGGCGGTCTCGGCCAATATCTCGGATCCGTCGCCTTCATGATCGGCAACACGTCGATGGGCTTCCTGGTCGCTGCGCTGGCCGGATACATCGCGTTCGCGATCGCCGACAGGCCGGGCATCGCGCCCGGATTCGTCGCGGGCGCCGTCGCAGTGCTCATGAACGCCGGCTTCATCGGCGGCATCGTCGGCGGTCTCCTCGCAGGTGGTGTGGCGTGGTGGCTCGGCAGGCTCGACGCGCCGCGCTGGCTGCGCGGGCTCATGCCGGTCGTGATCATCCCGCTGCTGGCATCCATCGTGGCCTCCGGCCTCATGGTGCTCTTCCTGGGTCGTCCCATCGCCTGGCTCATGGAGCAGATGACCAACGGCCTCAACGACCTCGCCGCCACCGGGCTGATCGTCGTGGTCGGCGTGATCGTGGGACTGATGATGTGCTTCGACCTGGGCGGACCGGTCAACAAGGTCGCGTACGCCTTCGCCGTCGCGGGGCTGGGCACGGCCTCGGCCACGAACACGACGCCGTACCTGATCATGGCCGCGGTGATGTGCGCCGGCATGGTCCCGCCGCTCGCCATGGCGCTGGCCTCCACTGTGCTCGCGCGCAACCTCTTCACTCCGGTCGAGCGCGAGAACGGCAAGGCCGCCTGGCTGCTGGGTGCCTCGTTCATCTCCGAAGGCGCCATCCCGTTCGCCGCAGCCGACCCGCTGCGCGTCATCCCCGCGACCATGGTCGGCGGCGCGGTCACCGGCGCGCTCAGCATGCTGTTCGCGGTGGAGTCGCGTGCGCCGCACGGCGGCCTCTTCGTCTGGTTCGCCATCGAGCCCTTCTGGGGGTTCCTGGTGGCGCTGGCGGCAGGTACCGTCGTGAGTGCGCTCGTCGTCGTGGCCCTCAAGAAGTGGGTCGCGCCGAAGGAGTTCGCCGAGGCCGAGAAGGCTCCCGCCGCTCAGGTTCCGGCAACCGTTTGAAAACCCCACAAGGAGGACCCCATGGCAGAACGCCAGGCCACGATCGCCAGCAGCTCCGGACTGCACGCCCGCCCCGCAAAGCTCTTCGTGCAGGCGGTGCAGGAGAAGAGCGTGCCGGTCACCATCGCGGTCGAGGGCGGACCCGACCTCAACGCCGGCAGCATCCTGTCGCTCATGGGGCTCGGTGCCTCGAACGGCACGGTCGTGACGCTCAAGGCCGAAGGCGAGGGCGCCGAGCAGGCGCTGGACGAGCTCGTCGCGCTGCTGGAGACGGATCTCGACGCGCAGTGACACGCCACTGACGCCGGCTAGGGCCGGACACACGGATGCCGCGGGGTACACCCCCGCGGCATCCGTCGTCTGCGGGCAGCTGTCAGCGCGGTGGTTCTCGCTACAGGTCGACCGAGTTGCCGGGTTCGAGCTCGAGGAACTCGCCGGCGTTCTGCTCCGTCGCCCACTTCAGGCGGGCGCGGCCCATCTGCAGTCCGGCGCGGGAGAGCGTCATGTCGTGGGTGCCGAAGGCCCGGCGGGGCTTCACGGCGAGGACGAAGTCCATCGCCTCGCCGATCTTCAGCCACGGCGCACCCACCGGCGCCGCCAGCAGCCGCACCTCCGCACCCTTGGGCACGGCGTAGGAGTCCCCGGGGTAATAGAAGTCGTCGTTGACGAGCACACCGACGTTGTCGATGACCGGGATGGACTCGTGGATCACCGCGTGCCGTCCGCCGTAGAACACCAGTGTGAACGGGTCGACCGTGACGGTGTCACCGGGGGCGACGACCGTGATGTCGTATCCGGGGGCGGCGGCCGCGACTCCGGCCGGTGCGAAGATGGGCACGCGCGGCGCCAGAGCCGTCAGCCGGTCCAGATGATCGGGCGTCCAGTGGTCGGGGTGCTCGTGGGTGAGGACGATGGCGACGAGGTTCTTCACATCCGTCAGGGGGAGGGTGAAGGAACCCGGGTCGATGATGATCGTCTTTCCATCGCGCTCGAGGCGCAGGCAGGCATGTTCGTGCTTTGTGACTCGCATGAGGAAAGTCAACCGTGCGACACGCCCGGCGGCAACCGCAGCCCGCCTCGATTTGGCCACGTCATGCGAGCCGTGGCATACTTTAACGGTTGTCGAAACGGCCCCATCGTATAGCGGCCTAGTACGCCGCCCTCTCACGGCGGTAACGCGGGTTCGAATCCCGCTGGGGTCACAACACGAAAAACCCCCCGGTTTCTGCCGGGGGGTTTTTCGCTGCCCACGGGGCTGGCGCCGTGAGGGAGCCGCAGGCAGGCTGGCCGCATGTCGGCAATGCGTACGGCGTCACGGTATGGGTCGATCTTCCTCGCAGTCATCGCGTTGGCCGTCGTTCTGGCACTGGCCGCGGCGGGTGCCGATTCCGGCGCTCGCTGGGTCGCCACAGGGTACGTCGCCGTCTTCGTCGTCCTCACCCTCGTGCGCATGGTGCGCGACGTGCTGCACGGACACGTGGGGCTCGACATCCTCGCGGTGGTGGCGATGGTGGCGACTCTCGCGGTGGGGGAGTATGTCGCTTCGCTCATCATCGTGCTGATGCTCTCGGGCGGCGAGGCGCTCGAGGAGTTCGCGGCGCGCCGCGCGCAGCGCGACCTGACTGCCCTGCTGGACCGCTCGCCGCGGACCGCGCACATCGTCGGCGGGCCGGGCGGTCTCCCGGCCGCGGCCGGCGACGAGCGACTGCGCGACGTGCCGGTGGAGGACGTGCAGGTCGGTGATCTGCTGCTCGTGCGCCCATCGGAGGTCGTTCCCGTCGACGGGGTGGTCGTGGGGGATGCCGGCACCTTCGATGAGTCGTCCCTCACGGGCGAGAGCCTGCCGGTGACCCGCTCGGACGGGGACGAGGTGTTCTCGGGCGCCGTCAACGGCAGCCGTGCGGTGCGGCTGCGCGCGGTGCGGCGCAGCGCCGACAGCCAGTACCAGCAGATCGTCGCGCTCGTCGAGGCGGCGCAGACTTCCCGCGCGCCCGTCGTCCGGCTCGCCGATCGGTTCGCGGTGCCCTTCACCGCCGTGTCCCTCGTGCTGGCGGGAACGGCGTGGGGGCTGTCGGGGGATCCCACCCGCTTCGCCGAGGTGCTCGTGCTCGCCACCCCGTGTCCGCTGCTGCTGGCGGCGCCCATCGCGTTCCTGGGCGGGCTGTCCCGGGCAGCGAAGTCCGGGATCATCGTCAAGGGCGGCGCTCAGATCGAGCGTTTGGCGCGCGTGCGGTCGGTGTGCTTCGACAAGACCGGCACGCTCACCTCGGGGCGTCCCGAGCTCGTCGACGTGCTCCCCGCGGCGGGGTTCAGCGCCGACGAGGTGCTGCAGCTGGCCGCCTCGGCCGAGCAGTACTCCTCGCACGTGCTCGCCGACGGCATCCGAGCCGCCGCCGATGCCCGAGGACTGCAGCTGCTGCCGGCCCGAGAAGCCAGCGAGGTCGCGACCAACGGCGTGTCCGCCGTGCTCGCGGGGCGGCAGGTGGCGGTGGGCAAGTCCGCCTTCGTAGCCACCGTCGCCGACGGGGTGCAGCGCCCCCGGCTCGAACCGGGCCAGGTGGCGGCGTACGTCGCGGTCGATGGCCGCTTCGCCGGTGCGCTGCTGCTCGCAGATGCAGCCCGGGAGGAGTCCCGCGAGGTGGTCGCGTGGTTGCGCACCCATGGGGTCGAGCGTGTCGCGATGCTCACCGGCGACGCCGCTCCCACCGCCGAGGCGATCGCGCACGGCATCGGGGTCGACGAGGTGCACGCCGACCTGCTTCCGCCCGAGAAAGTGCACCTCGTCGGGGCGTTCACCCCGCGCCCCACGATGATGGTCGGCGACGGCGTCAACGACGCCCCCGCGCTGGCGGCAGCCGACGTCGGGGTGGCGATGGGGGCGCGCGGCGCGACGGCGGCGGGGGATGCCGCCGACGTCGTCATCACGGTCGACTCGCTCGCGCGCGTGGTCGAAGCGATCGTGATCGGCCGCCACACGCTGCGGGTCGCCCTCACCGCGATCTGGATCGGCATCGGGCTGAGCGTCGGGCTGATGCTCATCGCGATGACGGGCGTGATCCCCGCCGTCGTGGGTGCCCTCGTGCAGGAACTGGTCGACCTCGCAACGATCCTCTACGCCCTCCGCGCCCTGCGCGCGCCCGCCTCCGGCCTCGCGCCCGCGCCGACGCTCGCGCCGGCGCCGACGCCGCGCGACCGGTGAGACGAATACCCGCGGCCGAGACCGTGGGTGGCACCCGCCGTCTCGGCCGTCAGGATTCGTCCCAGCGCCAGGGCGAGGCGGGCGGGTCAGTCGGCGGCTGGGGCGGCGGGGGAGCGGCGGCGGCGCACCGCGCGGCGGATCAGCCAGACGGCCGCGCCGATCACGCCGATCACCGCCAGCCACGGCAGCAGGAAGCCCAGCGCGACCACGATGCCGTTCATCGCGGCCACGAGACCATTCCATCCCGCCAGCAGTCCGTCGGTGAATCCGGCGGGGTCGGCGTCGACACGCTCCGCGGGGGTCACGACGCTGACCGTGAGCGACGACAGCGATACCTGCCCGTCGAGATAGTCCAGCTGCCCCTGCAGCGACTCCAGCTCCGCCTGGCGCTCGGCCAGCGCGTCCTCGGCCGCGATCAAGTCCGACAGCGAGCCGGCTTCGTTCAGCAGGGCGGTGAGCCGCTCTACCGACGCCGCGGCCGATGCCACCCGTGCTCGCAAGTCGACCGCCCCGGTCGTGACGTCCTGACGCGAGATGCGGGATGCCGTGACCTCGCCGAACTCGTCGAGGCGCTCGATCGTGGCGGTCAGCTCCGACGACGGCACGCGCACCGTGATCCAGGTGTCCGACACCGCCGAGGGGTCGGGATACAGCGCGGCATCGCCGTACTGGCCCCCGACGAATCCACCCTCGATCGTGCCGCTCTCGCCGAGACCGCCGGCCCGCCCGAGGCTGAGCGATTCCACGAAGCCGCCCGCCGCTTCGGCCTCAGCCGAGATCGCCTCGAGGGCATCGGCAGCCGCCCGCGCACCTGAGCCCACCTCGAGCGTCGCCGAGGCGGTCGCGATCACCTCGCGTTGCTGCGCACCGTCGCCGCCGCCGTCGGCGGCACCGCCGATGACGCCCAGCCCACTCTCGGCGTCGCCGTCGGCCACGCCGGCCTCCGGCATGACGGCCGAGCCTTCGGTCGTGGTCATCCACGCGCCGTCGATCACCTGGCTGTCTGTCCCCGAGCCGCCCCGGATGAGATTGCCCACGCCCGGTGCGATCACGGCCGCCACGAGCACCAGCGCCGCTGCGGCGCCTCCGGCGATGAGCCAGCTGCGCCGGCGCTGTCGGGCGGTGCGTGCCGGCGTCGCGCCGCGAACGGCCGGCGCCGCCTCGCGCCCCGCCGCCGCGCCGCGAGGCTCTTGGCGGATGCGCGCGAACAGCTCGCCCTCGATGCGGGCGACCGTCTGGTCGTCCAGGTCGGGCAGATCCGCGGAGGCATCCGCCCCGGAAGAAGTCGTCGGGGTCATGCGGTCTCCGTTCCCAGTTCGGTCCGCAGTTTCGTGCGGATGCGGGAGAGACGATTGCGAACGACGCCGTGGCCCACGCCCAGCTGCTCGGCGGCAGCCTGGTAGGCGTGGCCCTCGGCGGCGCACAGGCGGAAGATCTCCCGGTCCAGCGCCGACAGCCCTGCCACCGCGGCGACGATGCGCTCGGCGACGTCGCGGCCGACCACGAGCTCCGCAACGTCGACCGTGTCCGGCGCGGTCTCGTCGACTGTGCCGGCGGTGTGCTCCCGGTCGCGGCGCAGGCGCCGCACCCGGTTGGCGCACTGGAACCGGCAGATCGTCACGAGCCACGGCAGCAGCGAGTCGCCGGCCAGCTGCAGGTCGGGAAGCTTGCGCCACGCCGTGAGGAAGGTCTCCTGCGTCACGTCTTCGGCATCCGCGGCGCTCCCCACCAGACGGTGCGCAAGCCAGTACACCGGCCGCACGTAGGCGCGGTAGAGCGCGCGGAAGGCGTCCTCCGACCCGGTTGCGGCGGCGGCCACCAGGTCCGCGTCGTCGCGATCGTCGCCCATGCGTTCCCTTTCGTCTCTCACCGAGAGAGTGTCGACCCACCGCCGATCGTCTCAGAAACGCGGTCTGGCGCGCACACGCCTGTATCCTGGTGCGAACGAGAGGGAGTATCCCGTCCTCGCGCCTCCGTCATCACGGGCCCCAATCGAGTGGCCCCGGGCGCGCGCCGCTTCACGCGGGGGAGAGACTTTCGGCATCCACCGCACCCTCCGAAAGGCTCCCATGGGCTTCGAGATCCCCCTTTGGTTCGAGATCGGCGCATTCGTCGTGCTGCTCACGATCCTCATCGCCGATCTGCTGCTGATCATCAAGCGACCGCACATCCCCTCCACGAAGGAGTCGACGCTGTGGGTGGTCTTCTACGTCGCCCTGGCGATCGCGTTCGCCGGCATCCTCTTCGGCGTGACCGGAAGCGCCGATGTCACCGGACAGTTCGTCGCCGGCTGGCTGACCGAGTACAGCCTGTCGATCGACAACCTCTTCGTCTTCGTGCTGATCATGGGCCAGTTCGCGGTGCCGCGTCAGTACCAGCAGAAGGTGCTGATGGTCGGCATCATCATCGCGCTGATCCTGCGCGGCATCTTCATCCTGCTCGGAGCGGTGATCATCGAGCAGTTCCTGCCGATCTTCTACCTGTTCGGGGCGTTCCTGATCTACACCGCGTGGAAGCAGGCCTTCCCCGGCAAGGAGCATGAGGACGAGGAGAAGAAGGAGAGCTTCGTGGTGCGGCTGGTCCGCCGCCGCGTGGACATCAGCGACGAGTACGACGGCGCCAAGGTGCGCACGGTCGTGAACGGCAAGCGCATCTTCACGCCGATGATCATCGTCTTCGTCGCGATCGGCATGACCGACCTGCTGTTCGCGCTGGACTCGATCCCCGCGATCTTCGGCATCACGCAGGACCCGTTCATCGTCTTCACCGCGAACATCTTCGCGCTCATGGGCCTGCGCCAGCTCTACTTCCTGCTGGGGGGACTGCTCGACCGCCTCAAGTACCTGCACTACGGCATCGCGTTCATCCTCGCCTTCATCGGCGTCAAACTCATCTTCCACGCGATGCACGAGAACGAGCTGCCCTTCATCAACGGCGGGGAGCACATCGAGTGGGTGCCGGACATCTCCACCTGGATGTCGCTGGGCGTCATCATCGCCTCGATGGTCGTCGCCACCGTCGCGAGCCTCGTGGCTTCGTCCCGCGAGCGCAAGGCCCCGACGCCGCAAGCTGCGGCCGCGGCCGTCGCCGAGGAGCATGTGACGCCCCCCACCGTCGAGGACCCGGGGACGCCGGACCACCGCGCCGGGCGCTGACACACGAGGAGCGAGCGGTCCGCACGGTGCTAATGTGGGCGCGTGCGGATCGCTCGTCTTCTGCTTAGCGGCCGCGGCGAGGCCTCGTTCTGAGCCCTTCCTCGTCGCGGAGTCGGTGGTGGGCTTGATCCCGTTCGCAAGGAGACTTCAGAGCAATGAGCACCCCCGCACCGACGACGATCCCTGATCGCCCCCGCACCCTGGCCGAGAAGGTCTGGGATGACCACGTCGTGGTCAAGGGCGAAGACGGCAGCCCCGACATCATCTACATCGACCTGCACCTGGTGCACGAGGTGACGAGCCCCCAGGCATTCGACGGCCTGCGCGCCGAGGGACGCCCGGTGCGCCGCCTCGACCTCACGATCGCGACCGAGGACCACAACACCCCGACGCTCGACATCGACAAGCCGATCGCCGACCTCACCAGCCGCACCCAGATCGAGACCCTGCGGCGCAACGCCGCCGAGTTCGGTGTGCGCCTGCATCCGCTGGGCGACAAGGAGCAGGGGATCGTCCACGTCGTGGGCCCCCAGCTGGGCCTCACGATGCCGGGGATCACCGTGGTCTGCGGCGACTCGCACACCTCGACCCACGGCGCGTTCGGTGCGATGGCCTTCGGCATCGGCACGAGCGAGGTGGAGCACGTCCTTGCCACCCAGACGCTGCCGCTCAAGCCCTTCAAGACGATGGCGATCACCGTCGAAGGGGAGCTCAAGCCCGGTGTCACGGCGAAGGACATCATCCTCGCCGTGATCGCCAAGATCGGCACCAACGGCGGGCAGGGCTACGTGCTCGAATTCCGCGGCAGCGCCATCCGCGCCCTCTCGATGGAGGGGCGCATGACGATCTGCAACATGTCGATCGAGGCGGGCGCCCGCGCCGGAATGGTCGCGCCCGACGAGACCACCTTCGCCTACCTCAAGGGCCGGCAGCACGCGCCGACCGGTCAGGACTGGGACGACGCTGTCGCCTACTGGCGGACTCTCCCGAGCGACGAGGGCGCCGTCTACGACGCTGAGGTGTTCCTCGACGCCGACACCCTTGAGCCCTTCGTGACGTGGGGCACCAACCCCGGCCAGGGCGTGTCGCTCAGCGACGTCGTGCCGGCTCCCGAGGATTTCGCCGACCCCAACGATCAGGCAGCCGCCCGCCGCGCGCTGGAGTACATGGACCTCGTCCCCGGCACTGCGCTCAAGGACGTGCCGGTGGATGCCGTCTTCATGGGCTCCTGCACCAACAGCCGCATCGAGGACCTGCGCGCCTTCGCGTCGATCGTGCAGGGCCGCACGAAGGCCGAGGGGGTGCGCGTGATGGTCGTCCCCGGGTCCGCGCGCGTGCGGCTGGAAGCCGAGGCGGAGGGGCTGGACAAGGTCTTCCTCGACTTCGGTGCCGAATGGCGTTTCGCCGGCTGCTCGATGTGCCTGGGCATGAACCCCGACCAGCTGGCACCGGGGGAGCGCTGCGCGTCGACGAGCAACCGCAACTTCGAGGGGCGGCAGGGCAAGGGCGGGCGCACGCACCTGGTGTCGCCGCTGGTGGCCGCGGCCACCGCGGTGCTCGGGCGTCTCGCGAGCCCCAGCGACCTGCCGGCGTTCGAGTCAGTGGAGGTCTGACATGGAGAAGTTCACCACCCACACCGGCGTCGTCGCCCCGCTGACCCGCTCAGCCGTCGACACCGACCAGATCATCCCCGCCGTGTACCTCAAGCGGGTCACGAAGACCGGCTTCGAGGACGCGCTCTTCTCGAGCTGGCGGCAGGACCCCGAATTCGTGCTGAACCAGCCCGCGTACCGCAACGCCTCGATCCTCGTCGCCGGCCCCGACTTCGGCACCGGCTCGAGCCGTGAGCACGCTGTCTGGGCGCTGCGCGACTACGGATTCCGCGTCGTGCTCAGTCCGCGGTTCGCCGACATCTTCCGCGGCAACGCGGGCAAGCAGGGGCTGGTGACCGGGGTCATCGACGAGGCCGGCATCGAAGCGATCTGGGCGGTCGCGCAGGCTCAGCCCGGCGTGACGATGACCGTGGACCTGCTGACTCGCACTACCACGATCGGTGACCTAGAGCTTGCGTTCGACATCGATGATTACACTAGATGGCGCCTGCTCGAGGGTCTGGATGACATCGGGCTGACGCTGCGCGACGAAGATGCAATCGCACAGTTCGAAGCCCGCCGCGAGGCGTGGCGCCCACGGACCCTTCCGGTCCGGTAGCTACCAAGTGAGGTCCACCGCATGAAGTCAATTCCCCGCGAGAACACATCGGCGGCGAGCGAGCCGGAGGGGCTGTCGCAGGGAATGACGGGGGACACGATCGCCATCCGCGGCGGTCGTCCGCTGGTCGGCCGCGTCGATGTGAAGGGCGCGAAGAACCTCGCCACCAAGGCGATGGTCGCTTCCCTCCTCGGTGAGAGCGTCAGCGTGCTGCGCGACGTGCCCGACATCAGCGACGTGCAGGTCGTCCGGTCGCTGCTCGAGGTGCACGGTGTGCGCGTCGACGACGGCGAGGAGCCCGGAAGCCTCGTGTTCGATCCCAGTGATGCGAAGTCGGCCCACTTCGAGGAGATCGACGCGCACGCCGGTTCGTCGCGCATCCCGATCCTCTTCTGCGGCCCGCTGCTGCACCTGCTCGGCCAGGCCTTCATCCCCGACCTCGGTGGATGCCGCATCGGCGACCGTCCCATCAACTTCCACCTCGATGCGCTCCGTCGCTTCGGCGCGATCGTGGAGAAGCTGCCCAGTGGCATCCGTCTCTCCGCCCCCGAGGGCCTCCACGGCGCCGACATCGAGCTGCCCTACCCGAGCGTCGGGGCCACCGAGCAGGTGCTGCTGACGGCCGTGCGGGCGAAGGGCACGACCGAGCTTCGCAACGCCGCCATCGAGCCCGAGATCATGGACCTCATCGGCGTGCTGCAGAAGATGGGCGCCATCATCTCGTACGAGCCCAACCGCGTCATCTTCATCGAGGGCGTCGACACGCTCACCGGATACGACCACCGCAGCATCTTCGACCGCAACGAGGCGGCCTCGTGGGCGTCGGCGGCGCTGGCCACGGACGGCGACATCTTCGTGGGCGGGGCCCGCCAGCAGGACATGCTGACCTTCCTCAACATCTTCCGCAAGGTAGGCGGTGCCTTCGACATCCAGGAGGACGGCATCCGCTTCTACCGCGGTGGCCCGCTCAAGCCCGTCATGGTGGAGACCGACGTGCACCCCGGCTTCATGACCGACTGGCAGCAGCCCCTCATCGTCGCGCTGACGCAGGCGGAGGGGACGTCGGTGGTACACGAGACGGTGTACGAGAACCGCTTCGGCTTCACCGATGCCCTCGTGAAGATGGGTGCCGACATCGTCGTGCACAAGGACGGCCTCGAGGGCGAGTACCGCCGGGTGCCCCGCCGAGCACTCGAGCAGGCCGCGGTCATCACCGGCCCCACGCCGCTGCATGGCGCCGAGATCGTCGTGCCCGACCTCCGGGGTGGCTACAGCCACGTGATCGCGGCCCTCACGGCGCAGGGGGAGTCCATCGTGCACAACGTCGGGATCATCCGGCGTGGGTATGAGAACTTCTTCGACAAGCTGCACGCCCTCGGCGCCGACTTCGACGTCATCGGTTGATCGTGGCCCGCACACGTCGCCGCGCCTCGCCCGAGAAGACCCGCCCCAGCATCTTCTGGCCCCTCTCGGGAATCGTCGTCCCACTGGCCGGCATTCTCGCGCGCATCGAGATCGAGGGCGGGGAGAACCTGCCGATGGAGGGCGCCTACGTGCTCGCGCCCAACCACTACAGCGAGTTCGACCCGGTCATCGTGGCCGTCGCGACCTGGCGGCTGGGCCGAGCGCCTCGCTTCCTGGTGAAGGAAGGGCTCTTCCGCGTTCCGGTGTTCGGCTGGGCGCTGCGCGTCACCGGCATGATTCCCGTGGCGCGCGCAGGCTCGGCCGCCACCGCCAAGCAGACGATCGACACGGCCGAGCACCTCATCGCCAAGGGCTCGGGTGTGATCATCTACCCGGAGGGCTCGCTCACGCGAGACCCCGACCTGTGGCCCATGCGCGGCAAGACGGGTGCGGTGCGGGTGGCCCTGTCCGGCGACCTGCCGGTGATCCCCATGGCCACGTGGGGTGTGCAGAAGATCCTGCCGCGCTACGGGAAGCTCAGCCTGTGGCCGCCGCGCAAGCGGGTGCGGATCCTCATCGGACCCCCGGTGGACCTGTCGGCGTACGCGGGTCGCGGGGCCCATCACGCGTCGCTGGTCGAGGCGACCGACGTCGTGATGGATCGCATCGCCGCGCTCGAGGGACAGCTGCGCGGCGAGACGCCGCCGCCCGAGCGGTGGGATCCGACGCAGCACGGACAGAAGGAGACGGGTCGCCTTGAGCCGTAGAGCGGATGCCGCAGCCCCCCGTGTGGCGGTGATCGGCGCCGGAAGCTGGGGCACGACGTTCGGCAAGATCCTCGCTGACGGTGGGGCGCACGTGGTGATGTGGGCGCGCCGGCCGGAGCTCGCGCACGAGATCGACGAGGCGAAGCGCAACAGCCAGTACCTGCCGGGCATCAACCTTCCCCGCAGCATGTCGGCCACGCACCACCTGTCCGAGGCGCTCGACGGCGCCACCCAGGTGTACCTGTCGATTCCGAGCCAGTCGGCTCGCCAGAACCTCAAGGCCCTCAGGCCCCTCGTCACCGGCACCGACGTGCCGATCGTCTCGCTCATGAAGGGCGTTGAGAAGCGGTCGGGTCTGCGGATGAGCCAGGTCATCGAGCAGGAGCTGCACTGCGACCCGGCTCGCATCGCCGTGGCATCCGGGCCGAACCTCGCCCTCGAGATCGCCCGCGAGCAGCCGACCGCCGCGGTGATCTCGTCCACGAGCCGTGAGACAGCCGAGGCGGTGGCGCGGCGTGCGCGCAACCGCTACTTCCGCACGTTCGTCAACACCGATGTGATCGGCACCGAGTTCGGGGGAGTGCTGAAGAACCTCATCGCCGTGGCCATCGGCATCGTCGACGGCGTCGGCTACGGCGAGAACACCAAGGCCTCGATCATCACACGAGGGCTCGTGGAGATGACCGACTTCGCCGTGGCACAGGGCGCCCAGCCCGAGACTCTGCAGGGCCTGGCGGGCCTGGGCGACCTCATCGCCACGTGCCAGTCGCCGCTCAGCCGCAACAACACCGCTGGCCGGCTGCTCGGCCAGGGATACAGCTACCACGACGTCGTGAAGCAGATGGATCAGACGGCCGAAGGTTTGAGTTCGGTCGCGCCGATCCTGAACCTCGCCCGGGAGGCGGGAATCGCCATGCCGATCGTCGAGCAGGTCAAGATGGTGCTCGACGGCACCATGCAGCCGCGCGACATCGCCCCGCATCTGACCACCGACGACGATCAGCCCCAGGGCGAAAGGACGCAGAATGAACAAGCCGGCAGTGGCGGTGCTCTTTGGAGGTCGCTCCAGCGAGCACTCGATCAGCTGCGCAACGGCGGGAGGCGTGCTGCGGGCGATTGACCGCGAGCGCTACCGGGTGATCCCCATCGGCATCACCCGCGAGGGCGCCTTCGTTCTCGAAACGGAAGATCCCGACCGCTTCGTGCTGACCGAGGGGGCGCTGCCGGAGGTCGCCGACAACGGCACACGGGTGCGCTGGCCCGAGTCGACCCTGTCCCGCGAGCTGCGGGTGGTCCGGCCCGACGGCTCTGAGGAGAGCCTCGGCGAGATCGATGTGGTGTTCCCGATCCTGCACGGCCGCTTCGGCGAGGACGGCACGATTCAGGGGATGCTGGAGCTGCTCGGCCTGCCCTACGTCGGCGGCGGTGTGCTGATGTCTGCCATCGGCATGGACAAGCACGTCACCAAGAGCGTGCTGCAGGCGGCCGGGGTGCCGGTGGTGCCGTGGCGCCGAGTGTCCGCCGCGGATCTGCGCCGCGATCGTTCCCGGTGGGAACGTGAGATACGTTCGCTGGGCCTCCCGGTGTTCGTCAAGCCCAACCGCGCCGGTTCGAGCGTCGGCGTGTCGAAGGTGGAGAGCTGGGATCAGCTCGATGCCGCGCTCGAAGTCGCCCTCGCGGAGGATTCCAGTGCGCTCGTCGAGCAGGCCGTCGTGGGTCGCGAGATCGAGTGCGGGGTGCTGCAGGGCCGTGACGGCGACGCCCCGCGAGTGAGCGTGCCCGGGGAGATCGTGGTCACAGGCCGGGCCTTCTACGACTTCGAGGCGAAGTATCTCGATGCCGCGGGCGTCGACCTGGTCTGCCCTGCTCCGATGCACGACGGCGAGCTCGTTGAGATGCGGCGGGTGGCGGCGCGCGCGTTCGAGGCGCTCGGCGGCGAAGGGTTGGCCCGGGTGGATTTCTTCTACACCGGTACGGAGTTCTTCGTGAATGAGGTGAACACCATGCCGGGCTTCACGCCCATCTCGATGTTCCCCACATGCTGGATCGCCTCGGGGATGACCTACCCCGGGCTCATCTCCGAGCTGATCGAACTGGGCCGGGAACGCGTCAGCTGAGCAGTTCGGCGGTCTCGGTGCACTGCCGATCGCGTGGCAGCGTGTCGACGATGTAGGGAGCGAACCGCGACAGCACCTCGTTGGGGGAGACCTCCTCGTTGTCGACGAAGACCTCCACGGCGGGCGTTCGCCCGTACGTCGTGATGCGATACCGCGGCGCGTCGGACTCGTCGACGATCCAGTCCACGCCGTCGATCGTGATGCAGCGGGCCTCGGTGGGTCCCGGGGTCGGGACGCCGCAGCTGAGGATCGCCGCCGTCGGGTCGCCCCAAGCCGCCGTGGACTGCGCGTCGGTCCAGCGGCGGTCGTGACCCTCGATCGACGACGGCAGCCGCACCATGACCTCGGCGCACAGCGGATTGTTCGCGTCGGCGGGGGCGGTCAGCGCCAGCGACGAGCCGCTGCAGCCGCTCAGAACGAGCATGCCGGCGGCGGCGGCGAGCACGGCGAACGGGCGGAATCGGGGCACCACTCCAGCGTAATCGAGACCGCGGCGAGCCCTGCCCGGTCGCCACGCAGGCACGGCCGGTACGGTGGAAAGGTGACGAGCGAACCCGAACAGACGGTGGCCACGGCCGGGGAGGGCGCCGTCTTGCGGGAGGTCTTCGCCGCGCTCGACGGGTCGTCCCGGGCCATCGTCGGACCGGGTGACGACGCTGCTGTGCTGGCGGCGCCGGGGGAGCGGGTCGTCGTCACGACCGACACCCTGGTGCACGGTCCGGACTTCCGCCTGGCGTGGTCGTCAGGCACCGACCTCGGGTGGAAGGCTGCCGCCGTGAACCTCGCCGATGTGGCCGCCATGGGGGCACGTCCGGTCGCCCTCTTCGTCGCGCTGGCGGTGCCGCCCGAGACCGGCGTGCGCTTCGTCGCAGACCTGGCGCGGGGACTGCGCGCCGCGTGCGACGCACTCGCGCCCGGGTGCGCGGTGGAAGGAGGAGACCTCACGATCTCGGACACCCTCACCGTCGCCGTCACCGCGGTGGGCGTGCTCGACGGGGCACTCCCGGTGCGCCGCTCGGGCGCCCGTCCCGGTGACGTCGTCGCCATCGCCGGCGATGTCGGCAGGGCAGCCGCCGGACTCTCGCTGCTCTTCGACCGTTTTCGCGACGACAGCGGCGAGGCCGTGCCGGTCGTGACGTCGCACCTCACGCGGCGCGAGGCAGCCGCGATGCAGGCGCAGCTGCGCCCACGGCCTCCGATCGCATCGGGCCCCGACGCAGCCGCGGCGGGGGCGACCGCGATGATGGACGTCTCGGATGGCCTCGCCCTGGATGCACGGCGGCTCGCCGCGGCATCCGGCGTGACGATCGCGCTGACCTCAGGGGCGCTGGGAACCGACCCGGTGACGGCGCTGGAGGGCGGCGAGGACCACGCGCTGCTGGCCACCTTCGCACCCGACGCGGCCCTTCCCGAGGGATTCCGGGTGATCGGCGAGGTACGCCCCGAGGGGGCGGAATCCTTGCTGGTCGACGACGCGCCGTACGGCGGCCCAGGCGGCTGGGACCCCTACCGCGATTGGGACCGCCACAGCGGCTGAGTCAGGCCGTGGTGGCCCACCACAGCGTGGTGTCGCCGTACCGCTTGTCGCGGTCCAGCACGAAACCCTCGGGAAGCCCGGGCTGGGGAGATCGGCGTGCGCGCTCGATGACGACGGTGGCATCGGGGGCGAGGCGGGACACCAGGAGGGACAGCGTCTGGGTCAGCTCCGCTTCGCCGATGTCGTACGGCGGGTCCAGGAACACGAGGTCGAAGTGGTCGTTGCCGGCACGCAGGAACGCGTCGGCGCTGGAGCGGTGCACCCGCCACGCGACCGAGGGCGCACGGACGGCCCGTGCCACCGCGGCGGCGTTGCGCTGCGCGGTGGATGCCGCCTTGGGTGCCTTCTCGACGAGGTCCACGGCCGACGCTCCGCGGCTGAGGGCTTCGAGGCCGAGGGCACCCGAGCCGGCGTACAGGTCGAGCACGCGGGCGCCGGTGAGCACGTCGGCGGCCTCCAGCGAGCTGAAGAGCGCCTCGCGCACACGGTCGCTGGTGGGCCTGGTGCCGGCGTCGGGGACGACGAGCGTGAGCGAGCCGGCGGCGCCGGAGATGATCCGAGTCACGACTTCACGCTACCGGCCGCGACGACTCGTCGCGCAGCCGCGGCTCGGCACGGTTCTGCGGCCGAAGCCCCGCCTTGTCGGCGTAGAACGCCCGGATGCGGTCCATGTCGGCGCCGACGTCGCCGGTGAGCTCGATCGTGACGCCCAGTCCCGCGGTCATGGTGGTGCGGTCGACGTAGCCGAGGGTGACCGGCATGCCGGTTTCGCGCGCGATGCGGTAAAAGCCCGACTTCCACGAGGCACCCGGCCCTCGCGTGCCTTCGGGGGTCACGACCAGCCCGAACACCTCGCCCGCCCGGATGCGGGCCACGACGTCGTCGACGACCCCGCGGGGGTCGTCGCGATCGACGGGGATGCCGCCGAGGCCCCGCATCAGGGGCCCGCGCCAGCCGCGGAAGAGGCTCTTCTTCCCGAGCCACCGCACCGGGATGCCCAGGCGCCACGCCATCGCGAGCATAATCACGAAGTCCCAGTTCGATGTGTGCGGAGCGCCGATGAGCACGCTGGGGCGCTCGGGTGCGGGCGTCGTGACGAGCCGCCAGCGGCTCAGCGCCCAGAAGCTGCGGGCGAGGGTACGTCTGATCACACGTCCACCGTACGACGCCCCTGCTGTGGGTCCGCGAACGGCGGTGTCGGCTGGCCGACCTAGAATCTCCCTCATGGTGTCGCTCGAGTCGCGTCTGCGCGCCGCGGTGGGCGACAAGACCGCCGGGGCGCTGGAGCGCGCCTTCGGCATGCGGACCGTCGGCGATCTGCTGGCTCACTATCCGCGGCGCTACGCCAAGCGGGGCGAACTGACCCCGATCGATTCGCTGCCGCTGGGCGAGCAGGTGACCATCGTCGCCGAGGTGCGCTCGGCCACCGAGCGACGCATGCGCAACCGGCGCGGATCCATCCTCGAGGTCGTCATCAGCGACGGGCAGGGTGCCCTCGTGCTGACGTTCTTCAACCAGGCATGGCGCGCGGCTGAGCTGACCCCCGGACGGCGGGGGATCTTCTCGGGAAAGGTCGGGATCTACCGCGGCGCGCAGCAGTTCGCCCATCCCGACTATCAGCTGTTCGAGGACGACACCGTCGCCCTCACCGCCGCCCGCGCGCGGTCGACCGAACCGGTCCCCATCTACCCCGCCACGAGCACGGTGGCCAGCTGGCAGATCAAGAAGACCGTCGACACCGTGCTCGACGTGCTCGACTCGGTGCCCGACCCCCTCCCGGAGTCGTTCCGCGTCGCGCGCGACCTGCTCGACGCGCGCACCGCGCTGGAGCGCATCCACCGCCCCGAGACTTTCGAGCAGATCGGCCAGGCCCAGGAGACCCTCCGAACGCATGAGGCGTTCGTGCTGCAGTCGGCCCTGCTGCAGCAGCGTGAGCAGGTGCGCTCCCTGTCGGCGACGTCGCGCACTGCCACGCCCGGGGGGCTGCTTGCACAGTTCGACGCAGCACTGCCGTTCGCCCTCACCCCCGACCAGGAGAGGGTCGGTCGCCGCATCGCGTCCGACCTCGAAGGCGCGTGGCCGATGAACCGGCTCGTGCAGGGCGAAGTCGGTTCCGGCAAGACCCTCGTCGCCCTGCGCGCCATGCTGCAGGTGGCCGAGACCGGGGGACAGGCGGCGCTCATCGCCCCCACCGAGGTGCTTGCCGCGCAGCACGTGCGCTCCATCGCCCGCATGCTCGGCCCCCGCCTGGCTCCCGAGCTCATGCCCACGCTCCTCACCGGACAGCTCACGTCCGCCGAGCGCCGCAAGGCGGCGCTGCGCGCGGCCTCGGGCCAGGCGCGCATCGTCGTGGGCACCCACGCGCTGCTGAGCGCGTCGACGACCTTCGCCGACCTGGGGCTCGTGGTGGTAGACGAGCAGCATCGCTTCGGAGTCGAGCAGCGCGAGGCCCTTCGTGCCAAGGGAACCGCGCCGCACGTGCTCGTGCTGACGGCCACGCCCATCCCGCGGACGGTCGCGATGACGGTATTCGGCGACCTCGACGTGTCGACCATCCGCACCATGCCCGCCGGGCGCGCCGGCATCTCATCCTTCGTCGCACCGCTGGCAGAGAAGCCCGGCTGGTTCGCGCGGGTGTGGGACCGCATCGCCGAAGAGGTGGCCCAGGGCCGCCAGGCGTTCGTCGTGTGCGCGGCCATCGACGCCGAGGCGCTCGTCAAGGACGACACGGCAGATGAGCCCGCAGGCCCGTCAGAGGGGGTTCCCGAGCGCACCCGCTGGGGGGTCGTGCAGGTGCAGGAGCTGCTGGCGCGGCATCCCGCCTACGAGCAGCTGCGCGTGGCGATCCTGCACGGGCGCATGCCGGGGGAGGAGAAGGATGCTGTCATGCAGGCCTTCGCCCGCGGCGACATCGACGTGCTGGTGGCGACGACCGTCGTCGAGGTCGGGGTCGACGTCCCGAACGCCTCGACCATGGTGATCCTCGAAGCCGACCGCTTCGGCGTCTCTCAGCTGCATCAGCTGCGCGGACGCGTCGGTCGTGGCGCGGTCCCCGGCCTGTGCCTGCTCGTGACAGAGGCGCCCGTGGGCACCCCGTCGCGGGAGAGGGTGGAGGCGGTCGCGGCGACGACGGACGGGTTCGAACTGGCCGAGGTCGACCTCGAGCTGCGGGGGGAGGGTGACGTGCTCGGCGACGCCCAGTCCGGTGCCCGGTCGTCCCTGCGCCTGCTGCGCGTCGTCAAGGATGCCGATCTGATCGCCATCGCCCGTGAGGAGGCGGAACGCGTCCTGGCCGAGGATCCGGCACTCACCGCACACCCGGGCCTGGCCGCCTCCATCGACCGGCGCCTCGACGTGGAGGAGCGCGCCGCCCTCGCCAAGAGCTGAGCCCGCGTCAGGAGCGTGCCGCCGACGGCGATACGCTGGGGGCATGAACCCTCGGATCGCCGTTGTTCCCGGTTCCTTCGACCCCCCGACGCTCGGGCACCTCGACGTCATCCGCCGCGCCGCCGCGCTGTACGACCGGCTGCACGTGCTGGTGGTGCACAACCCGGGCAAAGAGGCGATGCTTCCCATCGCACAGCGCCTGACGCTCCTGGAGCAGTCCATCGCGGAGAGCGAGATCCAGGGCGACGTCGTGGTCGCCTCCTGGAGCATGGGGCTTCTCGTCGACTACGCCACCGACGTCGACGCCGGGGTGCTGGTGAAGGGCATCCGCTCACAGGTCGATGTCGCGTACGAGACGCCGATGGCGATCGTCAACCGGCACCTGGCCCAGATCGAGACGGTCTTCCTGCTGCCCGACCCCGCGCACGCGCTCGTGTCGAGCTCGCTCGTGCGTCAGGTCGCCGCGCTCGGCGGAGATGTCGCGCCGTTCGTGCCCGCTGCCGTCGCGCGTTTCCTCGACACGGGTGCCCGCGACATCTGACCACGCGACGCCGGCGCGGTCCGACGCCGGTAACATGGTGGACCGTGGTGAGAAAGCATGTCAGCGGCCCCTTCGTGTTCCCCGTCCGGGACATCGTGCGCCGTCCCGGTGAAATGCGGGAGTTCGAGGTCGAGGCCGCCGCACCCCAGCGCTGGGGTGAGTCGCTCGTAACCGTCGAGCAGGGCGAGCCGGTGCACCTGGATGTCCGTCTGGAGTCCGTCCACGAGGGGATCCTCGTCACCGGTGAAGCCGACACGCTGTACCGCGGCGTGTGCGGCCGCTGCCTCACCGACATCGTTCAGCCGGTCGAAGTCGAGTTTCAGGAGCTCTTCGGTTATCCTGGGGAGGGAGCGACTGACTTCGAGCTGCGCGACGACATTGTCGACACGGAGACTCTGGTCAGGGATGCAATAGTCCTGTCGCTTCCGTTCCAGCCGGTCTGTCAGCCGGATTGTCCCGGGCTCGACCCGATCACGGGCGAGCGGTTGACTGCGGAAGCGGTGCACGAGCCCCGCGAACCCGTCGATCCGCGCTGGGCGGCCCTCAAGACCTTTACCAACGACGACGTGGCTGACAGCCGCGGCGCCGAGACCACAGAAGAGAGCTAGCCATGGCAGGCAACCCCCCGAAGCGCAAAGTTTCGCGTTCCAACACCCGCTCGCGTCGCGCGCAGTGGAAGGCCGAAGCCCCCGCGCTGGTCAAGACCATCGAGAACGGCAAGGTCGTCTACAGCCGTCCCCACCAGGCCAAGGTCGTCACCGACTCGCAGGGTACCGAACTGTTCCTGGAGTACAAGGGACGCAAGGTCGCCGACGTCTGATCGGCGGACGGCGTGACTGACGTCACCCACGAGCGTTCCACGCTCGTCGACAAGCTCGGGGTCGATATCGACCCCGAGCTTCTGTCGCTTGCATTGACGCACCGCTCGTACGCGTACGAGGCCGGCGGCATCCCGCACAACGAACGTCTCGAGTTCCTGGGCGACTCCGTGCTCGGACAGGCGGTGACAGTGCGTCTGTTCACGGCGCACCCCGACCTCGACGAGGGCGAGCTGGCCAAGCGTCGCGCGAGCGTCGTGTCCACCGTCGCCCTGGCAGAGGTGGCGCGCGGCATCGGCCTCGGCTCCTACCTGCTGCTCGGCCGCGGTGAGCAGCAGACCGGCGGCCGCGACAAGGACTCGATCCTCGCCGACACGATGGAAGCCGTGATCGGCGCGACCTACCTATCGGCGGGACCCGATGCGGCGACGGCGCTCGTGCTGCGCTTGGTCGAACCCCTGCTGCAGGACCCCGAGCGCTACGGCGCGGCCATGGATCCCAAGACGAGCCTGCAGGAGCTCGCGGCGCGCAACGCCCTCAGCCCGCCGGTGTACGCCATCGAGGCGTCCGGCCCCGACCACGACCGCGTCTTCACGGCGTCGGTCACCGTGGGCGACCTCACCGCGGCCGGGTCGGGCACGAGTAAAAAACAGGCGGAGATGGCGGCGGCGCTCACAGCGTGGCGCGAGCTCAGCACCCGTGCCTGAACTGCCCGAAGTCGAGGTCGTGCGGGCGGGCCTCGCGCCCGCCGTCGCGGGGGCCCGCATCACGGGGGTCAGCGTCGTCGATGCGCGCGCGATCACGCGGCATCGCGGTGATGCCGCGTCGTTCGAAGACCACCTGCAGGGCCGTGGCATCGTCGCCGCCGCCCGGCGCGGAAAGTTCCTGTGGCTCCCACTCGACGGCGGTGTCGACGCGGTGATCGCACACCTCGGCATGAGCGGCCAGATGCTGCTGCGGGAGCCCGGCGCCGCGCCGGAGCGGCACGAGCGCATCCGCCTCGACATCGCCCATCCGGTGCACGGCGATCTGGCGGTCGTTTTCGCAGACCAGCGCACCTTCGGCTCACTCGCCGTCGATGCACTCATCCCGACGCCCGACGGAGCCCCGGGCGGTTGGGGGACGGATGCCGCGACCGTTCCGACCCAGGTGGCGCACATCGCCCGCGACCCGCTCGATCCGGCGTTCCGGGACGCCGGGTTCCGTGCGGCGCTGTCCCGCAAAGGGTCCGCGGTCAAGCGCGTGCTGCTGGACCAGACGGTACTGAGCGGCGTCGGCAACATCTATGCCGACGAGGCGCTGTGGGCGTCACGGGTGCACCCCGAAACGCCTGCTGCCGTGCTGTCGGCCCGCACCGCGAATCGGCTGCTGCACGAGATCCGCGTCGTGCTCGAGAAGGCGCTGGCCGAAGGCGGCACGAGCTTCGATTCGCAGTATGTCAACGTCAACGGCCAGGCCGGGTACTTCGCGCACTCGCTCAACGCCTACGGCCGTACCGGCCAGCCGTGTCCCCGGTGCGGGTCCGCCATCGTGCGGGTGTCGTTCACCAATCGCTCGAGCCATTTCTGCCCGCGCTGTCAGAAGCCGCCGCGGTCGCGGAGCTGACTCCGCGACCGCGGGCAGGCATCAGTCCTGCAGGGTTTTCTTCCACGCGCCCTCGTACGAGATCGGAACGAATCCGATCGCCTCGTTGATGTCGAGCATCGGGCGGTTCTCCTCGGCGTTGTAGGTCATCACCCGCGGCGACTCCGGGGCGAGCCTTGGCCACGACAGCAGCCCCGCGCACTTCACGAGCATGCCGAGACGGTGCCCGCGGTGCTCCTTAAGCACGAGGGTGTCCTCCTGGTGCGACGCGGCGGTGCCGTCCTGGCCGAGAACGAGCTCGTTGAAGGCGCAGAGTTCCCCGGTCGCGATGTGCTGCGCGGCGGTCACCTGCAGCGTGCGCCCGCCCTCCAGATAGCGACGGTCGTGGCGTTCGACGCGTGCGGCATCCCACGTCTCCTCGTCGAACTCCATCGCGCCCGCCGGCACATCGGTGGACATGCGCGACTTCATCCACGCATAGCCTTCGAGATGCTCCTGCGGTGTCGGAGCCTGCCACTGCACGACGCGGTAGCCCTTCGCCGCGGCCTGCGCCTCGGCGTAGAGCTGCTCGATGCGATCCATCGGCGCCGTCAGGTCCAGAGCGCTCGCCCGCTCCACCTGCTCGAGGGTGTGGCCGTGGCGCAGGAAGAAGCGTGCGATGTGGTCCCGGGGCACTTGACCGAATCCGGTCGGCGGGGCGAGGGCGTCGCCGTCCGCCACAGGCGGCTGCTCTGCCCAGGCCTGCAGCACGGTGCGACCGTGCTCACGGGCGGTGCGCTCGACCAGCTCGTAGGCGTGTGAGCCGATGCCGTGCCCCCACGCCTCGCGCAGCAGCTCGATGAACCAGTACGCGGTGCGTGAGCCCTGCTCGCGCGGCAGGTCAACGCCCACGCGGCCGACGAGGGTGTCGCCGACCTCGACCAGCCACATGAAGCGTTCTTCGTCTTCGGTGTCCTGGAAGTGGGGCAGCAGCTCGGCCGCGGTGAAGGTGTGGTCGGTGTGGCCCGAGATCTGCTCGAAGATGCGGTTGCGCACGTCGACCATTGCGGTGAAATCTGCGGCGTCGGGCGCATCGAGCGATGCCGGCACGGTGAGCGGGCGCAGCCGCACGTCGGCCAGGAGGGTGGTCATGGTGTTCCGTTCCGGTCCGCGGCGCGGACCTGGGTGAAGGGGGTCAACGAAAGGAGGTGTGGTTCTGCAGCAGCAGCCACGCTCGTTCGCGTTCGACATCGGCCAGCCGGCGCTCGCGTCGGGCCAGGTCGTCGAACGTGGGCTTCGAACGCCGCGGCCGGGTGCTCCACAGCAGCAGCGCCAGCGCTGCGTGCATGGCGAGCCGGTCGAGCAGCGGCGCGTGCGTTTGTCGGTCGGTCGTTCGGACGGTGTCCAGCGCGCGGGCGGCGCGCGAGACCGTGAGGGTGTTCATGGTTTCTCCGAGAGAGGATGCCGCCACGACAGCGGCGGAGGGACGTGCCGAGCACGACGGAATGGAGAGCCGCCGAAAGACGGGCGGCGGGACGCGGAGGAGATTCTCCTGCGTGGCGGACGGAGCTCTGGTGCGCTCAGGTCACGCGGCGGCTGACGTGCGGCCGGTGACCCCGGCCCCGAAGGAGGCGGCGGTTCCCGTGGGGCGGCGCAGCGACGTGGACGCGACGAACGCGGTGGTCAACGCTGGGCAGTTGATGTAAAACATGTGGGAACCTCCTCTCAACTTCTGACGCGATCAAGGAACATAGCGCGTGGCGGTGCGCACGTCAAGCCCGCGCCACAGTAGCGTGGTCGGGAAACCGTGACGGAGGGCGCCCATGCACCTGAAGAGCCTGACGCTCAAAGGTTTCAAGTCGTTCGCCCAGCCGACCACCTTCGCCCTCGAACCGGGCGTGACCTGCATCGTCGGGCCCAATGGGTCGGGCAAGTCCAACGTCGTCGACGCCCTCGCGTGGGTCATGGGGGAGCAGGGGGCCAAGACCCTTCGCGGTGGAAAGATGGAGGACGTCATCTTCGCCGGCACGGCGACCCGCGGGCCGCTCGGGCGGGCCGAGGTGCAGCTGACGATCGACAACTCCGACGGGGCCCTGCCGATCGAGTACAGCGAGGTGACGATAAGCCGCACGCTCTTCCGGAACGGCGCGAGCGAATACGCGATCAACGGCCAGAGCTGCCGCCTGCTCGACGTGCAGGAGCTGCTGAGCGACTCGGGACTGGGCCGCGAGATGCACGTCATCGTGGGCCAGGGCCGGCTCGACAGCGTGCTGCAGGCGTCGCCCGAGGACCGCCGCGGGTTCATCGAAGAGGCAGCCGGCATCCTGAAGCACCGCCGTCGCAAGGAGAAGACGCTTCGCAAGCTCACCGCGATGGAGGCGAACCTCACCAGGCTCTCCGATCTCGCCGGTGAACTGCGGCGTCAGCTGAAGCCGCTGGGCAAGCAGGCCGAGATCGCCCGCGAGGCGGCCACCATCGCTGCGGTCGTGCGCGACGCGAAGGCGCGGCTCTACGCCGACGACCTCGTCGCCCTCAAGGCTCAGCTGGCCGACCACGCGCGCAACGAGCGGGAACGCCACGCCGAGCGACTGGTGCTGCAGGACCAGGCCGAGCAGTTGCGCGTCCGGGTGGAACGACTCGAAGCCGAGCAACGCTCGGAGGCGGTTGACCGGGCCCGTCGCACCACCTTCGCGCTCGAGCAGGTGCAGGAGCGGCTGCGGGGCCTGTATTCGCTGAGTAATCAGCGCCTTGCCCTGCTCTCGGGTGACGATGCGCCGCTGTTCGAGCAGACGACCGTCTCACAGGCGGTCATCGACGAGGCGCGCGCCGAGATCGACCGCATCAGCGCGGGCCTGGGGGCGGCTCAGGATGCCGCCGAGGCGGCGGGTCGCAGCGTCATCCGCTCGCGCGCCGAACTCGACGCGCTCGACGCCGACATCGCCGCCCAGAGCGCTCTGGTGTCCGAGCACGACATGCGGCTGTCGAAGCTGCGGGGCGCTGCCGACGCCGCCCGTTCGGAGCTGACCGCCGTGCGGGCGGGCGTCGAGCGGCAGCAGAAGGCATTGGATGCCGCCCTGGCTCGTCGGGCCGAGGCCGAGGAGGTGCTCGCGGGCATCGACCCCGATCTCGTCCCCGAAGGCTCGTCTGCCGAGTATGCGGCGCTGTACGAGCGGGCACAGCGCGAGGCGAACGACGCCGAGGCGTCAGTGGGTGGCATCCGCGAGCGCCTGCACGCCGCGGAGCGTGAGGTCGAGGCGCTGACGGCGCAGACTGCGGCTCTCGGCCGGGCGCTGGATGTGCGCAACGCTGCGGCCGAGATCATCGCCCGGGGCAGAGCCGGTGTGCGCGGGCTCGTCGGCGATGCGGTCAAGGTCACGGCCGGCTACGAGGCGGCGATCGCCGCGGTGCTCGGCCCGCTGGCCGAGGGCGTGCTGGTCGACACACCCGACGAGGCGTATGCCATCGCCCGTCTCGCCCGCGACGCGGACCTCGGCAGCGTGGACATCGCCATCGGCGGCGCCGGGGCGGGGGCTGCGCGGGTCGAGGTGCCGAACACGGTGTCGGCCGCGGACGTGGTGACGGCCCCTCCCGGCATCCTCGGGCTGTTGTCGTCGGTCGTGATCGCGGAGGACTTCGACGCACTGGGGGAAGTGCCGGCCGGGATCACCGTGGTCACCCGGGCCGGCGAGATCATCACGGCCCACACGGTGCGCGCGGGCAGCGGGGGAGAGCGGTCGCGTCTCGAACTCGCTGCCGAGCGCGACGCCGCCGTTGACCGGCTGTCCGAGATCGTCGTCGTCGCGGACTCGCTGCGGGACGCCCTGCGTGACGCTCAGCAGCACCTCGACGGCACGCGCCACCGCACCCGGACAGCGCTGGAGACCCTGCGTGCGCACGACGCCGCCCTTGCCGCCCACACCGAGCAGGTCAACCGAGCGACCGTGCGTCATGAAGCCGCGATCGCCGAGTGCGAACGTCTGGCGTCGGGCCTGCGGCCGGCCGAGGCGGCCGTCGCCGAAGCCGAGGCGCGCGTGCGCGCGGCCGACGACGCGCTGCAGCAGGCGCTCGAGACACCACGTCCCATCCTCGACGCATCGGCTCGGGAGGGCATGCTGGCGGCGCTCGAACAGGCCCGGGATGCCGAGATGCGTGCGCGGCTGGATGTGGAGACGCTCCGTGAGCGGATCCGCGCGGGCGAGCAGCAAGTCGTGCAGCTGGAGCGCCAACGAGAGCGGGAGCGGGCCGCGGCCGAAGAGTCCGCCCGGCGCGCCGTTATCCGCCGTGCCCAGCGCGCCGTCGCGGCCGACGTCGTCGCGCAGCTGCCGCCGCTTCTGGACTCGATTGACCGATCGGTGTCGCAGGCCCGGGTCGAACTGGCATCCGCCGAATCTGCCCGCACGGCCGTGACGGCCGAGCTCGCCGAGCTGCGCGTGCAGGAGAACGCCGTGCGCGATCGTCTCGCCGGCCTCACCGAGAGCGTGCACGGGCTCGAGATGCAGATCCACGAGAAGCGGCTCCACGTGACGAGCCTGCGCGAACGTGTGGCCTCGGAGCTGGGCCTCGATGAGAATATTCTGATTTCGGAATACGGTCCGGACCAGCCGGTTCCGGCTCCGACAGCCGACGACGACGAACACACCGAGCCGTACGACCGCGCGGCTCAGCGCCGGCGTCTGCAAGATGCCGAGCGCAAGCTCGGTCAGCTGGGCAGGGTCAACCCGCTCGCGCTGGAGGAGTTCGCCGCGCTGGAGCAGCGGCACGCGTTCCTCACCGAGCAACTCAACGACCTGACGCAGACCCGCGCAGATCTGATGACGATCATCGAAGAGCTCGACGAGCGGATGCAGACGATCTTCCTCGCCGCCTTCGAGGACACCAAGGAAGCGTTCGCGGAGGTCTTCCCGATCCTCTTCCCTGGCGGGACGGGGAGCATCTCGCTGACCGATCCCGACAATCCGCTCACCACCGGGATCGACGTCAGCGTGCGGCCGGTGGGAAAGAAGATCGAGCGGCTGTCGCTGCTTTCCGGAGGGGAGCGGTCTCTCGCGGCGGTCGCGTTGCTGACGGCGATCTTCATGGCGCGGCCGAGCCCGTTCTACATCCTCGACGAGGTCGAGGCGGCGCTGGACGACGCCAACCTCGGACGTCTGCTCGGAGTCTTCGAGAAACTGCGTGAGTCCAGCCAGCTCATCGTCATCACCCATCAGAAGCGCACGATGGAGATCGCCGATGCGCTCTACGGCGTCTCGATGCGTCAGGACGGCGTCTCTGCGGTGGTCGGTCAGCGCGTGGTGCGCGACAGGCAGAGCGCTTAGCACGCCTAGGCTGGAACCATGGCGGAGAACTCCTGGTCGCTCGGCCGCGCACTGCGCGGCATGTTCGTCAAGCCCACGATCGACGAGAACACCTGGGAGGACCTCGAGACGGCGCTGCTGACCGCGGACTTCGGTCCCGACATCACCGAGCGCATCATCGACGAGCTGCAGGAGAAGGTCGAGCGCTACCGCACGACCGATCCGCGCGACCTGCAGCGCATGCTGAAGGAGACGCTCGAGGAGCGCTTCGCGAAGTTCGACAGCACCCTGCGCCTCACCGAGCGTCCCGCCGTCGTCCTGGTCGTCGGCGTCAACGGCGTCGGCAAGACCACGACCATCGGCAAGTTCGCCAAGTTCCTGCAGCGGTACGGGCGATCGGTGGTCGTCGGCGCGGCCGATACATTCCGCGCGGCCGCAGTGGACCAGTTGGCCACTTGGGCCGAGCGCGGCGGTGCGGCGATCGTGCGCCCGCAGCAGGAGGGCCAGGACCCGGCGTCGGTCGCGTTCCAGACGATCGAGTACGCCAAACGCACCGGCACCGAGATCGTGCTGGTGGACACCGCCGGGCGCCTTCACACCAAGGGCGGACTCATGGACGAGCTCACCAAGATCCGCCGGGTCATCGAGAAGCAGGCGCCCATCAGCGAAGTGCTGCTCGTGCTGGATGCCACGACCGGCCAGAACGGCGTCATGCAGGCCGAAGCCTTCCTGCAGCACGCCGGGGTCACCGGGCTCGTGCTCACGAAGCTCGACGGCTCCGCCAAGGGCGGATTCGTCCTCGCGGTGCAGGAGCGCACCGGCATCCCGGTGAAACTGCTGGGGCAGGGCGAGGGCATCAACGATCTCACCGGATTCACGCCGCACGTGTTCGCCGCTTCGCTGGTCGACTGAACCACCCGGCGCGCCGGACTACCGCCCTGGGTGCAGGACTGGTTTCATAGAGGCATGGCGATCGAGCACGACTACTTCGGACTCTTGGAGACCGGCCCCGACGGGTCGATCTTCTGGTCGGAGAACGTCGAGTTCGCCGACCAGATCGTCACCGTCGACCTCACGGCTCCCGATCAGGACGACGTCTCACCAGCAGCGCTCGACATCGCTGCGGCGATGATCACGACCCTCGAGAGCATCGACATGACCGCGCGCAACGCCATGGTCACCGAGCTCGACGACCGCACGAGCGAAGTGACCGAGTACATCCTGCAGCAGCAGCACCGCATGGGCGATCGCCTCGAGGAGTACCTCGTCGACATCTCCGGCGACGTCCACGTCGATGTGATCCGCTCGCTGCAGCTGATGAGCATGACGATCCTCGCCGACGAGCACGGCGGAAAGGACCCGTTCGCGGTCCTTGAGTACGCTCTCGACCCGGATGCCACCGACGACGTGCTGCTGGTGAACCTCGCCTCCGACGGCGAAGTGCAGTCCGTCACCAGCGCCGAGTAGGCGCGGGCGGGCTCGGATCACCCCGTGCAGACGGACGATCCGTACGCTGGAGACATGAATCGGGTGGGTAGGCCCAGAGCCTCATCGCGGGACACTCTGGCCGAGGCGGCCTGCGAGCTCTTCCTCGAGCAGGGGTACGACGCGACGTCGGTCGCCGACATCACCACCCGCGCGGGAGTGAGCAGGTCGAGCTTCTTCAACTACTTCTCGTCGAAGGCCGATGTGCTGTGGTGGGGACTCGACGAGCGACTGGATGCCGCGACGACGGCGCTGCGGTCCGGCCTGCCGGTGCGCGACGCCTTGGCGGCCATCGGAGAGGACTTCGCGCCCGACCACCTCGCCCTCGCGATCACCCACGAGGCGGCGATGGGGCTGGCGGGGGAGCTCGACCGGGAACGTGCCGCGCGCCAGCTGCGGCTGGGTCGCGCCGTCGCCGAGCGGCTCGACCGCGACGGCAGCGGGGGTCTCATGAGCGAGGTCACGGGCAGCGCGTACGCCGGCGCCGTCTTCGCCGCGGTCTGGGCGTGGGCGCAGGGCGGCCCCGGCGGGGCGGCCCTGGTGCCGCTCCTGCACACCGCGCTGTCGGCCGTCCCTGCCCCCGGGCCGGTACGGCAGCTGCGCCTCGTGGTGCGCGCCGACCGGTTCGACGAGGCCCTGGAGTTCTACCGCGACGTCCTGGGGATGCCGCAGGCTGGGGCCTACGAGGCCGAGGGCGGTGCCCGGGTGGCGATCCTCGATGCGGGTCGGGCGACTTTGGAGCTCGCGAACCCCGCGCAGGCGGACTACATCGACGCCGTCGAGACCGACGGTGACGCCCCGAGCGACCCGCTGCGGGTCGCGTTCGAAGTCGCGGACGCCGATGCGGCGGCATCCATGCTCACCGCCGCGGGGGCCGAGCTGCTGGCATCCGCCCGCGTCACCCCGTGGCGCTCCGTCAACGCCCGGCTGCGCGCACCCGCCGGGCTGCAGGTCACGCTCTTCCAGGAGCCGACCGGCTAGCAGAGTCGGCAGCGGGGTCGCGCGTCCGCGTAGAATCGGGGAATCATGGCTACCTTCGGCACGCTCTCAGATCGTCTCACAGAGACCTTCCGCAACCTCCGCACCAAGGGCAAGCTCACTGCCGCCGACGTCGACGGGACGGTACGAGAGATCCGTCGGGCGCTCCTGGACGCCGACGTCGCGCTGCCGGTGGTCAAGGAGTTCACCGCGAAGGTGCGCGAGCGGGCGCTGGGCGACGAGGTCAACCGTGCGCTCAACCCGGCGCAGCAGGTCGTGCAGATCGTCAACGAGGAGCTCGTCGCGATTCTCGGTGGCCAGCAGCGTCGCCTGCAGTTCGCCAAGAACCCGCCGACGGTCATCATGCTCGCCGGCCTCCAGGGCTCGGGTAAGACCACGTTCGCGGGCAAGCTCGCGAAGCAGCTCGAGAAGGAGGGTCACACGCCTCTTCTCGTGGCTGCCGACCTCCAGCGCCCGAACGCCGTGAACCAGCTGCAGGTCGTCGCCAAGCAGGCCGGTGCGGCGATCTACGCCCCCGAGCCCGGCAACGGCGTGGGAAACCCGGTGCAGGTCGCCCGCGATGGCGTCGAGACCGCCCGCCGACAGCTGCACGACGTCGTCATCATCGACACCGCCGGACGCCTCGGCGTCGACGCGGAGCTGATGAAGCAGGCATCCGACATCCGCAAGGCGACCGACCCCGACGAGGTGCTCTTCGTCATCGACGCGATGATCGGCCAGGACGCCGTCAACACGGCCAAGGCCTTCCAGGAGGGCGTCGACTTCACCGGCGTGGTGCTGTCGAAGCTCGACGGCGACGCGCGCGGTGGTGCCGCGCTGTCGGTCGCCTCTGTGACCGGCCGGCCCATCATCTACGCGTCCACCGGCGAAGGGCTCGACGACCTCGAGGCCTTCCACCCCGACCGCATGGCCAGCCGCATCCTGGACCTCGGCGACATCCTCACCCTCATCGAGCAGGCCCAGCAGGCCTTCGACGAGGAAGAGGCACAGAAGGTCGCGGAGAAGTTCGCGACCGACAGCTTCACGCTCGAGGACTTCCTCGACCAGATGCAGCAGCTCAAGAAGATGGGCTCGATGAAGAAGATGCTCGGCATGCTGCCGGGCATGGGCCAGATGAAGCAGCAGCTCGAGGATTTCGACGAGAAGGAGATCGATCGCACCGAGGCGATCATCCGGTCGATGACCCCCGCCGAGCGACGCAACCCCAAGGTGCTCAACGGCTCCCGCCGGCTGCGCATCGCCCGCGGTTCCGGCATGACCGTCACCGACGTCAACCAGCTCGTGCAGCGCTTCGAACAGGCCGCGAAGATGATGAAGACCGTCGCGCGCGGCGGCGTCCCCAACATCCCCGGCATGGGAGCGGTGGGCGGCAAGCCGGGCGCCTCGAGCAAGCGCGGCAAGCAGCAGAAGAAGAAGGCCGTGTCCCGGTCGGGCAACCCCGCCAAGCGCGCCGCAGAGGCCGCCGGGCTGGCAGCGGCCACCGCTCCCACCGGGTCGGGCTTCGGACTCGGCGCGGCGCAGACCCCGCCGAGCGAGGCCGACCTCGCCGAGATCCAGAAGCTCTTCGGCAAGAGCTGAGTCCGGGGCCGCGACGTTTGCGGCATCCGCCCGTCGCACCGTCGCGAGAACAGGTGATCTCGCGAGCGCAGGACGGATGCCGCCGGATTCCGCCTGTGCCGGGGAGATCTCCTGTGCTCGGCGCGGAATCCGGGCCCGTGTGACCGCGCGTCAGCGCGCGAGAGTCAGCAGGTGCTCGCGCAGTGTCGGACCGTTGCGGAACTCGCGGATGAGGTGCTGCACGACTTCGCGCAGGTCGCCGCCGGCTGCCTCGGCCACCGTCAGCTGCCGGGAGTAGCTCGCTCCGCCGCTGACGATGGCGTCCACACCGGCGAACTCGCGGGCGCATTTGAGCTCCGCAGCGACGTCGGCGAGCCGGTCGATCGTCTCGCGCAGGTGCTCGGCGACAGGCACCTGCGTTCCCGCGCGGTCGACGATCAGACGCGCGTCCATCCCGTACCGCGCCGCGCGCCACTTGTTCTCGCGTATGAACCACGGCTGCAGGATCGGAAGCTCCCGCCCCGCGTCGAGCTCGCGCGAGAAGTGTTCGACGAGCACCTGCACGAGCGCGGTGACGGCGGCCAGCTCGGGGAGCGTCGACATGCCGTCGCAGGCGCGCACCTCCACCGTGCCCCAGCGCGGAGCCGGGCGGACGTCCCACCGCACCTCGGTGGCATCCGCCATCACGCCGGTGGCGGCCATGTCATCGAGGTAGGACTCGTACTCCGCCCAGTTCTGCAGCGGCCAGGGGAGACCCGCGGTGGGCAGCTGCTGGAACACCAGCGCCCGGTTGGAGGCATACCCCGTGCTCTCGCCGGCCCAGAACGGGCTCGACGCAGACAGCGCCTGCAGGTGAGGCAGGTACGTCGCGAGTGCGTTGACGATGGGCAGCACCTTGTCGACGTCATCCACGCCGACGTGCACATGCACGCCCCAGATCATCATGTTGCGACCCCACCACTGGGTGCGCTCGATCAGCTTGTGATACCGGGTCTTGTCGGTGACGCCCTGCTCGAACCACTGCGCGAACGGGTGGCTGCCGGCGCACAGCAGCTCCAGTCCCATCGGGTCGGTGACCGTGCGGACGGCGGCGATCGCGTCGGCGATGTCGTCGACGGCGGCCGCCACGGTGCTGCCGACACCGCTCGTGACCTCGAGGGTGTTGGTGAGCAGTTCGCCGGTCACCGTGAAGCGCTCATGCGCGGTGGATTCCGCGAGGGCGTCGATGACCTCGGGCGCCCGAGGCGCCAGGTCACCGGTCTTTCCGTCGGCGAGCATGAGCTCCCATTCCAGTCCGACAGAGGAACGTGCGGATGTCGCGAAGGGCACCGTCATGCGCACATTCTGACACGCGGTCAGGGGTGGTTCGCGGGATGGCTCCGCATCTGGCAAAATAGAAGGCTGGACCGCCTGCTCGACCCTCTATCCAGCGCGCGATCCTCCCTCAGAGCTTTTGCCGGGTGTGCACCCCACGCTCCAGGCGACGTTCATCCTTCCAACACATTCAGGAGAATTGTGGCTGTCAAGATCCGTCTCAAGCGGCTCGGCAAGATCCGTGCCCCGTACTACCGCATCGTCGTCGCCGACTCGCGCACCAAGCGCGACGGCCGTGTGATCGAGGAGATCGGCAAGTACCACCCGACCGAGGAGCCCTCGTTCATCGAGGTCGACTCCGAGCGCGCGCAGTACTGGCTCTCCGTGGGCGCCCAGCCCACCGAGCAGGTCGCGGCCCTCCTCAAGCTGACCGGCGACTGGGGTCAGTTCAAGGGCGACAAGAACGCCGTGTCGACCGTGAAGGTCGCCGCGCCGAAGGAGCCGTTCCAGCTCGACGCCGCGAAGAAGTCCGTTGTGAAGCCGAAGGCGGAGAAGAAGGCCGACGAGCCCGCTCCCGCCGAGGCGACGTCCGACGAGGCACCCGCCTCGACCGACGCAGAGTAATCCGTTGCTGGCCGCCGCGCTCGAGCACGTCGTCAAGGGGATCGTCGATCACCCGGACGATGTGAAAGTCCACACCTCCACGTCGCCTCGCGGTGACGTGATCGAGGTGCGCGTGCACCCCGACGACCGGGGTCGCGTCATCGGGCGCGGCGGACGCACGGCGAAGGCGCTGCGCACCGTCGTGTCGGCACTAGCCGACGGGCGCCGCGTACGCGTCGACGTCGCGGATGACTGACATGTCCGATGCGAAGACCCCGCGTGCCCAGCTGCGCGTCGGGCGCCTGGTCAAGGCGCACGGCCTGAAGGGCGCGCTGAAGCTCGAGCTGTACACCGACGACCCGGACGGACGATTCGTCCCCGGCTCGTCGTTCACGCTGCAGGTGCCCGAGGCCTCGCCCTGGCACGGCAAGACCATCACGGTGCGCGAGTTCCGGTGGATGAACTCCCACCCCGTCGTCTTCTTCGACGGCGTCGACGACCGCGAGGGCGCCGAGACGCTCGTTCGTGCGATCCTGTGGATCGACCAGGACGACACCGATGTGGCGCCCGAGCCGGATGCCTGGTACGACCACCAGCTGGTCGGCCTCGACGTCGTCCGCGACGAGCAGATCGTCGGCCGCGTCGTGCGGGTGGATCACCTCCCCGCGCAGGACCTGCTGATCATCCGCCCCGTCGGCGCTGACGAGGAGCGCGAGATCCTCGTGCCGTTCGTCAAGGCGATCGTCCCCGAGGTCGACGTGGCCGCCGGTCGCCTGATCGTCACGCCCCCGGCGGGACTGTTCGAGGAGCTGCCGACGGAGCCCGCACGGGACTCTGACGAGGCGGATGCCGCAGACGCTCCGTCGGCGGAGGTCCCCTCACCGGCCGACGCCGCCGCGCCCGACGCGGACGCTCCCGAGGCCCCGCGCGCCGAGGACTGACGTGCGCATCGACGTCGTCACGATCTTTCCGGCGTTCTTCGACGTGCTCGAGGTGTCGCTGCTGGGCAAGGCCCGCGGCAACGGCCTGCTCGACGTGCGCGTGCACGATCTGCGCGACCACACGCACGACCGGCATCGGACCGTCGACGACACCCCGTACGGCGGCGGCGCCGGCATGGTGATGAAGCCGGAACCCTGGGGCGAGGCGCTGGATGCCATCGCCGCCGAGGCGGCCGAAGCCGGCATCCGTCCCGTCTTCATCTTCCCGTCGCCGGCGGGGGAGCGGTTCACGCAGGCCACGGCGCGCGAACTCTCGACGGCCCCGCACCTCGTCTTCGGGTGCGGTCGGTACGAGGGGATCGACGAGCGCGTCTTCGACTACGCCGCCACCCTCGGCGAGGTGCGGCTGATCAGCCTCGGCGACTACGTGCTCAACGGCGGCGAGGTCGCCGCGATGGCCATGATCGAGGCGATCGGCCGGCTCGTTCCCGGCGTCGTCGGCAACCCCGAGAGCCTCGTCGAGGAATCGCACGAGGACGGGCTGCTCGAATACCCGTCGTACACGAAGCCGTCGTCATGGCGCGGCCGTGACGTGCCGCCCGTCCTGTTGAGCGGCAACCACGGGGCCGTCGCGACCTGGCGGCACGAGCAGCAGGTCCAGCGCACGCGGGAGCGTCGCCCCGACCTGCTCGCCGACGGAGTCTGACCGCGCTCAACCGGGACGCCTGATCCACGCGCCACACGACTGAGCCCGGACGACTCCGACGCTCCGCTCAGTCGACGCCGAGGAACGACCGGTCGGTCAGCACGATGGGTCCGTCGGCGGTGACGGCGATGGTGTGCTCGGAGTGGGCGCCGCGCGAGCCGTCGGCGCTGCGCAGCGTCCAGCCGTCGGGGTCGGTGACGAGCTTGTCGGTGGTCTGCAGGAACCACGGCTCCAGCGCGAGCACGAGCCCCGTTCGCAGCGGGTAGCCACGCCCGGGCTTGCCGTCATTGGGCACGTGGGGGTCGCCGTGCATGGTGCGGCCCACGCCGTGACCGCCGAAGTCGGTGTTGATCGAGTAGCCGTCGCGGTGGGCGACCTCGGCGATGGCGTGCGAGATGTCGCCGACCCGGTTTCCGACGACGGCGGCCGCGATCGCGGCATCCAGTGCGCGCTCGGTGGTGTCGATGAGGGCGAGGTCCTCGTCGCGGGGCGTGCCAACGACGAACGAGATCGCCGAATCCGCAACCCAGCCGTCGACGGCGACGGCGAAGTCGAGCGTGACCAGATCGCCGTCGCGCAGGGCGTAGTCGTGGGGGAGGCCGTGCAGCACGGCGTCGTTGACCGAAGTGCAGATGACCTTGCCGAACGGGCTCGCCCCGAAGGAGGGGTGGTAGTCGATGTAGCAGGACTCGGCGCCGGCGCGTCGGATCATGTCGTGGGCGCGGCGGTCGATCGCGAGCAGGTTGGTGCCCACCTTCGTCTCGTCGCGCAGGGTGGCCAGCACCTCGGCGACGAAGCGGCCGGCCGGGCGCATCGCATCGATCTCGGCAGGGGTGCGCAGCTCGATCATGGGTTTCCTTCCGTCGTGTCCATTGTCCCCGATGACGCGCATGGTCTGGTCGCCCTCGATATCCGGCGCCCGGCGCGCCCCACAGGCGTAGCATCGACAACATGTGGCTGCGACGGGCGTTCTTCTACTGGCTTCTGCCGGCCGCGTTCGTGCTGCCGCTGTGGCTGCTGGTCGGATGGGTTGCCTTCGACGGCGGCGGCTGGGCGTTGCTGTGGATGCTGTTCATCGCGCTTCCCAGCGTGCTGATCGTGCAGCTGGTACTGATGCTGCTGGTGCGCGCCCGCGGGACCGTGCGGGCACAGCGCGCCGTGTCGTGGTGGGACGTACTCGGGTTCACGCTCTGGCACCTTTCGGTCATCTCGCTGGGGTTCTACGGATCCACGTGGGTGGCGCAGGCCTTCGTCTCCGCCGTCATCGCCGTGGGTCTGTTCTGGCTGCTGCTGTGGCAGCTGTGGTCCGAGGCGCGACCACGGGTGACGCTCGTGCGTGCCGGCGACGGAACGGCGTTCATCCCCCCGCCGGAGCGCCCGCAGGAGCCGGCCGCAGAGCCGCGAGTGGTCGTCATCGAGGAGAAGACCACGCCGCCGAGCGTCTGACGTTTTGGCGGGTAGCCTGCGGCATGGCAGAATAGGCCTTCGTGCCCTGAGCGTCTCTGCCTCAGGGGAGCGGACCGCGCAGTCGGTCCCGGGGCACCGATTCTCTTTTACTCCTCTATCTCGCGGTCGACCTGTGGCGGCTGCAGGAAGTGACGATCATGCAGATCCTCGACTCAGTCGACGCAGCATCCCTGCGTTCCGACATCCCCGACTTCGGTCCCGGCGACACCGTGAAGGTGCACGTCAACATCACCGAGGGCAACCGCTCGCGTATCCAGATCTTCCAGGGCGTCGTGCTCGGTCGCTCGGGAGACGGTGTGCGTGAGACCTTCACCGTCCGCAAGATCAGCTTCCAGGTCGGCGTGGAGCGCACCTTCCCGGTGCACAGCCCCACGATCGACCACATCGAGGTCGTCACCCGCGGTGACGTGCGTCGCGCGAAGCTCTACTACCTGCGCAACCTTCGCGGCAAGAAGGCCAAGATCAAGGAGAAGCGCGACCGCTGATCGCGTCTTTCCAACGGATGCCCCGGGGTCACCCCCGGGGCATCTGTGGCTTCACGGTGGGCGCACGGCGTCGCATGCGCCCAACCGAATGCCGAATGTGCGACGCTTGACACTGCCGCCCCGTCTGACCGTGGGGCGCCGGAAGAGGATTCTCGATGACGGCTGAGCAGACGGCCCCGCCGCACGATCCCGGGGTGCCTCGTCGCCGCCGAGGGTTGTGGCCGTTCGTGCGTGACGTGCTCATCATCGTGCTGATCGCGGTCGTGGTCTCTTTCCTCGTGAAGACCTTCGTGGTGCGCTCCTTCTACATCCCGTCCGGCTCCATGCAGCAGACGCTGCAGATCGAGGACCGCATCCTCGTCGACGAGCTCACCCCGCGCTTCGGCGGGTACGAGCGCGGCGACATCGTCGTCTTCCGCGACCCGGGTGGCTGGCTGCCTGCCACGCCGGAACCGGAGCGGTCGGCCGTCGCCGAGGCTTTCGACTGGGCCATGTCCGTCGTGGGCCTGTCGGCGCCGGACAGCAAGGATCACCTGATCAAGCGGATCGTCGGGCTGCCGGGCGACCACGTCGTCTGCTGCAACGTGCTCGGACAGCTGACCGTCAACGGCGTGCCCGTCGACGAGGCTCCGTACCTCAACCTCCTCGCCGGCGAGAGCGCCCCCGAGAGGGTCGAGTTCGACGTCGTGGTACCCGAAGGCACCCTCTGGGTGCTGGGCGACAACCGCGATCACTCCCGCGACTCCCGGTACAACCAGGAGCAGCCGGGCAAGGGCTTCGTCCCTCTCGACAACGTGGTCGGACGCGCTTTCCTGATCACGTGGCCGTTTGAACGCGTAGGACTGATCGACGGTCACCACGACGTCTTCGTCGGCGTGCCCGACCCCGAGCAGGAGCCTGCGGCGCCATGACGGTCGTCGAACCACGACTGACGCTCGAGCGTCGCCTGCTGCGCGAGCACGCGATCGTCATCGCATGCGACGAGGTGGGGCGCGGCGCGCTCGCGGGCCCGGTGGCGGTCGGTGCCGTGGCGGTGGATGCCGCGCGGGCGCGCCGCCGGGTGCCGGAGGGCCTGCGGGACTCCAAGCTCGTCCCCGAGGCCAAACGGCCCGTCGTGGCCGAGCGGGCGGCCGGGTGGGTGCAGGCGTCGGCGGTGGGCTGGGCGACGGCGGCGGAGGTGGATGCCGTTGGCATCATCCGCTCCCTGGGGCTTGCAGCCCTCCGTGCGATCAACCAGCTGCGTGATCAGGGGGTGGTGCCCGAAGACGGGATCGTTCTGCTGGACGGTAACCACGACTACATCACCCCGGCGGGGGGCTCAGGTCTCCACGTGCGGCCGGTGGTCAAAGCGGACCGCGACTGCGCCAGCGCCGCGGCGGCATCCGTCATCGCCAAGGTCGCCCGGGACGGACACATGACCGCTCTTCACGACGACTGGCCCGACTATCAGTGGGCGCGTAACAAGGGCTACGCGAGCCTCGAGCACCGCGCCGCGATCCGCACCCTCGGCCTCAGCGCACACCACCGTGCGTCGTGGTCGATCGTCGAGGCGCCGACTCTGTTCTGACCCGGGCCTAGGATGGAATCACCATGGACGACGAGGGCTTCGAGGACTACGACCGCGAACTAGAGCTGGCGCTGTATCGCGAGTACCGCGATGTCGTGTCGCAGTTCGCCTACGTGATCGAGACCGAGCGTCGCTTCTACCTCGCCAACGAGGTGAACGTCGTGCGGCGCGACACCGAGCACGACTTCTACTTCGAGATCTCGATGACCGACGTCTGGGTGTGGGATATCTACCGCGCAGACCGGTTCGTGAAGTCGGTGCGGGTGCTGACCTTCAAGGACGTCAACGTCGAAGAGCTCACCCGGCGGGACTTCCACCTGCCCGAGGAGCTTTCGCTCGACTCCTGAGCGCCCTCGAGCCCTCCACAGCCGGCTCGTTCGATGAGCTGTCCCCCAAGCCGGGGGTAACGGCTCACGGGCCGCCGGGCAACGCGCGACGATCGCTGCATGGCAGCCAAGGACGAGCGCGGCAGAGCGGGTGAGCAACGTGCTGCTCGGTATCTGGAGCAGGCCGGGTGGCGGGTGCTCGACCGCAACTGGCGGTGCGCGCAGGGCGAGGTGGACATCGTCGCAACGTGCGCTGACTCGCTCGTGGTCGTGGAGGTCAAGACGCGGCGCTCCGATGCGTTCGGCCACCCCCTTGAGGCGGTCGACGAGCGCAAGCGCCGCCGGCTGTGGCAGCTCGCCTTCGCCTGGCTGGCCGCACACCCCGATCTCGTGCAGGGACGCCGCCTGCGGCTCGACGTCATCGCCATCACGGGCGATGACCCGGCGACCGCACCGCTCGAGCACGTGCAGGACCTGAGATGAGTGTCGCGAGGACGTGGGCGGTCGCACTGACGGGGCTCGACGGCGCTCTGGTCGAGGTGGAGGCGGACCTGTCGCGGCAGACGCCGGACTTCAAGATCATCGGGCTGCCGGACAAGGCACTGGGAGAGGCCCACCAGCGGGTGCACAACGCGTGTGAGAACTCCGGCGTGCTGCTGCCGCGCAGACGGATCACCGTCAACCTGTCGCCGGCGAGTCTGCCGAAGCACGGGGCGGGCTTCGACGTCGCGATCGCCGTGGCCGCGCTGGCGACCGAGCGCAGCCTCGACCACGCCTCGCTGCGGCGCACGGTGCATGTGGGGGAGCTGGGCCTCGACGGACGTCTGCGACCGGTGCCGGGAGTGCTGCCGGCCGTCATCGCCGCCGCGCGGGCGGGGATCACCCGCGTCGTCGTGCCGCATGCCAACCGCGCCGAGGCGGAGCTCGTCGAAGGTGTGGAGGTGCTGGGCGCGGTGAGCCTGCTCGATGTGCTGCGCTGGCACGGCCTGGCCGTTGACGATCGCCCACTCCCGCCGGTGAGCGTCGAGACGCCACCGGAGCCCGCGGCGCCCAGGCTCGAGCTCGCCGAGGTGATCGGGCAGCGCGACGCCGTGGATGCGGTCGTGGTCGCCGCCTCCGGGGGACACCACGTGCTCATGAGTGGACCACCCGGCGCCGGCAAGACCATGCTGGCCCGGCGCCTGCCCGGCATCCTCCCCGATCTCGACGATGCGGCCGCGCTTCAGGCCGCGTCGGTGCGCTCCCTCGGCGGTGCGCGCGTGGCGCGGCTGGAACGCACGCCGCCGTTCGAGGCGCCCCACCACACGTCGAGCGTCGCCGCCCTCGTCGGGGGTGGCAGTCGCACGATCCGTCCCGGCGCGATCGCGCGCGCAAGCGGGGGTGTGCTCTTCCTCGACGAGGCGGGCGAGTTCGCCTCGGGTGCGCTGGACGCCCTGCGGGAGCCGTTGGAGCACGGATCGATCCAGATCGAGCGCGCCGGCGCGAGCGCGACGTTCCCCGCACGATTCCAGCTGGTGCTCGCAACCAATCCCTGCCCCTGCGGGGCCTACGGCGTGCCCGGCGGCGACTGCGTCTGCCCGCCCGCGGGAATCCGTCGCTACCTGGGGCGGCTCTCCGGGCCGATCCGCGACCGGATCGACATCGAGTTGGCCGTGACGCGGGTCTCGGTCGCCCACGCGCAGTTCGCCGCCGAACGGGCCATCACCACGGCACAGGCCCGCGATCGCGTCGCCGAGGCGCGTGGCCGCGCGGCCCGGCGGCTGCGGGAGACCCCATGGCGCACCAACGCGGAGGTCTCCGGCACCTGGCTTCGACAGGGACCGGTCGCACCACCGCCGGCGGTGCGACGACCGCTGGATGCGGCGCTCCAACGGGGTGCGCTGACCTTGCGCGGCTATGACCGTGTGCTGCGCGTCGCCTGGAGCCACGCCGACCTTGCGGGGCGCGAGCGCCTCGAACTCGATGACATCGGCCGTGCGCTCTACCTCAAGAAGGGAACCACCCCACTGTGAACCCACTCCAGGACGACCCCGAGGCTGCGCGCGAAGCGCTCTGCGGTCTCATCTCGGCTGATCTCGACGACGACGCCGTGCTGGATCGGCGGGCGCGAGGCGTGTGGTCGGCGCTCTGCGAGCCGGGCGACGGTGATGCAGGGGTGCTCTTGGCTGCCGTGGGCGCGGCCGAGGCCTTGCGGCTCGTCATCGTCGACGATGTGCGCGCCGTCGCCGTCGCCGCAGGCGCAAAGGCCGAACGTGCCCGCGAGGCTCTGGACCGGTGGCGACCACGCCTGCAGCCGGGTGCGGTGGCAGCGGCGTTCGACACCGCCCGCCGCGCCGGCGTGCGTCTCGTGGTGCCGGGCGACGCCGTCTGGCCGACGCGCGTCGATGATCTGGGCCCTCACGCACCGCTGTGCCTGTGGGTGCGCGGGGCGCTTCCGGCGCGGGTGGGTGCGGCCGTCGCCATCGTCGGCGCCCGCGCGGCGACGTCGTATGGCGAGCACGTGGCGATGGAACTGGCTGCCGACCTCGCCGCCGACGGCATCCGCATCATCTCGGGAGCCGCCTATGGCATCGACGGGGCTGCCCATCGGGCGGCGTTGGCGGCGGGAGGAGCCACGGACGCGCTGCTGGCCGGCGGCGTGGACCGTTCCTACCCGTCGGGGCACGAGGATCTGCTGGGCCGCGTGGCGCGGACCGGCGCCGTCCTCAGCGAGGTGGCGTGTGGCGCCGCGCCCACCAAGTGGCGGTTCCTCGCCCGCAACCGCCTCATCGCGGCGATGGCGGACGCGACGGTGGTCGTCGAGGCGGGCTGGCGCAGCGGCTCCCTCAACACGGCGGGCCACGCCGCATCCCTCGGTCGCGGGCTCGGGGCGGTCCCGGGCCCCGTGACGAGTCCGTCGTCGGCGGGATGTCACCGGCTGCTGCGTGATTACGACGCGCGGTGCATCACGAGCGCGGCCGATGTCCGTGAACTGCTCGGCGCCACCCAGGAGGTGCTCCCCGGGGCGGAGGACTGGGTCGACGAGATGACGGCGCTGCGCGACGCACTGAGCGCGCGCGTCTGGCGCACGCCGGACGACGTCGCCCGCCGGTGCGGTCAGAGCATCGCCGACGTCGAGCGCGGCCTCGGCCTACTGCTCCTGGAGGGGCGGGCACAGCACGGGCCGGGCGGGTGGCGGCTGATCGCGGCGCGACGCTGACCGGTGCGTCGGCGGGGGAGGAAGAGCCGGACGCGGCATCCTTGTCTCATGCAGGTGTCCGAGGCGATCGAGCGGTACGTACGCCACCTCGTCGATGTACGCCGGCTGTCGCCCTCAACCGTGCGCGCCTACCGGTCGGATCTCGCCGACATGACCGCGGCTGTCGGCGACGGCCCGCTCGGCGACGTCGACCTCGAGGCGCTGCGCTCGTGGCTGTGGCAGGCCACCAAGCGCGGCGATGCGCGCACCACACTCGCCCGCCGCACCGCCGCCGCGCGGGGGTTCTTCTCGTGGGCCACCGAGTACGGTCACGTCGCCGTCGACCCCAGCCTGCGTCTGGTCGCACCCAAGCGGGGCCGTACGCTTCCGCGCGTCGCTTCGGCCGAAGCCCTCGGCGCGGTACTGGACGACCTACGGGGCCGTGCCGCGGAGGGCGACCCGCGCGACCTTCGGGATGCCGCCATGCTGGAGCTTCTCTACGGCGCCGGCCTACGGGTGTCGGAACTGTGCGGCGTGGATCTCGGTGACCTCGACCCGGCGTCGGCCACGGTCCGCGTGCTCGGCAAGGGATCCAAAGAGCGAGTCGTCCCGTTCGGTGCACCGGCAGCCCGCGCACTGGATGCCTATTTGGTGCGCGGGCGCCCGGCGCTGGCCGCCCGCGCCGACGCGGCCACCTCGGCGGTGTTCCTGGGGCTGCGCGGCGCTCGCATCGGACCGCGAGCCGTCTACGATCTCGTCGCGCGAGAGGTCGCCCCGCTCGTGGGCGCCGAGACGGTGGGGCCCCACGCGCTGCGACACTCTGCCGCGACGCACCTTCTCGACGGCGGCGCCGACCTGCGCGCCGTGCAGGAGATGCTCGGCCACGCGAGCCTCGGCACCACGCAGATCTACACCCATGTTTCCGGGGAGCGACTGGCGGCAGCGTACCGCCTGGCCCACCCCCGGGCGTGAGGGTGGTGGTCCCTCAGACGGCCGCCTACCGTGGAGGAATGTCTCGTCGCGCTCTCTCCCTGGCCATCGCCGCCGCCGCGGTCGCGCTCTCCCTCGCCGCCTGCAGTCCCATCGACACCGACGGCGCTCAGCCGGCGGTGACGGTGCGGCCATCCAGCGTCGCACCCGCCCCCAGTGCATCGGCAGACGCCGCCACCCCAGCGCCCGACGGCGACTGCGACGGGCTGGCGGTCACGGTGTCGGCCGGACGGGACCTGCGGCTGACGGGCGATTGCCCGCAGGTGACGGTCAGTGGCTCTGAGGTCGAGATCGACCTCACCGCGGCAGTGGTGACCGAGCTGGTCGTGGAGGGCGACCGCCATGACGTCGAGGCGGGCGACGTGACGAGTGTGCGTGTGGCCGGTCAGGACAACGACTTCGAAGCGACGTCGGTGGGGTCGCTGGAACTCGCCGGCGACCGCAACGAGGTCGACGTGCGCGGCGAAGTGGGAGCCGTCACGGTGAACGGCAACGACAACGAAGTGGATGCCGGCGCGCTCGGCGAGGTCACCGACTCCGGAGACCGCAACGTCATCGCCATCGACCGCTGACAGCACGGCAGCAGCACCGCTCGCGGTAGGGAGCCGAACAGCACCATCGGGTTGATGTACTCGCCGTCGCGGCGGACGCCCACGTGCAATGCGCCGGAACGGGTGTGTCCGCCGGTGGACAGTGTTCCCACCTGCTCGCCGCGCGCGACCGGCCTGCCGGCGTCGACCTGCGGGCTCACGGGCTCGAAAGTCGTCACAAGGCCGTTGCCGTGGTCGATCGTCAACAGCGGGCGCCCCGCGACGGTCCCCGAGAACGCGATGACGCCGTCCGCGGGGGCGACCACAGCCGCGGTGCCCCCGCCGGCGAGGTCCATGCCGCGGTGGCCGGGGCCATACCGGTGCGCCGGCGCTGCGAACGGCGTCTCGACCCGCGCGCCGGGCTGCGGCCACGTCCAGGGCACGCCGGTGATAGCGCCAGCCTCGCCGGCCTCGCCCGTCCCAGCAGCCCGCGCGCCCGACCCGATGCCGCTCCCGGCCGCCGTGGCCGCCCCGGGGGCAAGGGAGATCAGCGCGACGGCGACCAGGAGCGCGGCGGACGTGACGTGGTGACGGCGGATCATCTCCCCATGCTCCGCAGCCCGGCCCGCCGCCGCGGCCCGAACGAGGCCGGATGCGGAGAACTTCCCACATCGGTGAGAGGGGGAGGAGTCGGCGGCTGATAAGATGACACTGCACCTCGCCTCGGCGGGGTGACTCCGCGTGCCCACAGCACAGCGTTCGCTCCGGCGACTGCGACGCGGCATCCACACCCCAGGTCATCCCGCATCCGCGGGTTGCGGGTGTGCGCCGGGCACCAGGCTCGCCGGTCATTCGACCAGGCGTGGACAACCGAAACAACGGCGCATCGCGCCGAGAACAGGAGAACGGCCATGGCCGTCGTCACCATTCGCCAGCTGCTCGACAGCGGCGTCCACTTCGGACACCAGACCCGCCGGTGGAACCCGAAAGTCAAGCGCTTCATCCTCACCGAGCGCAGCGGCATCCACATCATCGACCTGCAGCAGTCGCTCGGGTACATCGACAAGGCGTACGAGTTCGTCAAGGAGACCGTCGCCCACGGCGGCACCATCCTCTTCGTCGGCACCAAGAAGCAGGCTCAGGAGATCATCGCCGAGCAGGCGACCCGCGTGGGCCAGCCCTACGTCAACCAGCGCTGGCTCGGTGGTCTGCTGACCAACTTCACCACCATCTCCAAGCGTCTGGCCCGCATGAAGGAGCTCGAGGAGCTCGACTACGAGACCCCGGCCAACAGCGGCTTCACCAAGAAGGAGCTGCTGCTCAAGAAGCGCGAGCTCGACAAGCTGCACAAGTCGCTCGGTGGTATCCGCAACCTGCAGAAGACCCCGTCGGCCATCTGGGTCGTCGACGCCAAGCGCGAGCACCTCGCCATCGACGAGGCCAAGAAGCTCGGCATCCCCGTCATCGGCATCCTTGACACCAACGCCGACCCGGACGAGTTCCAGTACCCGATTCCCGGCAACGACGACGCGATCCGCGCCGTGGGCCTGCTTACCCGCGTGATCGCCGACGCTGCGGCCGAGGGCCTCATCCAGCGTCACCAGCCCGCCGCCGGCGAGGCCGAGGCCCCCGCCGAGCCCCTGGCCGAGTGGGAGCGCGAGCTGCTCGAGCAGAGCGCGCCCGAGCAGTCCTCCGCTGCGACCGAGAAGGTCGCGGATGAGGCGGAGGCGCAGGCCGAGGTCAGCGAGATCGTCGCTGACGAGCAGGCCATCGAGGGCGAAGCCGCCACGGAGTCCGCTGCGGACGCCGAGGGCGCCGAAGCCGCCGAAGCCGCCAACGCCGAGTAAACAGCACGGATCAGGCCGGGGTGGGCGCAGTGCGCCCACCCCGGCATCCCCGCAGTCATCCCACGAACCTAGGAGCCAGTACCCATGGCAAACTTCACCATCGCCGACATCAAGGCGCTGCGCGAGCAGCTCGGCACAGGCATGGTCGACACCAAGAAGGCGCTGGAGGAAGCTGACGGCGACCTCGAGAAGGCTGTCGAGATCCTCCGCCTCAAGGGCGCGAAGGGCAACGCGAAGCGTGCGGACCGCTCCACCAGCGAGGGACTCGTCGTCGCGCGTGAGCAGGACGGCAAGGTCACCCTGATCGAGCTGAACACCGAGACCGACTTCGTCGCCAAGAACGACCGGTTCATCGCGCTGGCCGACAAGGTGGCCGACGCCGCCGCCGCTGTCGCCGCGGACTCCGTCGAGGCCGCTCTGGCCGCTGACGCGAACGGTCAGACCGTCGCACAGCTCATCGACGACGAGGCCGCCATCATCGGCGAGAAGGTGGAGCTGCGCCGCGTGCGCACGCTCACCGGCGACAACTTCGAGATCTACCTGCACAAGACCAGCAAGGACCTGCCGCCGCAGATCGGCGTCGTGGTCGCCTACTCGGGTGATGACGCCGAGACCGCGCGCAGCATTGCGCAGCACATCTCGTTCGCGAACCCCACCTACCTCTCGCGTGAGGACGTCCCGACCGCCGAGGTCGAGAAGGAGCGTGAGATCGTCACCGAGATCTCCCGCAACGAGGGCAAGCCCGAAGCTGCCCTTCCGAAGATCGTCGAGGGTCGCGTCAACGCGTTCTTCAAGCAGGTCGCCCTGCTCGACCAGGACTACGCGAAGGACAACAAGCTGTCCGTCGCCCAGGTCGCCAAGGACGCCGGCATCACGGTCACGGACTTCGCCCGCTTCAAGGTCGGCGCGTAAGCACCGCGAAAGGCCCGCATCGCTGCCGGTGCGGGCCTTTCCCATGCCCGACGCTAAGTTGTACCCAGATGAGAGGATCACACGTGATCGATGAGGCCACCGGACGCCGGCGCGTCCTGCTGAAGCTGTCCGGCGAAGCGTTCGGGGGTGGCCAGCTCGGCGTCAATCCCGACATCGTCAGCCAGATCGCACGCGAGATCGCCGCGGCGGTCGACCGCGTAGAGGTCGCCATCGTGGTGGGCGGGGGCAATTTCTTCCGCGGGGCAGAGCTCAGCCTGCGCGGCATGGACCGGGGGCGTGCCGACTACATGGGCATGCTCGGCACGGTCATGAACGCGCTGGCCCTGCAGGACTTCCTCGAGCAGGCGGGGGCAGCCACACGGGTGCAGTCGGCCATCTCGATGACCCAGGTCGCCGAGCCGTACATCCCGCGGCGCGCGGAGCGTCACATGGAGAAGGGTCGCGTCGTGATCTTCGGCGCGGGCGCCGGTCTGCCGTACTTCTCGACCGACACCGTCGCCGCCCAGCGCGCGCTGGAGATCGGCGCGAACGAGGTGCTCATGGCCAAGAACGGCGTGGACGGCGTCTACACCGCCGACCCGCGCGTGGATGCCACGGCCACCAGGCTCGAGCGCGTGACGTACAACGACGCCCTTCAGCAGGGTCTCAAGGTCGTCGACTCCACGGCGTTCAGCCTGTGCATGGACAACCGCATCGACATGCGGGTCTTCGGCATGGAGCCTGCCGGCAACGTCACGCGCGCGCTGCTGGGTGAGCAGATCGGCACCCTGGTCACGGCGTAGCGCCCGTGGGGGCCCACCGGCCTCAACTAGACTTGAACGACTTGTACCGACGAATGGAGTGACCGTGATCGCCGATGTGCTGGCCGATGCCGGAACACGCATGGACCGCGCCGTGGAGGCTGCGAAGGATGACTTCGCCACCGTCCGCACCGGGCGCGCCAACCCGCAGCTGTTTCAGAAGATCCTCGTGGACTACTACGGCACCCCCACCCCGCTCGCCCAGCTGGCCTCGCTCAACAACACCGAGGCGCGCACTCTCGTCGTGACCCCTTACGACAAGTCGGCGCTGAAGGCCATCGAACAGGCCATCCGCGACACGCCGAACCTCGGCGCGAATCCGTCGAACGACGGCACCATCGTGCGTGTCACCATGCCCGAGCTGACGCAGGAGCGGCGCAAGGAGTACGTCAAGCTCGTGCGCAACAAGGCCGAGGACCACAAGGTGCACATCCGGGGCCTGCGCCGCAAGGCGAAGGACGACCTCGACGCCCTCAAGAGCGACGTGGGCGAAGATGACCTCGCTCGCGCCGAGAAGGAACTCGACGCCCTCACCCGCGCCCACGTCGACGCCATCGACGAGGCGCTGAAGCGCAAAGAGACCGAGCTGCTCGAAGTCTGAGGCCACGATGACCGACCCGTCCGACGACCCGGAGGGCCCGCCCGAAGCACCCCTGCGGCGCTCGGAGGCCCGCCGGCCTTCCGCGGACCCTGCCGCGGAGTTCACGACGCATCTGCGCGCGGCACGTTCGGAGTTCGAGCAGCAGGTCGAGCGGGCACGCGCGGACTTCGACGTCGCCAACGAGAAGATCAAGGAGCGCACCGGCCGCGACCTCATCGTGGCGACCCTGATCGGTCTCGCCTTGGGAGTCGTGGTCATCGGATCGCTGATGTTCTTCAAGGAGATCTTCCTCATCTTCGCGGTGCCGGTGGCCGTGCTCGGGGTGTGGGAGTTCGGGCGCGCGCTGCAACTGGCCGGGCGTCGTGTCGACCTCGTGCCGCAGGTCGTGGCCGCGCTCGCGCTCGTGCTGTCGGGGTACTTCCTGGACTATTGGACGCACTGGGCGGTCGCCTTCGCCGCGGTCGCGTTCGTCATCGTGTGGCGCCTGGTCGCACAGATGGCCTCGGACGACGCTCGCACCTACGGTGACGTGCTTTCAGACACGCTGATCGCCGGCTTCATCCAGCTCTATGTCGGCTTCCTCGGGAGCCTGCTGCTGATCCTGCTGCGCCAGGAGCAGGGGGAGTGGTGGGTGCTGGCCATGATCGGCACCGCCGTCGCTGCCGACACGGGCGCCTACGCGTTCGGCCTCATGTTCGGAAAGCACCCGATGGCGCCTCGCATCAGCCCCAAGAAGACCTGGGAGGGCTTCGGCGGCGCTGTGCTGGCCGCGGTGGCATCCGGCGTGCTGTTCGGCATCTTCCTGCTTCAGGTGCCGTGGTGGGCTGGTCTCATCCTCGGGCTGGCGATCCTCGCCACCGCGACGCTCGGCGACCTCGGCGAGTCCATGATCAAACGCGACCTCGGCATCAAGGACATGAGCTCGTGGCTTCCCGGCCACGGCGGCGTGCTCGACCGGCTGGATTCGATCCTGCCGTCCACGGTGCCCGCGCTCGGTCTGTACTTCGCGTTCTTCCCCCTGGTGGTGGCATGACGCTCTCCGACGCCGGCACAGACGCCGCCAGCGACACCGCCACCGACCCCGCGGAGCCTCAGGCGGCCCCGCCCTTCCCCGAGACCCGCGGACGCGAAAAGGGCTACGACAAGGCCGCCGTCGATGCGTTCCTCGAACAGGCGCGCAAGGCCTTCGAGGCGGATGCCGCCGACGCGGCGCTCACCAGCGGCGATGTGCGCCGGGCGGGTTTCCCGCTCGTTCGTCACGGCTACGTCATCGCTGCCGTCGACGCGGCCCTGGGACGCATCGAAGACGCCTTCGCTGCGCGGGAACGTGAGCGGGCGCTCTCGCGCGCCGGCGCGCGAGCATGGGTGGGGCGCTCGCGCGACCTGGGCCAGGAGATCCTCGACCGGCTGTCCCGCCCGCCCGGGCACCGGTTCGCCCGCGTGGGACCGCTTCGTTACGGCTACCGCATCGATGAGGTCGACATCGTCGCCGACAAGCTGGCGTCGTACCTCGAATCGGGGGAGCCGCTGACTGTGGAGCAGGTGCGCACGGTCGCGTTCCGCATGCAGCGCGGCGGCTACCGCGAGGCTCAGGTCGACGCGGTGCTGGACGCCGTGGTCGAAGTCATGCTCGCGATCGGCTGACGCTCCGGATGCCGCGCATGGACCGACCCGATAGACTCACGACACTGTGACTTCCGGCGACGCGATGACCCCTTCGGATCCCGGGCGGACCGCCGTCCTGGCCTCAGGAGGCACCCGCCGGGCGGCGCGGGCCGCCCAGTCGGCGCGATGGTCCCGCCGCCGCGGTGTGCTGAGCGTGTTCGCCTGCCTGGCCGTCGCCGGATTCGTCGGTGCCTACGTCGGCCCGATGGGCGGGGCCCTGTCCCAGGCGGTCGCCAAGGACGGCGAAACGGTGTCGCTGTACGCCGAGTCGATCGGCGACGCCCAGGCCTTCGCCGGGGGACGGGGCGAGGCGACACCCGAGCCGGTCACCTTCGAGCGCAGCGGCTACAGCGTCTACGTCACCCCCAAGCCGACGCCGACGCCCGAACCGCCCGCAGCGACGGGCTCGTCGGCATCGTCGTCATCACGTGCGGCGCCGCTTTTCTACACCGGAGGCGGCAGCGCCGCCGAGTGGATGGCGGCTGCGGGAATCCCGCAGAGCGACTGGGGATACGTCGACCACATCGTCGGCCGCGAGAGCGGATGGAACCCCAACGCGACGAACCGGTCCTCGGGTGCGTGCGGACTGGTGCAGGCGTACCCGTGCAGCAAGGTGCCGGGCAACGGCTACGACCCCGTGGACAACCTGAGGTGGGGCAACGGCTACGCAGTCGGCCGCTACGGCAGCTGGGCCGCGGCGTACGACTTCTGGAACAGCAACCACTGGTGGTGACCGCTTCGCCCATGGCCCGTTCTCGTCGGCGTCGTCCCGCCCCCGCGCGTAACGACTCGCTCGACCGGCTCATCGCCGGGCTCGCTCGCACGGAGGTGCGCCGCGGGGGCGAGTGGACCGTGCAGCCGGTCGCAGCGTCGAAGGCGCAGAAGACGTACATCTGCCCGGGGTGCGCACGCGCAGTCGAGCCGGGAGTGGCGCACCTCGTGACGTGGCGCGCCGACGACGTGCGAGGGGATGCCGCGGCGCTGGCCGACCGGCGTCACTGGCACACCGCATGCTGGAGGATCGGCTGACATGGAAATCCGAGGTCCGGTGCAGCTTCCCGCGCGCCGTGAAGACATCGAACTGCACACCGCCGACGGACTCACCCTCGTCGGTGAGCTCGCGACGCCTCTCGGCCACGACCCGGTCGCGACGCTGGTGACGCTGCATCCGCTGCCCACCGCCGGCGGTTTCATGGACTCCCACATCCTGCGCAAGGCCGCCGGCCGGCTGCCGGCCCTCGCCGACCTCGCTGTGCTGCGCTTCAACACCCGCGGCACCACGTCGCCGCGGGGTACCAGCGAAGGCGAGTTCGACGGCGGCAGGGCTGAAGCCCTCGATGTCGCCGCTGCCATGGCTTTCGTGCGGGAGCGAAGCCTTCCCCGGCCGTGGCTGGTCGGATGGTCGTTCGGGACGGAACTCGCGCTGAAGCACGGTCGTGACCACGACGACTTCGAGGGCCTCATCCTGCTGTCCCCACCGCTTCACCGCACCACCGCCGACGAGGTGGCCGCCTGGGCCGAGGATGGTCGCCCGGTGGTCGTGATCGTCCCCGAGTTCGACGACTATCTCCGCCCCGCCGAGGCCGCGGAGCGCTTCGCGTCGATCCCGCAGGCCGTCCTCGTGCCGGTGGAGGGCGGCCGGCACCTGTGGGTGGGCGAGACGCAGACGCGACGGGTGCTGAACGAGATCGTGGGAGTGGTCAACCCCGCGGCCGTGCCGCTGCCCACCGAGTGGCCCGATTCGGCCGACTGAGGCCGCTGACGCCGCGCCGTGCGGTGTCAGCGCTCGTTCTGCCGGGGAATGATCACCTGGCGGTAGATGATCAGGATGCTCGCGGCGACGGGGATGGCGATGAGCGCGCCCAGCAGGCCGAGCAGTGAGCCACCGGCCAGCGCCGCGATCACCACCACGGCACCGGGAATCGACACGGCACGGTTCATGATGCGCGGCGACAGCAGGTAGGCCTCGAGCTGCATGTAGATGACGTAGTAGATCAACGCCACGAGCGCGGTGCTGGGAGAGCCCAGCCCGGGGATGAGGCACGTCAGCACGATGATGGCGGATCCCGTCAGCGTGCCCACCAGGGGGATCAGCGAGAAGAAGAACGCGACGACGGCGAGCACCGCCGGGAAGGGGGCGCCGATGATGGACAGGAAGATCGCGCTCAGCACGCCGTTGATGACACCGAGACTGCCCTGGCCGATGACGTAGTAGCCCACCGACTTCGTGATCTGCTCCGACAGGTCGATGAAGCGCTCACGCTTGGATGCCGGAACGAGCTGATAGACCGCGGCTTTGAGGGACGGCGTCGATGCCGTGAAGTAGATGGTCAGGATCAGCACGATGAATGCACCGGTGAAGCCCGCGATGAGCGCCCCGCCGAGAGCCAGCAGGCTCTCACCGACGGACGTCCCGATCTCGCCGACGTCGAGCGTCGCGTACCAGTCCTCGAGATAGCCGAACACGACGTCGACGTCCAGGGCCGGGAAGACCCCGTGCATCCAGTCCTTGATCCCGGTCACCGGGTCGTCGAGGGCTCCGGAACGGAAGAGCTTCTGAATCTGGGCTACCAGCTGTGAGATCTGCCCGACGATGATCGGCACCACCATCAGCACGATGCCGGCGAAGGCGGCGAGCACAGCGAGGATGGTCGTGAGCACGGCCGACCAGCGGGGGAACCGGCGCCGCTCCAGCCACGAGATGATCGGGTCCAGGCCCAGCGACAGGAACAGGGCCGTCCCGACGTAGAGCAGCACCGTCTGCAGGGTGGACACCCCGGAGATGATCAGGAGGCCGACCCCGACACCGAGCGTTGCGATCAACGCCGTGCGGAACGGGTACTGGATCTTCACGTGCAGCCTCCTGCTTTCTCGGTTCCGCCAGGATACGCAGGCGCAGCCCTTCACCACGTCGGCGCGCCCTCCCGGGCGACATTCAGGTCGTTATCGCTAGGCTGAAACGTCGATTGTGTGCCCGCACGCGCGGTGAGGCGGGCTCAGAGAGGTGTTCTTCGTGCGATTCGTATGGGCAGTGGTGGCATTCGTGCTGGCCGCCCTGATGATCGGCGCCGGCCTCGCGCAGCGCACCGTGTTCCAGGGTCCCACTTCGCAGAGCGAGACGATCGAGGTTGCCGAGGACGTTCCCTACGTGCTCGTCGACGGCGGCGTGCTGCGCAGCCAGCCCGGTTCTCAGACACTGCGCGCACAGGGGGAGGGCGCGATCTTCGCCGCGTACGGCCGCACTGCGGACCTCGAGGCCTGGCTGTCGCCCTGGGAGTACGCCCACGTCGCGCTGGACGACGGCGTCGTGGCATCCGAGGTCGTCTCTCCGGCGGCGGAGCCCGCGACCGGTGATTCCCCAGAAGCCGCCGACGCAGCAGCGGGCACCGCATCCACCGATGCTGCGGCGACGACCGTCGCTCCGATGTCCCCGGCAGGGTCCGACCTCTGGCTCGACGAATTCACCGATGAGGACCTGCTCATCCAGACGCTGCAGCTCCCCGAGGACATGAGCGTGCTGATCGCCGCCGACGGCAGCGCCCCCGCGCCGTCGCGCCTGACGATCACCTGGCCGATCGCGAATGCGACTCCGTGGGCAGGCCCCCTCATCGCGGGTGGGATCATCGTCTTGGCCATCGGAATCGTTCTCTACATCCTCGGCATCCGCCATGTCCGACGCTCGCGCGGCCCGCGCCGCAAGGGCATTCCGATGCCGCACACGCAGCCGATCGACCTCTCCGTCGAGGAGGAGGCGAAGGGGGTCGTCAGCTCCTCTCCGAGGCGCCGTTCCCTTACCGGCAAGCGTCGCGGATTCATCGCGATTCCGGCCGTGGCCATGAGTGGCCTGCTCTTCGCCGGCTGCTCTTCGGAATCCTGGCCGCAGTTCGAAGCCTCACCGACACCGACGCCGAGCGCGACAGTGATCGCACCGGAGAGCCAGCAGCCGCCGGTGGTCACCGAACCCCAAGCCGAGCGCATCCTTCAGCGCGTCGCCGAGCAGGTGGCCGCTGCCGACGAGTCACTCGACGCCGACGTCGCAGCCACGCGGCTGACGGGACCCGCTCTCGCGGAGCGCCGCACGAATTACACCCTGCGCGGGGCGATCCCCGAGCAGAAGGCGCTGCCGCCGGTGCCAGCGGGTCCGCTGCCGATCCTGCTGCCGCAGGCGTACGAGGGGTGGCCCCGCACGTTCATGGCGGTGGTCGGCGATGAGGAGTCCGGCAACACGATCATGTTCCTGTCGCAGGAGGACCCGTGGTCGGAGTACAAGCTGTCGTACCTGGGCGGCCTGGATGCCACGACCGAGCTCCCGCTCGCGCCGGCGTACGTGGGCGCCACGCAGGTCTCACCCGACAACGCGTTCCTCGCCATCGCGCCGGAGGATCTGGCCACGGCCTACGCCGACGTACTCAACAACGGTGACCAGAGTCAGTACGCCGAGCTCTTCGACGACGCCGCTGACCAGTTCCGCGTGGGCGTGACGACCGACCGCGCCGCCCGTCTCGCCGCGTTCAATGAAACGGGTGCACAGACCGGCAGTCTCACGTTCGAGTCGGTGGCGGGATCCCAGCCGCCCGTCGCGCTGTCCACCCTCGAGAACGGCGCCATCGTCGCAGTCACCGTGAACGAGAACGAGACGGTGAAGCCGACCACCGAGGATGCCGTCATCAAGCTCGACGGCAACCCCACGGTGTCGACGCTCACCGGGGCCACGCAGTCGGCCTCCGGGTTCACGACGACCTTCGGGGACCAGCTCTTCTTCTACGTGCCTGCGAAGTCCTCCACCGAGCGGATCCAGCTGCTCGGGTACAGCTCCCACATCCTCGACGCGAAGGTGATTCCGTGACCGACCCCACCAGCTCCGTTCTGCGCGGCGCCGTAGACCTCTCCTCGCTGCGCAGCCGCCCGCAGCCGCCCGCCGCGGCCTCCGGTGACGGTGCTGCAGGTGCCGGCCCTTCGGCATCCGTTCCGAGCCTCATCGTGGACGTGACCGACGCCACCTTCGGCGAGATCCTCGAGCTGTCGCGCACGGTTCCCGTCGTCGTGGACCTCTGGGCCGAGTGGTGCGGGCCGTGCAAGCAGCTGAGCCCCGTGCTCGAGAAGGTGGTCACCGAGCTCGCCGGCCGCGTCGTGCTCGCGAAGGTCGACGTCGACGCCAACCCGCAGCTCGCGCAGGGCTTCCGTGCCCAGTCCATCCCGATGGTCGTCGCGCTCGTCGCAGGCCAGCCGGTGCCGCTGTTCACCGGCGCCGTTCCCGAGGCGCAGGTGCGCGAGGTGTTCGGCCAGCTGCTGCAGCTCGCCGCGCAGAACGGCGTGACCGGCACCGTTGATGCGGGGGAGCCGGGCGCTGCCGCCACCGAGGTGTCCGAGCCTGCGTTGCCGCCGCTGCACGCCGAGGCCTTCGACGCCATCGAGTCCGGCGACTACGCGCGGGCAGCCGCCGCATACGAGCAGGCTCTCGCCGAGAACCCCCGCGATGAAGAGGCCCGCTCGGGCCTCGGACAGGTGCGACTGCTCGAGCGCGTGCAGGGGCTGGACCTGCAGGCGACCCGCGCCGCCGCGGCCGCCGCGCCGCATGACGTGCAGGCGCAGTTCGCCGTCGCCGACCTGGATGTCGCGGGCGGCCATGTCGAGGACGCCTTCACGCGCCTGCTGCAGCTGTTCGCGGAACTTCCGACGGACGAGCGTGCTCCGGTGCGCGAGCGTCTGCTGGAGCTGTTCGGGCTCGTCGGCGACGCCGACCCCCGCGTGCTGCACGCCCGTCGCGCACTGGCCAACCTCATGTTCTGACCCGCGCGGGTCGCGCGGTCACTGCACCGAATCACGCGACATCGCGCAGGCGTCGGGGCCGCGTGGCGGGCAAGCCACGCGGCCCGAAAGCCGCAAGCGTGGGTCAGCCCTCGTGGCGGAGCCAGAGCACCCCGAGCGGGGGGAGCACCATCGTCGCGCGGCCGCCCTCGCCGGCGTGGACCGAGCCCATGTTGCCGACCCCCGACCCGCCGTACTCCGCGGCGTCGGTGTTGAGCACCTCGCGCCACGTGCCGGCAGCGGGCAGATCGAGCTCGAACCCGTGGACCGGCACACCGGAGAAGTTGCAGACGACCGTGACCACACCGCCGTCATCGTCGCGGCGCGCGAAGGCGAGGACGTTCGGGTTCCACACGGGGCCGCCCACCCGCGAGAACGCGGCGCCATCGTGGTCGCGCTGCCAGAGGGCGGGGTGCTCCCGGTACAGCCGGTTGAGCGTCGCGACATAGGAATGCAGCTGCTGGTGTGCCGGCTGGTCCAGCAGCCACCAGTCGAGGCTGCGCCCCTCGGACCACTCCGCGATCTGCCCGAACTCCTGACCCATGAACAGCAGCTGCTTGCCGGGGTGCCCCCACATGTACGCCAGGAAGGCACGCATGTTCGCAAGCTTCTGCCAGTGATCGCCGGGCATGCGGCTGAAGAGCGTGCCCTTGCCGTGCACGACCTCGTCGTGGCTGATCGGCAGGATGAAGTTCTCGCTGAAGGCGTAGACGAAGGAGAACGACAGCTCGCCCTCGTGGTGCGCGCGGTACATCGGATCCCGCTTGATGTACTGGAGCGAGTCGTTCATCCAGCCCATGTTCCACTTGAACCCGAACCCCAGCCCGCCCTCGCTGGTCGGCGCGGTGACTCCGGGGAAGCTGGTGGACTCCTCGGCGATCATCGCGATGCCGGGGAAGCGCTTGTACGCCGTGGCGTTGACCTCCTGCAGGAAGCCGATCGCCTCGAGGTTCTCGCGGCCGCCGTGGATGTTGGGGACCCATTCGCCCGGTTCGCGGGAGTAGTCGAGGTACAGCATGGATGCCACGGCATCCACGCGCAGCCCGTCGACGTGGAACTCCTCGAACCAGTACAGGGCGTTTGCCACCAGGAAGTTGCGCACCTCACGGCGCCCGTAATCGAAGATGAGCGTGCCCCAGTCGCGGTGCTCGCCCCGGCGCGGATCGCCGTGCTCGTACAGGGTGTCGCCATCGAATCGGGCGAGCGCGAAGGCGTCCTTCGGGAAGTGTCCCGGCACCCAGTCCATGATCACGCCGATGCCGGCCTGGTGAAGGCGGTCGATCAGGAAGCGCAGGTCATCGGGGTCGCCGAACCGGCTGGTCGGCGCGTAGTACCCGCTGACCTGGTAGCCCCACGACCCGCCGAACGGGTGCTCGGCGAGCGGCATGAACTCCACGTGCGTGAAGCCCTGCGCGGTGACGTATTCGATGAGCTGGTCGGCGGCATCGCGGTACGACAGCCCTGGACGCCACGACCCGAGGTGCACCTCGTACGTCGACATGGGCTGCGCGTGGGGCGAGCTGCGCTCCCGCGCAGCAACCCAGTCGCCGTCCTCCCATCGGTACGCGGTGTCGGTGACGACGGATGCCGTGCCGGGCGGAATCTCGGCCAGGCGAGCCATCGGGTCGGCCTTGAGGATCCACTGCCCGCCACGGGTGAGGATCTCGAACTTGTAGACGGTGCCGACGCCGATGTCGGGGATGAACAGCTCCCACACGCCGCTGCCGCCGAGCGACCGCATCGCGTGCCCCTGTCCGTCCCATCCGTTGAAGTCGCCGACCACCCGCACCGCCTGGGCGTTGGGCGCCCACACGGTGAATCCCACGCCCTCTACGCCCTGCGAACGGCGCACGTGCGCGCCGAGCGCGAGCCAGAGCTGCTCGTGCCGACCCTCGCCGATCAGGTGCAGATCGAGTTCGCCGATCGTCGGGAGAAAGCGGTACGGGTCCTCTGCGATGTAGCCGGTGCCGTCGTCGTAGGTCGAAGCGAGGACGTATGCCGGAGCGTCCGACGCGGCGAACTCGCCCTCCCAGATGCCGGCGCGCAGGTGGTGAAGTGCGACCTTGCGTCCGTCGGCGAGTTCCGCGGTCACCGTCGCCGCGAGGGGGCGGCGTGCGCGGATCACCCAGCGTCCATCACCGGCGGGGTGGATGCCGAGCACCTCGTGGGGCGCGTGGTACGAGCCGGTTGCGACCGTATCGAGTATCCGGTCATCGGGCGGGGTCATCGGCGCTCCTTCACGTGCAGGATGTGGGCTGGCTCGTGGAAGGCATCCAGCCGCACGAAGTTGTGGTCGGTCCAGGTCCATTCGGCCCCGCTGACCAGGTCGACGACGTCGAACGCCTCGCCCGGATTGACGCCCCACTGGGCGGTGTCGAGGTGCACCATCGTCTGGCGGGCCGAGTGCGGGTCTACGTTGGCGACCACGATGATCGTGTCGGCGACGCCGTCGGGTGACAGCGCGGCCGGCAGGTGCTTGGAGTAGACGAGGATGGCGTCGTCGTCGCTGCGGTGGATGCGGAGGTTGCGCAGCTGCCGCAGCGCCGGATGCGCGCGACGGATCTCGTTGAGCCGCGTGAGGAACGGCGCCAGCGAGTCACCGCTCGCCTCGGCGGCCGCCCAGTCGCGCAGCTTGTACTCGTACTTCTCGTTGTCGATGTTCTCTTCGGAGCCCGGGCGCGCGACGTTCTCGTAGAGCTCGTATCCGGCGTAGACGCCGTACGAGGCCCCGGCGGTCGCCGCGATCGCCGCACGCACCCGGTAGGCGGGACGGCCTCCGTACTGCAGGTACTCGGTCAGGATGTCGGGCGTGTTGACGAAGAGGTTCGGCCGCATGAAGTCGGCGGTCTCGTCACTGACCGATCCCAGGAACTCCTCGAGCTCGGCCTTGGTGTTGCGCCAGGTGAAGTACGAGTAGCTCTGCTGGAAGCCCGCGATCGCCAGACGCTGCATCGGCGCCGGGCGGGTGAACGCCTCGGCGAGGAACACCACGTCGGGGTCCTCGTCGTTGACGGTGGCGATGAGCCACTCCCAGAACTGCAGCGGCTTGGTGTGCGGGTTGTCGACGCGGAAGATCTTCACGCCCTGCGCGATCCAGTGCCGGACGATCCGCAGCACCTCGGCACGGATGCCCTCGGGATCGTTGTCGAAGTTCACCGGGTAGATGTCCTGGTACTTCTTCGGCGGGTTCTCGGCGTAGGCGATGGATCCGTCGGGCAGGGTGGTGAACCACTCCGGGTGCTCGGTGACCCACGGGTGGTCGGGCGCGGCCTGCAGTGCCAGGTCGATGGCGACCTCGAGGCCGTGACCGGCGGCGGCCTTCACGAAGGCGCGGAAGTCCTCGATCGTGCCGAGATCGGGGTGCACCGCGTCGTGTCCGCCCGCCGCGGAGCCGATGGCCCAGGGCGAGCCGGGGTCGCCGGGCTGGGGGTCGAGCGTGTTGTTGCGGCCCTTGCGGTTGGTTTCGCCGATCGGGTGGATGGGCGGGAGGTAGAGCACATCGAAGCCCATCGCCGCCACTGCCGGAAGCCGCTCGGCGGCGGTGCGGAACGTCCCGCTCTGCACCGTGCCGTCGGTGCGTCTCACGGCACCTTCGGAACGGGGGAAGAACTCGTACCAGGCGCCGACGCCGGCGCGCTCGCGCTCCACCAGCAGCTCATGGGTCGGGCCGACGGTGAGGAGGGACTGCAGCGGGCGCGCGGCGAACAGTGCCGCGATCTCGGGGTCCCGGACGATCTCGAGCGCAGCGCTGTCGGAGAGTGACGCGTCACGCAGCCGCGCGGCGGCGGCTTCGAGCCGGCGCCGTTCCGCGGCGGGACGCGACCTCTCCACGGCAGCACGCTGGAACAGCAGCGCCCCGGATTCCCGCATGAGCTCGGCATCCACGCCGGCCGCGATCTTCAGATCGGCTGCGTGCTCCCAGGTGGCGAAGTCATCGCCGAAGGCCTCGAACCGGAACCGCCAGACCCCCTGCGCGGTGGGGGAGACCAGCACGCTCCACCGGTCGAATCCGTCGTTCAGCGGCGACAGGCGGTGCAGCGACTCCTCGCCGTTCGGAGCGAACAGCCGAAGGTGCACGCCGATGAGGTCGTGGCCCTCACGGAACGCGGTGACGCGGAACGGCACCGCCTCGCCGACGAAGGCGGTGGGCCGGAAACCGGGGTCGGGAACGCTTGGCCGGGGAAGGGCGAGGGGAATGCGGCCCGCGACGGTGTCGGATGCCGACTGCCACGGCACAGCGGGGCGGAGCGGCAGTTCGGCGGTGCTCCGCCAGGGGCGCGACGGGGGTGTTTTCTTCGTTGTGGCCACCTCTCGAACCTACCGTTCCCGACGATCGGGGCGCAGGACTTGCGCATCGCTGAGCGGCATGACAGTTGCGCGTCACTCCACGCGGAACAGCCGCATCGATGTGCCGGGTATCGCGATGGTCTCCCCGGGAGCGTGGACCGTCGCGGTCGTGTCCGGAGTCTCGTCGGCGCTGGACCAGAGGCTGACGAAGCGCTCGGCGTCGTCGAGGCGGGGGAGGGTGACCTCGACGTCGCGTTCGTAGCCGTGCACGATCAGCAGGATGCGGTTGGGCGCCTCGTGCTCCCGCGTCGAGGCCGCGACGTACTGCAGGGTGCGGTGGGAGGGATCGGTCCACCGTTCACCCGACATGGTGTTGCCGTGCTCGTCGTACCAGTGCATCCGCGACGCGCCGGGGACCTCTCGCTCTTCGGAGGCGAAGCGGGTGGGGCGCAGCGCCGGGTTCTCCTGCCGCAGCCGGATGAGCCTCTGCACGTGGGCGAACTGGTCGCGCTGCCAGGGCTCGTGATCCCACGACAGCCAGGTCAGGGAGGAGTCGTGGCAGTAGGCGTTGTTGTTGCCGCGCTGGGTGCGCGCGAACTCGTCGCCGGCGGTGAGCATGGGAACGCCGGCAGACAGCAGCAGGGTGCCGAGCAGATTGCGCATGGCCTTGCGGCGGGTCGCGAGGATGCCGGGGTCATCGGTGCGGCCCTCCGCACCGTGGTTGAAGGAGCGGTTGGTGTCGGCGCCGTCGCGGTTCTGCTCGCCGTTGCCGAGGTTGTGCTTGACGTCGTAGGACACCAGGTCGCGCAGGGTGAACCCGTCGTGCGCCGTGACGAAGTTCACGCTCGCCAACGGCCCGCGTTCGCCGCTGAAGGTGTTGGACGAGCCCGCCAGGCGCGTGGCGAAGCCACCAACGCCGACGGGGGCGGTCGAGGCGCGCCGGATGTAATCGATGTCGCTCAGCCAGAAGTTGCGCACCCGGTCGCGGTAGCGGTCGTTCCACTCCTGCCAGCCCTGGCCGAAGTTGCCGGTCTGCCACCCGCCCATCCCCACGTCCCAGGGCTCGGCGATCTTCTTCACACCGACCAGCGCGGGGTCATCGACGATCGCGCGCAGCAGGGCGTGGTCGGGCGTGAACTCGTGGTTGCCGTCCCTGCCCAGGGTCACGGCCAGGTCGAAGCGGAATCCGTCGATCTGCACGTCGTTCGCCCAGTAGCGCAGCGAATCCAGCACCAGGCGCGCCGCGGCATCCGTCGCCGTGTTGACCGAGTTTCCGCATCCCGTCACGTCGATGTAGGAGCCGTCGTCGTGCTGGCGGTAATAGCCGCGGTTGTCCAGCCCTCGCAGGCTCGTGCGCGGCCCGCCGATGTCTGCCTCGGCGGTGTGGTTGTAGACCACGTCGAGGATCACTTCGAGGCCGGCGGCGTGAAGGTCCTTCACCATGGTCTTGAATTCCCGCAGCACCGCGTCCGGGCCCTCTCGCCGCGACGCCTCGGTGGCGTACGCGTCGTGCGGAGCGAAGTAGCCGACGCTGTTGTAGCCCCAGTAGTTGGTCAGGCCGAGGTTCAGCAGCCGCGGCTCCGACGCGAAGGCGTGCACCGGGAGCAGTTCGATGCTGGTGACGCCGAGACTGCGGAAATGCTCGATCATGGCGGGGTGCGCGAGCCCGGCGTACGTGCCGTGGAGCGCTGGCGGCACATCCGGATGCCGCTTGCTGATGCCCTTCACGTGGGCTTCGTAGATCACGGTGCGGTCCAGCGGCACGGCGGGCTTGGTCACGCCCTCCCAGTCGAAGGCGCCGTCGACGGCGACGCAGCGCCACTCGCCCACACCCCGCGAGATCAGTCCCCGTGCGTACGGCTCAACCAGCAGGGTCTGGAAATTGAACATGTCTCCGGCGCCGCTCGGCCCATCTGCCCGCACCGCATAGCGCGTACCCGCTTTCAGCGCCGGCGACGACCCCTGCCACACGTCACCCGGTCCCCGCTCGAGGGCGACGGCGTCGGTGGCCCAATCGGGGTCCTCAGGGTCGAACAGCACCAGCTCCATCGACGTCGCACGGGCGGACCAGACGCGCAGCGTGCCGCCGTCGTCGTCGAGGGTCACGCCCAGGTCGTCGAGCTGCGGGTTGCGCAGCGCCGCGGTGACGGGGTCGATCAGGGGGGTCGGACTCGGGGTGTCCATGGCGCCCAGACTAACCGTCGCCGACTGGCGCTGTGTACGCCCCTGGGCGAGAGTGGACGGGTGAGCGTCTATCTCGACCATGCCGCCACCACGCCGCTGCGGCCCGAGGCACGCGATGCGTGGGTGGCCGCGAGTGCGACCGTCGGCAACCCCTCATCGATCCACGGCGGGGGCCAAGCGGCGCGACGCGTTCTCGAGGATGCCAGGGAGCGCATCGCCGCTGCGCTTCACGCCGACCCCATCGAGGTCGTGTTCACCTCGGGTGGCACCGAGTCGGTCAACCTGGCGATCAAGGGGCTGTGGTGGGCGCGGGCAGCAGGCGCGCAGGCCGTCGTGCTTCCCGACGGGGAGCACCACGCGACCCTCGACACGGTCGCCTGGCTGAACGCGCACCAGGGCGCGGAGGTGCGGGCCGTGCCCCTGCACCCGACGGGCGCGATCGACACCGATGCGTTCGCCGCTGCTCTCCCCGGCGCCGCGCTCGCCACGGCGCTCGTCGCCAACAACGAAGTGGGCACCGTCAACGACGTCGTCGCGCTCGCCGCCGCCTCAGCAACGGCGGGCGTACCGCTGCACCTGGATGCCGTCGGCGCGTTCGGGCATCTGGACGTCGACTTCGCGCTCTGGCGGGGCGATGCCTCGGGGGCCGCGGGGCTGTCGACCCTGAGTGTCTCCGCCCACAAGGTCGGCGGGCCGGTGGGAATCGGCGCCCTCGTGGTCTCGCGACACGTGACCCCCGCCGCTCTGCTGCACGGCGGAGGTCAGCAGCGCGGACTGCGCTCGGGCACGCAGGATGTCGCCGGTGCGGCAGCGTTCGCTGTGGCCGCCGAGCTCGCCGTCGCGGAACGAGAGAGCGAGGCCGCACGCCTCGGCGCACTCCGGGATCGCCTGGTGGACGGCATCCGCCACGTCGTCCCCGAGGCTCAGCTGCTGGGCGACCCGCTGCGCCGGCTGCCGGGGAATGCGCACCTGCTCTTCCCGGGGGTCGCGGGGGAGACCCTGCTGTTCCTGCTCGATCAACAGGGCATCGCCGTGTCGACAGGCTCCGCCTGCCAGGCCGGCGTGCCCGAGCCCTCCCACGTGGTGCGCGCACTCGGGCGTTCCGACGACGAGGCGCGCAGCGTGCTGCGCGTGAGTCTCGGCCGCACGACGACGGCCGCCGACGTCGACGCCCTGCTGGCGGCGCTGCCCGAGGCGCATACCCGAGCAGCGGCGGCAGGAGCCCGGGCGCGCGCCCGCTCGTAGACTGGGATGATGCGAATTCTTGCAGCGATGAGCGGTGGCGTCGATTCCGCCGTGGCCGCCGCGCGCGCGGTCGACGCCGGGCATGACGTCGTCGGCGTGCACCTGGCGCTCTCCCGCGCGGGTGGCACGCTGCGCGCGGGGAGCCGCGGGTGCTGCACCGTGGAGGACGCCCTCGACGCCCGTCGGGCAGCAGACCGGCTCGGCATCCCGTTCTACGTGTGGGACTTCTCCGAACGCTTCCGCGACGACGTCGTGGCGGACTTCATCGCCGAGTATCAGGCCGGTCGCACGCCGAACCCCTGCATGCGCTGCAACGAGAAGATCAAGTTCGCCGCCCTTCTCGAGCGGGCCCTCGAACTGGGATTCGACGCCGTCTGCACCGGGCACTACGCGACCCTCGTCGACGGACCGGACGGCCGCGAGCTGCACCGCGCGTCGGACGCGGCCAAGGACCAGTCGTATGTCCTGGGAGTGCTCACCGCCGAGCAGCTGGCACACACGTACTTCCCGCTCGGCACGACCCCCTCCAAGGCGGTCGTGCGCGCCGAGGCCGAAGCGCGGGGATTGACCGTCGCGCACAAGCCCGACAGTCACGACATCTGCTTCATCCCCGACGGCGACACCCGCGGGTGGCTCGCCGAGCGCGTGGGCGCCGAGCAGGGCGAGATCCTCGACCGCAGCGGAGCGGTCGTGGGCACCCATGAGGGCGCGCACGCGTTCACGGTGGGGCAGCGCCGCGGGCTGCAGCTGGGCGTACCGGCACCAGATGGCAAGCCGCGTTTCGTCCTCGAGGTGCGCCCCGTCACCAACACCGTCGTCGTGGGTCCCAAGGAGGCCCTCGCCACCGCGCAGATCGCGGGGGAGCGCTTCACCTGGGCCGGCCGCCCGCCCGCTGAGAACGCCTTCGACTGCGACGTGCAGATCCGGGCGCACGCAGATCCGGTGCCGGCACGCGCGGAGATCGCCGACGGGGTGCTGACGGTGACCCCGCAGACGCCGTTCGACGGTGTCGCTCCGGGGCAGACCGCTGTGCTGTACGTCGGCACGCGCGTGCTCGGGCAGTTCACCATCGACCGGACGGTGTCGGCGGCTCCCGTCCCGGCGTGACGTCGGCGGCTCGTCCTACACTTGCGGGGTGACGGATGCCGCTGACTTCACGCCCGCGCCCCTCGACGAAGCCCGAGCCGAGGCGGGTGATCTCACCGAACGCATCCTGAACGCACGCGACGCGTACTACGGCGAGAACGCCGAGATCGTCGACGACGCCACCTACGACGGATGGATGCGGCGGCTCGAGCAGCTCGAGCGTGAGCACCCCGAGCTTGCGGGTCAGGACTCGCCGACGCAGACCGTGGGTGCGGCGCAGTCGTCGATGTTCGCGCCGGTGGAGCACGCCGAGCGCATGCTCAGTCTCGACAACGTCTTCAGCGTGGACGAGCTGCGCGACTGGTGCATGAAGACGCAGGCCGCTGCCGGTCGCACCGTCCGGTGGCTGACGGAGCTGAAGATCGACGGCCTGGCGATCAGCCTGCGCTACGAGAACGGGGTGCTCACCTCCGCCGCCACGCGCGGTGACGGCCGCGTGGGCGAGGACGTCACGGTGAATGCGCTGCGCGTGGCCGGCATCCCGTCGAGGTTGTCGGGAACCGGGCACCCGCCGCTGGTGGAGGTGCGCGGTGAGGTGTTCATCCCGGTGGCGGCGTTCGACGAGCTCAACGCCCTCCAGGCGCGCCTGCGCGACCGTGTGCTCGCCGAGTCGCTCGCCCGCGGCGTCGACGAGGAGAAGGCGACGCGCAGCGCCGCCCGACGCTTTCCTGCCTTCGCCAATCCGCGCAATGCCGCCAGCGGTGGCCTGCGACAGCAGCTGGAGAAGAAGAGCGGGATGGAGCTCGAGGCCGGGCAGGCGCGCCTGGCTTCGCTGCGCCTCTTCGTGCACGGCATCGGCGCCTGGCAGAACCCGCCGGTGGCCACGCAGAGCGAGGTCTACGGGCTGCTCGCCGAATGGGGGCTGCCCACGAGCCCGTACTTCCGAACCTATGACGACGTCGACGGCGTGGTGTCGTTCGTGGAGCAGTACGGCGAGCACCGGCATGCCGTCGAGCACGAGATCGACGGCGTGGTGGTGAAGATCGACGAGCTCGACCTGCACGGCGAGCTGGGCGCCACCAGCCGTGCTCCGCGGTGGGCGATCGCCTACAAGTATCCGCCGGAGCAGGTGAACACGAAGCTGCTCGACATCGTGGTGTCGGTGGGCCGCACCGGCCGCGCCACCCCGTTCGCGATCATGGCGCCGGCCCAGGTGGCCGGCAGCGTCGTGCGGCAGGCGACCCTGCACAACCAGGAGGTCGTCAAGGCGAAGGGCGTGCTCATCGGCGACACGGTGGTGCTGCGCAAGGCGGGCGATGTCATCCCTGAGGTGCTGGGCCCGGTCGTGGAGCTGCGCGACGGCTCGGAGCGCGCGTTCGTCATGCCTGCGAACTGTCCCGAGTGCGGCACGCCGCTCGCGCCGGCGAAGGAGGGCGACATCGACCTGCGTTGCCCCAACACGCGCGCCTGCCCGGCTCAGGTGCGAGGGCGGGTGGAGCACATCGGCTCTCGCGGCGCCCTCGACATCGAGGCGCTGGGAGAGGTGACCGCTGCCGCCTTGACCCAACCCACCGTGCCGGACGTTCCGCCGCTGCAGACCGAGGCAGGACTGTTCGACCTGACCCTGGAGCAGCTCGTACCCATCGAAGTGGTGGTGCGCGATGCCGAGACCGGCGAGCCCCGTGTCGACGACACCACCGGTGAGCCCGTGCGCCGGGCGCCCTTCCGGCGCAACCCCAGCCCGGCCGAGAAGAAGCAGGGCCTGACGGGTCCGCAGCCCTCGGCCCAGGCGCTGACCCTGCTCGACGAGCTCGAGAAGGCCAAGACCAAGGAGCTGTGGCGGTTCCTCGTCGCGCTGAACATCCGCCACGTCGGGCCGGTGGCCGCCCGCGCGCTGGCGCAGTGGTTCGGCTCCGTCGCCGCGATCCGCGCGGCATCCCGCGACGAGCTCGCCGCCGTCGACGGCGTGGGTGGCATCATCGCCGACGCTCTCATCGACTGGTTCGAGGTGGACTGGCACCGCGACATCGTCGAGCGCTGGCAGGCCGCCGGCGCGCAGTTGGCCACGCCCGGTCACCCGGGACCCGGCGCGGCGACCGCCGGCGGCGGGGTGCTCGACGGCGTGACGGTCGTCGCCACCGGGTCGCTTGAGGGCTACACCCGCGAGGGGGCACTCGAGGCGATCATGGCGGCAGGGGGCAAAGCGGCATCCAGTGTCTCGAAGAAGACCGACTTCGTCGCCGCCGGGCCCGGGGCGGGATCCAAGCTCGCCAAGGCCGAGCAGCTGGGCGTGCGCATCATCGACGCCGCGCAGTTCAAAGTGCTCGTCGAGCAGGGGCCCGAGGCTCTGGGGGCGCCGCCCGCCGCGGAGTGAGGGTGCCGCCGACGCGGGTCGCCCTGATCAGGGTTCGCCCCGCGGCGGCTGCGCTCACTCGGCCGCGATGAGCTTTTCCAGCGATTCGCGCACCTGTCGGCGCAGTACCTTGCCGATCATCGATCGCGGCAGCTCCTCGACGACGAAGATGCGTCGGGGCACCTTGTAAGGGGTGAGGATGCCGCGTGCGAACTCCCGCACCGCCTCGATGTCCACGTGGGCGTCGCCGTCGACGACGATCGCGGCGGCGACCTCTTCGCCGGAGTGGGCGCTGGGAAGGCCGACGACGGCGGCATCCAGCACGTGCGGGTGCTGGCGCAGGGCGATCTCGACCTCGGTGGGCGCCACGTTGAACCCGCCGGTGATGATGAGCTCCTTGATGCGGTCGACGATGCGCACGAAACCGGCGTCGTCGATGGTCACGATGTCGCCGGTACGGAACCAGCCGTCAACGAACGCTCGCTCGGTCTCCTCGGGGTGGCCGTAGTAGCCACGGAACACTTGGGGCCCGCGTACGACGAGCTCGCCGCGTTCCCCCGGGGCGACGTCGACGGTCGGCTCGTCGGGATCCACGACGCGGCACTCGGTGCCCGGGAGGGGGAGACCCACGGTGCCCGGCTCGCGGTTGGGTGCGACGGGGTTCACGATCAGAACGGGGGAGCACTCCGACAGGCCGTATCCCTCCACGAGGTATCCGCCGGTGGCCTCCTCGAAGGGCACCACCAGTTCGTGGGGGAGCGCCATGGCGCCCGAGATGGCGATCTGGATGCCCTGCAGCGATACGCCGCGCTCGCGCGCCACGGTCAGCAGGCGCTCGGCGATGGGGGGCACCAGGGGGAAGACCGTGGCGGGACGCTTCTTGACCACGGCCAGCACGAGGTCCGCATCGAACTTCGGGAACAGCACCAGCCGCGCGCCCATCGACATCGCGAACGTGACGCACAGGGTCAGTCCGTAGGCGTGGAACATCGGAAGCACGGCGTAGAAAACGCACCCCTTGCCACGCTCGACGCTGGGCACCCACGAACGCGCCTGCACGGCGTTGGCGAGCAGGTTGCGGTGGGTGAGCGCGGCGCCCTTGGGGCTGCCGGTGGTGCCGCTGGTGTACTGGATGATCGCGAGGTCATCGGTACCGGGGCCGGGGTGCGATGCCGGCAAGGGCTCGTGCGCGACGATCTGCTGCCACGGCGTCACATCGACGACCGGCTCGGTGAGGGCATGACGCGATGCTCGGGCCTTGGCCACCGGTAGCCGCAGGGCGATCTGCTTGGTCGTCGGCAGTGCGGTGGTGATGTCGACCGAGATGATGTCGGGGACGGGGAGATCGTCGGGGAAGTCCTGCAGCGTCGCGACCACCTTGCTCCACACGATCGCGTGACGTGCGCCGTGGTCCTCGAACTGCTTGCGCAGCTCGCGGGCGGTGTAGAGCGGGTTGTGCTCCACCACCACCGCGCCCAGGCGCAGCACGGCGTAGAACGCGACGATGTGCTGTGGGCAGTTGGGGAGCACGAGCGCGACAGGATCGCCTGCTCGCACGCCTCGGGCGTGCAGGGCGGCGGCGGCCCGGTCGATCTGGTCCTGCAGGGCGCGGTAGGTGGTCTCGCGTCCGAAGAATTCCAGCGCCGGCGCGTCGGGGAAGTCACGGGCGGAGGTGGCTACAAGGTCCACGAGAGAGCCCGTCAACGGGGCGAGGTCGGCGGTAACCCCTTCTGCGTAGCTGCGGATCCAGGGGCGCGGCGGGTCGACGTCGATCACCTGGACAGCCTAGGCCGCGTTCGGGGGTGCCCCTGTCGCGCTCAGCGGCACGCTCATCCGCACGGCGCTGCCGAGCGGCCCAAGTAGACTTGCGGGGTGTCAGAAATCACCCCCGATCTCGTCCGCCACCTCGGTGTGCTCGCCCGGATCCAGCTCAGCGACGAGGAGGTCGAGCAGCTCACCGGCCAGCTCGACGTGATCGTCGACAACATCGCGAAGGTGTCGCAGGTCGCCACGGCCGACGTCCCCGCGACGAGTCACCCGGTTCCGTTGCAGAACGTGTTCCGTCCCGACGTTCCGGGCGACATGCTCACCGTCGACCAGGTGCTGCAGAACGCACCCGACGCCGCCGACGGCCGCTTCCGCGTGACCGCGATCCTGGGAGAAGAGCAGTGACCGATCTGACCCGCCTGACCGCCGCGGACCTCGCCTCCGCTCTGACCGCCGGCGAGGTGTCCAGCGTCGAGGCCACGCAGGCACATCTCGACCGCATCGCCGCCGTCGACGGCGACGTGCACGCGTTCCTCCACGTCAGCGACCACGCGCTCGACGTCGCCGCGGACATCGACCGCCGCCGCGCCGCCGGAGAGCAGCTCGGCCCCGTCGCCGGCGTCCCGCTGGCGATCAAGGACGTGCTGGTCACCACCGACATGCCCTCCACGAGCGGGTCGAAGATCCTCGAGGGCTTCATGTCGCCCTACGACGCGACGGTCGTCGCGCGCTCACGCGCCGCCGGCCTCGTGCCGCTGGGCAAGACCAACATGGACGAGTTCGCCATGGGCTCCTCCACCGAGCACTCGGCGTACGGCCCCACCCACAACCCGTGGGATCTGGACCGCATCCCCGGTGGCTCGGGTGGCGGCTCGGCCGCGGCCGTCGCCGCTTTCGAGGCGCCCCTCGCGCTCGGCTCGGACACCGGCGGCTCCATCCGCCAGCCCGCGCACGTCACCGGCACGGTCGGTATGAAGCCGACCTACGGCGGCGTGAGCCGATACGGTGCGATCGCCCTGGCATCCAGCCTCGACCAGGTCGGGCCGGTCTCGCGCACCGTGCTGGACTCGGCGCTGCTGCACGACGTCATCGCCGGTCACGACCCGCACGACGCGACCTCGCTCACCGACCGGTGGCCGTCGTTCGCCGAGGCTGCCCGCGAGGGCGCCCGGGGCGAAGTGCTCAAGGGACTGCGGGTCGGCGTCATCAAGGAGCTCCCCGACAGCGGTTTCCAGGCCGGGGTGTCGGCATCGTTCCACGAGGCTCTCGAGGCGATGCAGGCCCAGGGCGCCGAGATCGTCGAGATCAGCGCCCCGCACTTCGAATACGGCGTCGCCGCGTACTACCTGATCCTGCCCGCCGAGGCATCCAGCAACCTGGCGAAGTTCGATTCGGTGCGCTTCGGCATGCGCGTGAACGTTCCCGGCGGCACCGTCGAGGACGTCATGGCGGCCACGCGCGACGCCGGGTTCGGTCCCGAGGTCAAGCGGCGCGTGATCCTCGGCACCTACGCACTGTCGGCCGGCTACTACGACGCGTACTACGGCTCCGCCCAGAAGGTGCGAACGCTCATCCAGCGGGACTTCGACGAGGCCTTCACGCAGGTGGACGTCATCGCCACGCCTTCTGCGCCGACGACCGCGTTCCGCCTCGGCGAGAAGATCGACGACCCGCTGCAGATGTACCTCAACGACGTCACCACCATCCCCGCGAACCTCGCGGGGGTTCCGGGCATCTCGATCCCCTCGGGGCTCGCGGCCGAGGACGGCCTGCCCGTCGGCATCCAGTTCCTCGCCCCGGTGCGCGAGGACGCCCGTCTGTATCGAGTGGGCGCCGCCGTGGAGGCGATGCTCGTCGACCGCTGGGGTGGCCCGCTGCTGGACCGCGCACCGATCCTGGGAGGGACCCGCTGATGGCCAAGGCAAAGCTGATGGACTTCGACAAGGCCCTCGAACTGTTCGAGCCCGTTCTCGGGTTCGAGGTGCACGTCGAGCTCAACACCGAGACGAAGATGTTCTCCGGCGCGGGCAACCCCGCCAACGAGAAGAACCACGCCGCGGGTCCGAACACCCTCGTCGCGCCGGTGGACATGGGTCTTCCCGGCTCGATGCCGGTGGTCAACGCCGAGGCCGTTCGGTCGTCGATCAGCCTGGGCCTGGCCCTCGGCTGCTCGATCGCGCCGTCGAGCCGCTTCGCGCGAAAGAACTACTTCTACCCGGACCTGGGCAAGAACTACCAGATCTCGCAGTACGACGAGCCGATCGCTTTCGAGGGCGAGGTCGAGATCGAGCTCGCCGACGGCGACACCGTGGTGATCCCGATCGAGCGCGCGCACATGGAGGAGGATGCCGGCAAGCTCACCCACATGGGCGGGTCGACCGGTCGCATCCAGGGCGCCGAGTACTCGCTCGTCGACTACAACCGCGCCGGCGTGCCGCTGGTCGAGATCGTGACGAAGCCGATCATCGGGGCCGAGCACCGCGCGCCCGAGATCGCCAAGGCGTACATCGCGACGATCCGCGACATCGTGCGTGGCCTCGGCATCTCCGAGGCCCGCATGGAGCGAGGCAACCTCCGCTGCGACGCGAACGTGTCGCTGCGTCCCCGCGTCGCCCCCGGTGAGCCGACGCCGCCGCTGGGCACCCGCACCGAGACGAAGAACGTCAACTCGATGCGGTCGGTCGAGCGGGCGGTGCGGTACGAGATCCAGCGGCAGGCGGCCATCCTCGCCGACGGCGGCACGATCATCCAGGAGACGCGCCACTGGCACGAGGACACCGGCACCACCTCTCCCGGTCGGCCGAAGTCCGACGCCGACGACTACCGGTACTTCCCGGAGCCCGACCTGCTGCCCGTGGTGCCCTCCGCGGAGCTGATCGAAGAGCTGCGTGCGGCGCTTCCGGAGCCGCCGGCTGCCCGGCGCCGCCGGCTGAAGGCGGACTGGGGATTCACCGACCTCGAGTTCCAGGACGTCGCCAACGGCGGCCTGCTGGGCGAGGTCGAAGCGACCATCGCCGCCGGCGCATCGCCCGCCGCCGCCCGCAAGTGGTGGACCGGCGAGATCACGCGCCTCGCGAACGCGGCGGGCCGGGAGCCGAGCGAACTGGTGTCGCCGGCCGATGTCGCCGCGGTGCAGGTTCTCGTCGATGCCGGCACGCTCAACGACAAGCTGGCCCGGCAGGTGCTCGAGGGCGTCATCGCCGGCGAGGGCTCGCCACAGGAGGTCGTCGACGCCCGCGGGCTCGCGGTGGTCTCGGACGACGGCGCGCTGATCGCGGCGATCGACGAGGCGCTGGCATCCCAGCCCGACGTGATGGCGAAGATCCGCGACGGCAAGGTGCAGGCCGCCGGAGCGGTGATCGGCGCCGTCATGAAGGCGATGAAGGGCCAGGCCGACGCCGCGCGCGTGCGCGAGCTGATCCTCTCCCGCGCCGCCGAGTGAGTATTCGCCGGCGCGAGTGAGTATTCGCGGAGCCGAGTGAGTAATCACCCGTCGTACCGAATACTCACTCGCGAACCCGAATACCCACTCGGGTGTCGGGGGATGCGGGGATGATGGGGTTATGGGACGCGGGGACGGAACGGGGCGCATCGTCTCGCCGGACGGCGCCGACGACACCGGCACGCGCATCCTCCACGTCGACATGGATGCCTTCTATGCCGCCGTGGAGGTGCTCGACGACCCGTCGCTGAAGGGCAAGCCCATCATCATCGGGTCGCCCGAGGGGCGCAGCGTCGTCTCGAGCGCCTCGTACGAGGCGCGCCGCTTCGGCGTACGGTCGGCCATGCCGGTCAGCCAGGCCCTGCGCCTGTGCCCGCAGGCGACAGTCGTCGCCCCGCACTTCGACCGCTACCTCGCCCTGTCCCAGCAGGTCATGGAGATCTTCCACTCGATCACCCCGCTGGTCGAGCCGCTGTCGATCGACGAGGCGTTCCTCGACGTTCACGGAGCGCGCCGCCTCTGGGGATCGCCCGGCGAGATCGGACGGCTGCTGCGGGTGCGCGTGCTCGACGAGACCGGGTTGACGTGCAGCGTCGGGGTCGCGGCCACCAAGCACGTCGCGAAGATGGCATCCACCATCTCCAAGCCCGACGGCTTGTTGATAGTCCGCGCATCCGACACCCAGGCGTTTCTCGCCGCGCGCCCGGTGAGCGCCCTGTGGGGGGTCGGCCCCAAGGCGACCGTGGCGCTGGAGACCCGCGGCATCCGCACCGTGGCCGATGTGCTCGCCACCCCGCGCGGTGTGCTGAACCGAGCGCTCGGTCCGGCGATGGGCGAGCGGGTGTGGCACCTCGCGCGAGGCGTCGATGCCCGTGAGGTGCAGACCGAGCGCATCGAGAAGAGCGTCGGACATGAGGAGACCTTCCACGACGACATCGCCGACCCCGCCGTGCTGCGCACCGAACTGCGCCGGCTCGCCGACCGCGTCGGCGCCCGCTTGCGCGGGAACGGCTGGGAGGCGGCCACCATCGCCCTGAAGCTGCGCTTCGCCGACTTCAGCACGCTCACCCGGTCGCAGACGCTTCCCGAACCGACCGCGGTGGGGCAGCGCATCGGGGATGCCGCGTGGGACCTGTTCCACCAGATCGACCTGCGCATGCCGGTGCGGCTCATCGGCGTGCGCGCCGAGAACCTGCGACCCGCCGGCGGCGCGCCACTGGCCCTCTGGGACGACGACGAGGACTGGCGCCGCGTTGAGGAGGCCCTTGACGGAGCCCGCGAGCGATTCGGCCGCGCCGCCGTCACCCGCGCGACGCTGCTGGGCGGCACCCGGGACCTCGGCGCTCTGCCGACTAATCCCCGCCCGGAGCGCCGCCCCCAGGGCCCACCCGAGCACTGACCCACCGGATGCTGGGCCGCAGGCGCGCGGCCCGGTACGGTGGGGGAATGGCCAACATCGCACTGGACCTCGGCAAGCAGTCCGCTTCTTACGGCGTCACCAGCGTCTACGGAGAGAAGCAGGAGCTCGACGGCATCACCCTCGTCCCTGTCGCCCTCGCCTGGACGGGGTTCGGCGGCGGAGCGGATGCCGACGGGAACGGCGGCGGGGGCGGTGGCGGCTATGCCATCCCGCTCGGCGCATACGTGCGCAAGGGCGATGATCTGCGGTTCGAGCCGAACATCGTCTCGTTCCTCGCGGTGGCGATTCCCTTCGTCTGGGTCGCCGGTCGCGCACTGAGCCGTGTCATCCGCGCCCTCAAGAAGTAACGACCGCGCGCTGTCCCCGGCTCTTCGCGCGGCGACGGATCGTCTCGTCGCTGCGGTACGAGCCGTGGGCGCGTCCAATCCGGTGGTCCTCATCGACGGCCGCAGCGGCGCGGGAAAGTCCACGCTCGCGCGCGAACTGGTGGCCCGATGGCCGCAGCGCGGTCGGGTGCAGCTGGTGGCGCTGGACTCCCTGTATCCCGGGTGGGACGGCCTCTTTGAGGGTGCCGTCTACGCGCGCGACCAGATCCTCCGCCCCCACGCGCGCGGGTTGATCGGTGTCTGGCAGCGGTGGGACTGGGAGTCCGGCACGCGCGCCGAGGCGCACGCGGTGGACCCCTCCCTGCCACTGATCGTCGAGGGCGCGGGCCTGCTCACCCCGGAGAACGCGCGGCTCGGCGACGTGCGCGCGTGGCTCGAGTCGCCGGCGGTCTCCCGCCAAGCGCGGGCACTGGCGCGCGACGGCGACGGTTTCCGCCCGTACTGGACTCGCTGGGCCGAGCAGGAAGAACGCCACCTCGCACGCAACAGCCCTCGCGAGCGCGCGACGCACGTCTTCCAGATCCCCTGACGAAACGGCCGCGAAGCGGCTCAGGTCATCGCCCGAGTGCGGCGACCAATCCGTCCAGCCGATAGCCGAGCCAGTCGTAGATGGCGAAGCGCCGGTCACCGGCGTCGTGGTCGTCCTCGCCGTCGATGCCCAAGCGGGTCGCCAGCACGAGGCGCAGCGCGTTCAGGGTGCGCAACCAGGCGCGGCCGCGCTCGCCCGTGAGCGTCACCGCGAGTGTCTCGGCAAGGGAATCGGGAGGCACGTCAGTGAGATGCAGCCCCTGTCCGCCGGGGGAGAGGTCGTCGAGCACGGCGCGCGCATCGTCGCGGCGGCGACCCAGCAGATCGGATGCCGTCAGCGCGCGGAATTCACGCGCGGCATCCGCGTCGTCCCGGTACGCGTCCGGGACGAGTCGCGCGATGGCCGGGTCATCGGGCGGGCGAGCGCCCGAACGGCCGCCCTCATCGAGCAGCTCGAGGAATTGCGAGACGAGGTCGGCGAGGTGGGCACCCTCGACGAGGGTGATCTCCATGACGATGGGACCGGTGTCGGTCATGCCGGCGCCTGCTGCACGGTCGCCCAGAGCCCGTAGTCGTGCATCGCCTGCGTGTGCAGCTCCATCTGTTCGCGTGCACCCTCCGCGACGACCGCGCGTCCTTCGTGGTGGACGGCGAGCATGAGGCGGGTCGCGACCTCGGGGGAGTGCCCGAAGTACTCGCGGAACACGTGCACGACGTAGCTCATGAGGTTGACCGGGTCGTTCCACACCACCGTCTGCCACGGACGGTCAGCTTCGGCGAGCTCGTCCAGACGTGTGATCTCGTCGAGATCCGGCGTTGCGAGGCCCATCAGGCCCATCCCAGTTCGTGCAGGCGGTCGTCGTCGATGCCGTAGAAGTGCGCGATCTCGTGCACCAGCGTGGTGTGCACCTCGTCGCGAAGCTCTTCGACCGACCCGCAGGCGTGCAGGTGCGGCTGCCGATAGACGATGATGCGGTCGGGCAGTTCGCCCATGCCGTAGCGGTCGCGCTCGGTGAGGGCCCAGCCGTCGTACAGGCCGAACAGATCGAGGCTGCCGTCTTCGGGGAGGTCCTCGACGACGAACACGACGTTGTCGAGTCCGCCGACCATGTCATCCGGAAGGCGATCCAGTTCGTCCACGACGAGCGCCTCGAACGCCGCAGCATCCATATCGATCATCATCGTGCCTCTCGGCACTTCTTGGGGTGAGTAACGGGGCTCGAACCCGCGACATCGGCCACCACAAGGCCGCGCTCTACCAACTGAGCTATACCCACCATGTCTTCCCGCCTGAGCGGGCAACCTCTAAATTCTCTCACATCTCTGGAGCGAATGACGACACGGCCGATGCCGCGGCGGCACGTGCCTCGTCGCTGGAGGGACCCGGCTCGGGCACGAAGACCGCGGCGCGGTAGTACGCGAGTTCGCGGATCGATTCCTGGATGTCCGCGAGGGCCCGGTGCCCGCCCTCTTTCGCCGGCGCGTTGAAGTACGCGCGGGGGTACCAGCGCCGCGAGAGCTCTTTGATGCTCGAGACGTCGACGTTGCGGTAGTGCAGCCAGCGGTCGACACGCGGCATGTACTTGGCGAGGAACATGCGGTCGGTGCCGATCGTGTTGCCCGCGAGGGGAGCCTTGCCCTCGACGGGGACGAAGCGCTGGATGTACTCCAGGGCCTCGTGCTCGGCCTGCGCGAGGCTGACGCCCTGCGGCAACTCGGCGAGCAGTCCGGAGGACTCGTGCATCGTGGTCACGAAGTCGTTCATGTTCGCCAGCGCCGAGGCATCCGGCTTGATGACGATCTGGAAACCCGGATCGACTGCGCGCAGTTCGAAGTCGGTGATCACGATGGCGATCTCGACGATCTCATCGACGGCGAGGTCCAGTCCCGTCATCTCGCAGTCGATCCACACGAGCCTGTCGTTTTCTGAAGCCGCCACCATGGGCTCCATCCTACGTGTGGCCCCCGACGCCGACCTGACGTCCCCCCGAGGCGATTCGAACGCCTGACCAAGAGATTAGAAGGCTCCTGCTCTATCCACTGAGCTACGGGGGGTCCCGTCCAGGCTACCGGGATCACGTGCCGACTTCGGTGGGGGGGTCCATGGCGGTCCGCCGATCTGCGGCGTAGCGTGCACGTGTCGAAAGGGGTTCGAGGATGAGTGCAGGTGAGAAGCGCACGCAGCTCTGGGTGGCATACGGGAGCGGGGGCGTCGCCGGAACGATCCGAAAGATGGAGGAGGCCTACGTCGTCACCATGGCGGGAGCCGACGACGTGCACGGGATGTATCCGTCGATGGAGGCTGCGAAGGGTGCACTGCACGCGCAGATGACCCCGGGCTCGGAGTGGCCGCAGTTCCGCGAGCACTGAGGGTCACGCGGAAGGCTGCGGCGCCTCGGCGGGTTCCTTCGCCGAGGGACGCCGCGTGTCGAACCACGGCAGCGTGGCGTGCACGAGCGGTCCGATGAGCACGGCGAACAGCACGGTTCCCAGTCCGACCGTGCCACCCAGCAGCCACCCGGCCACCAGCACGGTCGCTTCGACCACCAAACGGCAGGTCCAGATCGGCCAGCCGAACCGCGCGTTGAGGCCCGTCATCAGCCCGTCGCGCGGGCCGGGTCCGAACCGCGCGCCGATGTAGAGGCCGGATGCCACGCCTACGGCCACGAGCCCGGCGAAGAACACCGCACCCTGCGCGAGCCAGCCGGTCGGCGGGGGGACGACCCAGATCGTCAGCTGCATGCTGGTGCCGACGAGGGCGATGTTGGCCACCGTGCCAACCCCGGGCCGCTGACGCAGCGGGATCCACAGGAGAAGCACCAGGAATCCGAGCAGGTTGGCCACCCAGCCGATGCCGATCCCGGTCTGCCGAGAGATCCCCTGGGCCAGCACGGTCCAGGGATCCAAACCGATGCCCGCCTGCACCATCAGAGCGCAGCCCGCCCCGAAGAGCAGCAGCCCTCCCAGCAGTTGCAGCACCCGTCGTGTCACACCGTCAGTCAACCGCACGATTCGCGGGCCGGGCGCGTTTGTGACGCGGGGCGTCCTCGCCGACGTCACCGGCTCGAGAACAAGCACTGCACGGCATCGTCGGCAGACCAGAACTCGCCGATCGGGATGAGCCGGCCCCGGCCCGGGTGGTAGCGGAGCGCCCTGTACCTCACGTCGGATCCCTCGGCTACGCGGCCGAGGTGCCCGACCACGCGTCCGTCGCGGCTGACCACGCGCCAGAGGTCAGGCGCGGCGTCGACGAGCTTGCTGCCCGTCGCGGACTTCACCAGCACGGGGGCCTGCATTGTGATCATCGACGCCTCCTGGACTCGAACGTATGTCCGACCACGGACATCCCGGTTCGCGCCGGGCACAGCAGGCACCGCGCCCTCCACAGGAGGGGATCGCGCGGATGCATCCCCGGAACGGGTGCCTGCCCGCATCGCCTGCGGTCCGGCATGGGCATGGTGGAAGCGCTTCGGCACCCGACGGGCACGCGGGTGCCGAAGCGGCGGGGAAACCCCCGCTCCACATCGAGAGGACAGGTCCCACCATGAGCGAATTGATCACCGTCACCGGCAACCTCGCCGCCGATCCGGAGCGGAGGTCCACGGCCGGCGGCGACGTCGTCGTCGCCTTCCGTGTCGGCAGTACTCAGCGTCGGTTCGACAAGGAAGCGAACACGTGGGTCGACGCCTATACGAACTGGTACCACGTGTCGGCGTTCCGCAGCCTGGCCGAGCACGCGCTGAGGTCCTTGCGCAAGGGAGACCGCGTCATCGTGGTCGGCACCCTGCGCCTGCGCACCTGGGAGAACGACAGTCGCAGCGGGGTCACCGCCGATGTCGACGCGCACGCCATCGGGCCCGACCTGCGCTGGGGCACCACCACCTTCACCCGCGCGGCGCGTGGAGCCGAGGCGCCCGGTGGCGTGCCGGCGGAGCCTGCTCCGACCGCTCACGTCGACGCCGACGGCTGGGCGCTGCCGCCCGCGGGTGGTTCGGACGACGAAAACGGGAACACCGCCGGGCCGGGTGCAGCGGGGGACCCCTCGACCCCGTCGACGGGGGAACCCGCGCTCGTCACCGCGGGCGCGCCGCACCTCGCAGACGGCGAGGAGACGCCCTTCTGACCTCGTGGGGAGGCGCACTCACCCTAGACTTCCGGGGTGCTCCGTCATCCCACGTCATCTGCCCCTGAACCAGGAACTCCGGTCGCGGTTGCGCGCGGTGGGCGTTCGGGTGGGCGCGCCGGGCGAGCCGCGCTGACCCTCGCGAGTGCACTGCTCCTCGCGACGGGGTGCGCGGCGACTCCGGTACCCGAGCCGGCGCCCACGACGGCCGTCGAGCCGGCGCCTACGCCCTCCGCCTCGACGCCTGAGCCGACCGGTCCGGTGCTCTTGCCCGACGGCTCCGCCGAAGACAACCTGCCCCTGTTCACCGCCGTCGCGCAGACGGTGTGGGAGTCGCCGCAGAACGCCGAAGGGCGAGCCTACGTCGATGCCCTGGTCGCCGCGGGCTTCGACAAAGGGGCGATGCAGGTGACGGAAGACATGTCGACGATCGGCAACGCGGCCGAGACGCTGGAGTTCTCCGTCCAGTGGGGAGAGGAGTGCCTCCTGGGTCAGGTCGGTCCGGTCACCGGCGCCCTCGTGACGTCGGTCGTACCGGCACTCGCCGGCGGCGTCTGCCTGCTGGGCGAGACCCGCCCCATCGACTGGTGAGTTCGGCGGTCCCGGGCGCCCCCGGCGCCCCGGGCGGGGCCGACCAGAACGCCCCGTAGACTTGACCGGGTGTGGCTGAGGACCTCTCGCATGTCCTGTCGCCGCGCGACGATGCTCTCGAGCATCCGATTCCCGCGCATCTAAGGAGCGTTTACCCCCGTGGCTGAGTACATCTACCAGATGGTCCGTGCCCGCAAAGCGGTCGGCGACAAGCTGATCCTGGACGACGTCACCATGTCGTTCCTGCCGGGCGCGAAGATCGGCATGGTCGGACCGAACGGCGCCGGCAAGTCGACGATCCTGAAGATCATGGCGGGGATGGACACCCCCTCCAACGGCGAGGCGAAGCTCACCCCCGGCTTCACCGTCGGCATCCTCATGCAGGAGCCGGAGCTCGACGAGTCCAAGACGGTGCTGGAGAACATCCAGGAGGGCATCGCCATCAAGGCGAAGGTCGACCGTTTCAACGAGATCTCGGCGCTCATGTCCGACCCCGATGCCGACTTCGATGCGCTTCTGGCGGAGATGGGCACGCTGCAGGAGGAGATCGACGCGGCGGATGCCTGGGACCTCGACTCCCAGCTCGAGCAGGCGATGGACGCCCTGCGCACGCCCCCGGCCGACGCCTCGGTGGCGAACCTCTCCGGCGGCGAGAAGCGCCGTGTCGCGCTGACGAAGCTGCTGTTGCAGAAGCCCGACCTGCTGCTTCTCGACGAGCCCACCAACCACCTCGACGCCGAGAGTGTGCTCTGGCTCGAGCAGCACCTGCAGAAGTACTCGGGCGCCGTCATCGCCGTCACACACGACCGGTACTTCCTCGACAACGTCGCGCAATGGGTCGCCGAAGTCGACCGTGGTCGGCTGATCGCCTATGAGGGCAACTACTCGACGTACCTGGAGAAGAAGGGCGAGCGCCTCGCCGTTCAGGGCAAGAAGGACGCCAAGCTCGCCAAACGGCTCGCCGACGAACTCGAATGGGTCCGCTCCAACGCCAAGGGGCGCCAGGCCAAGTCGAAGTCGCGTCTGGCGCGCTACGAGGAGATGGCCGCTGAGGCGGACCGCACCCGCAAGCTGGACTTCGAAGAGATCCAGATCCCGCCGGGGCCGCGCCTGGGTGGGATCGTCATCGAGGCCAAGAAGCTCGAGAAGGGCTTCGACGGCCGTCCGCTGATCGAGGGCCTGAGCTTCAGCCTGCCGCCGAACGGCATCGTCGGAGTCATCGGCCCGAACGGCGTCGGCAAGACCACCCTTTTCAAGACGATCGTGGGGCTCGAGCCGCTCGACGGCGGCCAGCTGAAGATCGGCGAGACGGTCAAGATCAGCTACGTCGACCAGACCCGCTCGAACATCGACCCCAACAAGTCGCTGTGGGAGGTCGTCTCCGACGGTCTGGACATCATCACGGTGGGCAAGATCGAGATCCCGTCGCGCGCGTACGTGTCGAAGTTCGGATTCAAGGGACCGGACCAGCAGAAGAAGGCCGGCGTGCTCTCCGGTGGTGAGCGCAACCGTCTGAACCTCGCCCTCACCCTCAAGGAGGGCGGCAACCTGCTGCTGCTCGACGAGCCCACCAACGACCTGGACGTCGAGACCCTGCAGTCGCTCGAGAACGCCCTGCTGGAGTTCCCCGGCTGCGCGGTGGTCATCACCCACGACCGGTGGTTCCTCGACCGCATCGCGACGCACATCCTCTCCTACGAGGGCACCGAGGAGAACCCCGGCCAGTGGTACTGGTTCGAGGGCAACTTCGAGGCCTACGAGGCGAACAAGATCGAGCGACTCGGCCCCGACGCGGCCAACCCGCACCGGTCGACGTACCGCAAGCTCACGCGTGACTGACGCCGCCCCGTTGCGGATCCACGTCCCCATCCCGCTGCGGTGGGGCGATCTGGACGCACTCAATCACGTCAACAACACCTCGATGCTCAAGCTGCTCGAGGAGGCTCGCCTTCGTGCCTTCTGGCGCCCTGACGCGGGCATGGAAGGTCCTCCGACCGCCGTGCTCGATTCCGGCCTGAGCGCCGGCGCGGAGACGATGACCCTCATCGCGCGCCAGGAGATCGAGTACCTCGCTCCGGTGCCCTACCAGCAGCGACCGCTCGATGTGCAGCTGTGGATCGGGCGCCTCGGCGGCTCGAGCATCGACGTCTGCTACGACGTCTACAGCCCGCTCGGGGAGTCGCCGCGCACCCTCTATGCCCGCTCGACGGCGGTCGTGGTGATGGTGAGCAGCGCCACCGGCCGCCCCGTGCGCCTCACCACGGAGATGCGGCAGGCCTGGGCGCCGTACGTTGGTGAGCCGATCGTGTACGCACACCGCCGCTGAAGACCCGCAGCCACGGCGCCGAACACCCGCGGCCGTCGCGGCCGGCCGTCAGCTGCCGCCGGGGACCCGGATCATGATCTCCTGGGCGACCGTGGCCAGCAGCCGGCCGTCGCGGCTGTGGATGCGGCCCGTGGCGAGCCCGCGGCCGCCACGCGCGCTCGGCGATTCCTGCGTGTAGAGCACCCACTCGTCCACCCGACCGAACCGGTGCCACCACATCGCGTGATCGAGGCTCGCCACCTTGAGCCCCGGCGTCGACCACGGCAGCCCGTGAGCGCGCAGCACGGTCTCCTGAATCGTCAGATCGCTCAGGTACGCCAGCACGGCCCGGTGGACCGCCGGGTCGTCGGGCAGGGGAGAGCGGGTGCGCATCCATACCGCCTGGTGCGGCGTGTGAGCGCCCTCGACGGTGTCGTAGATCGGGGAGGTCACGTACCGGCACTCGATGGGGCCACCGCCCAGTACCCGCACAGACAGCGGGTGGCGGGAGGGGTCGAGCACCTCCGTACCGGGGAGGTCCTCGGGTGCGGGCACGTCCGACGGCATCGGCGCTCCGTGCTCGACCCCGGGGTCCTCGTCTTCGAAGGACGCGATCATCGAGAAGATCGGCACGCCCTCCTGATAAGCCTGGGTGCGGCGGGTCGAGAACGACCGACCGTCGTGGATGCGGTCCACCGACAGGGTGATCCCCTTGGTGACGTCGCCCGGGCGCAGGAAGTACCCGTGCATCGAGTGCGGCACGCGCTCGGGCGGGAGGGTCCGCGCGGCGGCGGTGATCGCCTGCGCCAGCACCTGCCCTCCGAATACGCGACCGCTCGGCATCGCGTGCGAGGCCCCCGTGAAGATGTCCTCGGTGGTACGGGCAGCGGACGCCGCCAGGTCGATGACCGAGAGCATCGTGGCGACGGGATCGGTGGACGAATCGGGCACTTCACTCCTGTCTGCGCGGCGCGCACAGCGCCGCTTGGTAGTTTAAAGCCGATGCCGCACCACCTCCGTTTCCCCGATCACCGCGCCGCGACCGACGCAGCGACCTTCGCCTCCCGCGCGTCGCGGATGGGGGACGGTGCGGTGCGGCTGCAGGCGGCATCCGGAACGCTCGTCATGACCTGCGCGCCGCTGGCCCCCCGCGGACTGCTCGATTCCACCCCCACGGTGCTGGGACTTCGGGCCTCGACGGTGGATCCGGAACTGCTCACCGACATCGTTGTGGATGCCGCGACTCTCGTCGTCTCCGACGACCCCCTCGCCCTCACACTCCCCGACGCCGCGGTGTCGGCTCCGTGGGCGGGCGTCGCCCCGCCCCGCGGCGGCTGGGACGCCGCCGGCACGCTGGATGCCGCGACGATCGCCACCCGCGCCCAGTGGGGCATCGCCGCCGTCGCCGAGTCGGTGCCGCGAGATGCCGGTGACGACGCCGTGCGCGCCGTGCGCGCGTCGGTGTGGGGCGCACAGGATGCCGCCATGGCCGGGCTGCCGCTGGGCGTCGCGTTCGCCGCGTTCGGCCTCGGTTTCATCGGCGGGGCCGAGACGGTCGAGCTGCGCACCGCCGGGCCGTGGACGCGTCTGAGTCTGCGCCGCGGCCACGTGCTCGTGCGCGGTCCGGTGAAGGCCGGGCTCACGCCCGTCCGCGCGACCGGCGCGAGGGCCTGAGCGGCGGATTCAGACCGCTGCGGCAGCCGCCCGTCCGGCGGCGCGCCCCGAGAAGAGGCATCCGCCGAGGAAGGTCCCCTCGAGCGCGCGGTAGCCGTGCATGCCACCGCCGCCGAAACCGCTCGCCTCGCCCGCCGCGTAGAGCCCCGGCACGACCTGCCCGTCGGCCGCGAGCGCACGCGACTGCAGATCGGTCTGGATGCCGCCCAGCGACTTGCGGGTGAGCACGTGCAGCTTCACTGCGATGAGGGGACCTGCGGACCGATCCAGGATCCGGTGGGGTGTGGCGGTGCGCACGAGGCGGTCGCCGCGGAAAGCGCGCGCGGAGCGCATCATGGCGATCTGCGCGTCCTTGGTGAAGTCGTTCTCGATCTCGCGATCGCGCGCCTCGACCTCGGTGCGCACCCGCGCGGCATCGAGGACCTCGCCGCCGGGAAGGTCGCGCATGCCCGCGATGAGGTCATCGAGGGTGTCGCGTACGACGAAGTCGGCGCCGCGGTCGAGGAAGGCCTGCACGGGCTCGGCGGTGCCCTTGGCCAGCCGCGACGAGACCAGAAGTCGCACGTCCTTGCCCGTGAGATCGGGGTTCTGCTCGCTTCCCGAGAGTGTGAACTCCTTCTCGATGATCTTGCGCGACAGCACGAACCACGAGTGGTCGTACCCCGTGCGCCGCAAGTGGGCCAGGGTGCCGAGCGTGTCGAAGCCGGGGAACAGCGGCACCGGCAGACGCCGGCCCGTCGCGTCGAGCCAGATCGACGACGGCCCGGGAAGGATGCGGATGCCGTGCTGCGGCCAGACCGGCCGGAAGTTCTGGATGCCTTCGACGTAGTGCCACATGCGGTCGCCGTTGATTTCGCGCGCTCCCGCCTGTTCCGCCACCGCCAGCATGTGACCGTCGACGTAGGCGGGGACCCCCGCGATCATCGATACGGGCGGGGTGCCGAGCCGTTCCGGCCAGCGTCGGCGGACGAGCTCGTGGTTGCCTCCGATGCCGCCGGACGTGACGATCGTCGCGCCCGCCGTCATCTCGAACGCCCCCACGACCTCACGCGAGGTGGCCGTGCCGCGCGCCGCGCCGGATGGCGCGAGCAGGTCGCCGGTGGCACCGGTCACGACGCCGTCCGCGACGGTGAGCGCGGTGACCCGATGCCGCGGCAGAATCGTCAGCCTGCCCTGCCGCTCCGCCTCTTCGAGCGCAGCCTGGAAGGGCGCCACGACCCCCGGCCCGGTGCCCCACGTGATGTGGAAGCGCGGCACGGAGTTGCCCGGTCCTGTCGCGGTGTAGCCGCCGCGCTCGGCCCATCCCACGATGGGGAAGAAGCCCAGCCCCTTCTGTCGCAGCCAGGCACGCTTCTCATGGTGCGCGAAGTGCAGGTACGCCTCCGCCCACCGCCGCGCCCACACGTCCTCCTCGCGGTCGAAGCCGGCGGCGCCCAGCCAGTCCTGCCGGGCGAGGTCGAAGGAATCTCGGATGCCGAGACGGCGCTGCTCGGGGGAGTCGATGAAGAACAGCCCGCCGAACGACCACCACGCCTGCCCGCCGAGGTTGGTGCGAGGCTCCTGGTCGACGATGGCGACGTGCTTGCCGGCGGCGACGGCTTCACTGGCCGCGACGAGGCCCGACAAGCCCCAGCCGATGACCAGCACGTCGGCGCGGATGGTGGCGGTGGTCATGGCGACTCCTTCGTCGTCGGCCGGGCGCACAGCCCGGCGTGTCTGCCTCGGCGCTCAGCCCGCCGTGTTTCCTTCGGGCCTTCGCGCGACCACCGAGAGACCCGTCGCCTCGCGGCCGGCCGGTGCCGGACCGATCCCCGTCGGCTCGAACGTGTTCACCATGGCGTGCGCCGCCCTGTCGAGATACTCCCACAGGGTCGCCTCGTGGAGGGGCGACAGGCCGAGCTCGTCGACGGCGACGCGCATGTGCGCCAGCCACCGGTCCCGGGCGTCGGGGTTCACATGGAAGGGGGCGTGCCGCATGCGCAGGCGCGGGTGACCGCGCTCCTGGCTGTATGTGCTGGGGCCGCCCCAATACTGGGCGAGGAACATCTCCAGCCGACGCGCGGCGGGTTCGAGGTCGACCTCGGGGTACATCGGGCGCAGCACATCGTCCTCGGCGACCTCGCGGTAGAAGACCGCGGCGAGCCGGACGAACGTCTCGTGCCCGCCGACCTCGTCGTAGAACGAGCGGGGTGCGGCATCCGTCATTTCTTCGTCTCTTCGTCGGAGGGCGGGGGCGCCGAGCCGTCGCCGTCGCCCGACCCGCTGCCGGACTTGCCGGTGCGCTTGGGCTTCCACGTCGGGCGGGCATCGTTCGACACCGGGTTGGGCCTCGTCATCGGCGGGTTGGCGCCGCGCACGCGCTGGGCGCCCTCGGGGCCGGTCAGCGTGATGGAGTTCAGGTGGGGGAGTGTCAGCCCCATCTCATCGATGGCGTGCTTGAGCCGCATGCGCAACTCCCGGGCCACGTCGTCTTTCGCGTTGGGCCGCGTCTTCATCACCAGGCGAATCACGAGCGCTTCCCCGCTGACGGACTCCAGACCCCAGACCTCGGGGTCCTCGAGCACGCGGGTGCGCCACTTCGGGTCCTTCTGCAGACTCCTGGCCGCAGCGAGCATCTGCTTCTCGACCGCGTCGACGTCGGCGTCGACGGGAACGGCGAGGTCGATGATGACGCGCGACCAGCCCTGCGACATGTTGCCGATGCGGGTGATCTCGCCGTTGCGCACGTACCAGAGAGTGCCGTTGACGTCGCGCACGTGGGTGACGCGCACCGAGACGTACTCCACGACCCCGGTCGCGAGCCCCACATCGACGACGTCGCCGATGCCGACCTGGTCCTCGGCCACGATGAAGATGCCGTTGAGCACGTCCTTGACGATGTTCTGGGCGCCGAAACCCAACCCGGCGCCGATGGCGGCCGACAGCAATGCGAACGAGCCGAGGGTGTTGGGGGCGAGAACCTGCACGATCAGCAGCACGGTGATGATGACGATGGCAACGTTGACGATGTTCTGCAGGATCGTGCCGAGTGTGCGGGTGCGCTGCACGAGCCGCACCTGGGCCAGCGGCGAGCGTTCGAGCGCCTGCGTGTCGTCGACCCGCGCCTTGCTCTTCGCGCCCGAGACGATGCGGTTCACCGTTCGACGGATGAAGATGCGCAGCACCCACGACGCCAGAACCGCGCCCACGAGGATGAGCGCGACGGTGAGCAGGTTCCAACCCGCCTCGATGAGCCACTTGAGCACCTGCGCCCAGAAGTCGGGATTCGTCGGGTCATCCATCGCACCAAGCCTACCCATCCCGCATCCGGACGGGCTGTGTGCACACGCCTGGACGCACTGACGCCCCGGCGCCGCATCGCGGCATCGGGGCGTCAGAACATGCTCGGATTGCTACTCGGCGTCGCGTTCCTGCACCGCGAGCGCGCGCTCGACTCCGGCGAGGTTCTCGGCGACCAGACGCCGCAGCGCCGGCGGCGCATCCTGGTGATCGGCGAGCCACGAACGGGTCGCGTCACGCAGCGCCACGTCGGCGAGCGGCGCGGGGTACAGCCCGACGATGAGGTACTGGGCGATCTGGTAGGTCCGCGACTCCCAGATCGGCAGCAGCATGTCGAAGTAGGGGGCGACGAACTCCGACAGCAGCTCACGTCCGGCGGGGTGCACGAAACCGGCCGCGGCGGCGCGCACGATCGTGTTCGGCGCGTCGGCCTGGTCGATCAGCGACGCCCACGCGGCGCGCTTGGCCTCGAGGGTCGGCAGGGCGGCGCGCGCCTGCGCAGCGAACTCTCCGCCCTTGGCCGTGTTGTCCGCGGCCAGCGCGGCGTCGATGTCCTCGGCGGTGACCGCGCCGGCGGCGGCGAGCGACACCATCAGCTGCCAGGACAGATCGGTGTCGATCGTCAGCCCCTCGAGCACCGTCTCGCCGTCACGCAGGGCCGTCACGGTCTGCGTGTGCGCCGCTGTACTGGCGGCGGAGGCGAAGGCGGTGACGAACTGCAGCTGGCTGTCGCTGCCGGGCTGGGCCTGCTGCGCAAGCTTCCACAGACCGTCGGCGACGCGTGCGCGCGTTGCCTCGCGGGTGGCGGGGGTGACGTAGGAGTTGGCGGCGAGCTGCAGCTGCCCCAGCGTCGTGCGCACGGTGGTCGACTCGGTCTCGCTGCCGATGTTGCGCAGCACGAGGTCGACGTAGTCACTGGCGGCCGTCTCACCGTCGCGGGTCTGGTCCCAGGCCGCGCCCCACACCAGCGAGCGGGCCAGCGGGTCGCTGATGTCCTTCAGGTGCGCGATGGCGGTGCGAAGGGAGTGCTCGTCGAGGCGGATCTTGGCGTAGGCCAGATCCTCGTCGTTGAGCAGCACCAGGTCGGGCCGCGCGAGACCCTTCAGCTGCGGCACCTCGGTGAGGTCGCCGTCGACGTCGAGTTCCTCGTGGTGCACACACACCAGCGAATCGCCCTGCAGGCGGTAGAAGCCGATGCCCAGCCGGTGGGGGCGGATCGTGGGGTAGTCGGCCGGAGCCGTCTGCACCACGGCGAACCGCGTGATGATCCCATCGTCGGACGTCGCGATCTCGGGCGACAGCGTGTTCACCCCGGCCGTCTCGAGCCACTTCTTCGACCAGGTCGACAGCTCGCGACCGCTCGTGCGCTCGAGTTCGACGAGCAGATCCGACAGCTCCGTGTTGGACCACTCGTTCTTCTTGAAGTACGCCGCGACACCGGCGAAGAACTCCTCGATGCCCACCCACGCGGCGAGCTGCTTGAGCACCGAACCGCCCTTGGCGTAGGTGATGCCGTCGAAGTTGACCTGCACGTCTTCGAGGTCGTTGATCTGCGCCACCACGGGGTGGGTCGAGGGGAGCTGGTCCTGGCGGTACGCCCAGGTCTTCTCCATCGCGTTGAAGGTGGTCCACGCCTCGGTCCACTCGGTCGCCTCGGCGGTGGCCATGGTCGACGCCCACTCTGCGAAGGACTCGTTCAGCCACAGGTCGTTCCACCAGCGCATCGTGACGAGGTCACCGAACCACATGTGCGCGAGCTCATGCAGGATCGTGACGACGCGGCGCTCCTTGACCGCGTCGGTGACCTTGCTGCGGAAGACATAGGTCTCGGTGAAGGTCACCGCGCCGGCGTTCTCCATCGCTCCGGCGTTGAACTCGGGCACGAACAGCTGGTCGTACTTGGCGAACGGGTAGGGGTAGTCGAACTTCTCCTCGAAGTACGCGAATCCCTCGCGCGTCTTGTCGAAGACGTAGTCGGCGTCGAGGTGCTGCCAGAGGCTCTTGCGGGCGTAGACGCCGAGCGGAATGACCCGGCCCGAGGCGCTGGTGAGCTCCGAGAAGGTCGCCTCGTACGGCCCCGCGACGAGCGCGGTGATGTACGACGAGATGGTCGGGGTGGGCTCGAAGGTCCACGTGGCGGTGCCGTCGCCGTGGCGCTGGGGCGCGGGCGTGGGCGAGTTGGACACGACCTTCCACTGCTCGGGCGCCGTGACGGTGAACTGGAAGGTGGCCTTCAGATCGGGCTGCTCGAACACCGCGAAGACGCGGCGCGAGTCGGGCACCTCGAACTGCGAGTAGAGGTAGACCTCGCCGTCGACGGGGTCGACGAACCGGTGCAGACCCTCACCGGTGTTGGTGTACAGGCAGTCGGCGTCGACGATCAGCTCGTTCTGCGCCTCGAGGCCCGACAGCGCGATGCGAGAGTCGGCGAACGCCGTCGCGGGGTCGATCGAGCGGCCGTTGAGGGTGATCTCCCGCACGTCGCGTGCAATGAGGTCGATGAACGTGTCGGCGCCGGGCGTGGCGGCGAAGCGAAGGGTGGTGCGGGAGCCGAACACCTCCGCACCACGGTTGAGGTCGAGCGCGATCTCGTACGACATACCGGCCGTCGGGTCGACGACGGCGCGGCGCTCCTGCGCCTCGATGCGGGTGAGGTTCTCTCCGGGCACGGCGGTTCTCCCAAGGTCTTCGGGTGGGTCAGTGCCCGGGCGTGCCGGGCGATCCCTCAGCCTACGCTCTGGAGCGGCCACCACCCGGAAAGACCCTGTAGCGGGCCCTAGCATCGCCACCGCGGTGGGAGGATGGAGGGGTGAGTGCAACCGACGCCGCCCGACCCGTCAACGAGCGCGAAGAGCCCCAGGTTCTCTTCGCTTCTCCCGCATCCGCATCGGGTGCGCGCCATATCGAGGTACCCGTCGCCTATGACGGCATCCTGCTCGCCGGCTTCGGCGGGCCCGAGGGCCAGGACGACGTGATCCCGTTCCTTCGCAACGTCACGCGGGGGCGCGGCATCCCCGACGAGCGACTCGAAGAGGTGGCGCACCACTACCGCCACTTCGGGGGCGTCAGCCCCATCAACGACCAGAACCGTGCGCTGAAGACGGCCATCGAGGACGAACTGGCCCGACGCGGCATCGATCTGCCCGTGTACTGGGGCAACCGCAACTGGGCTCCCTACCTGGAGCAGGCGGTGCAGGATGCCGCGGCAGCCGGTGACACCACGCTCATCGCCGTCGCCACGAGCGCCTACAGCTCGTTCTCCAGCTGCCGGCAGTATCGCGAGGACTTCGCACGTGTGCTCACCGAGACGGGCCTCGGCGACGTCGTGACGATCGACAAGGTGCGTCAGTTCTTCGACCACCCCGGTTTCGTCGCGCCCTTCAGCGCCGGAGTGCTCGCGGCCGTCGCCGGGTTCCTCGACGAGGGTCTCGCACCCGAGCAGATCCGGGTGCTCTTCTCCACCCACAGCGTCCCGATCGACGACGCGAAGCGCTCCGGCCCGCGCGACGTCGACTGGGGCGACGGAGGCGCCTACGCCGCGCAGCACCGCGCCGTGGCCGAGGTGATCATGACGGACGTCGCCGCCGAGCGACCCGACGCGGCGTCGGTGCCCTGGGATCTGGTGTACCAGTCGCGCTCCGGCCCGCCGTCGCAGCCGTGGCTCGAACCCGACGTCTGCGACGTCATCGAGACGCTCCCCGACGCCGGGGTGAAGGCCGTCGCGATCGTGCCGCTCGGATTCGTCAGCGACCACATGGAAGTGCTCTGGGACCTCGACACCGAGGCGATCGAGGCCGCGGAGGAGGCCGGACTGCGCGCGGTCCGCACGCCGACCCCGGGAGTCGATCCGGCCTACGTGTCGGGCCTGGTCGACCTCGTCGTCGAGCGTCTCGAGGGAGCGCCCGCCGCCGAGCGGCCGCACCGTACCGCGCTCGGGCCGTGGTTCGACGTCTGCCGTCCCGCCTGCTGCGAGAACGTCCGCGCCGGGTTCAAACCGGCAGCCGCGGGCATCGCGCCCTGACCCGCCGCCACCGAGCGCCGACCCTAGGATCTTGACCATGCGCATCCACATCGCGACCGACCACGCCGGCCTCGAGTTCTCGACCCAGCTGCAGCATCACCTCGCAGCAGAAGGTCACGACCTCGTCGATCACGGCCCGCTCGAGTACGACGCGCAGGACGACTATCCCGCCTTCTGCATTCGGGCTGCACAAGCCGTCGTGCGCGATCAGGAGGCCGGGGTCGAGGCCCTGGGCGTGGTCTTCGGCGGATCGGGCAACGGCGAGCAGATCGCCGCCAACAAGGTGCGCGGTGTGCGGGCGGCCCTGGTGTGGAGCATCGCGACCGCGGAACTGGCCCGTGAGCACAACGACGCCAACGTCATCGCCGTCGGCGCCCGTCAGCACACGTTCGACGAGGCGGCCGCGTTCATCGACCGCTTCATCGCGACGCCCTTCTCGGGCGAGGAGCGCCACGCGCGGCGGATCGCGCAGCTGGCGGCGTTCGAGACCGACGGCACGCTCGAGCCGGACCCCCGCGCGCCGGGGCTTCAGCCCGACGTGCTGGCCGCCGACGACAGCAGCTTCGACCCGGAAGCGGGCTGATGCCCGAGGGCCATTCCGTCCACCGCATCGCCCGCCAGTTCCAGCGCAACTTCGTCGGGCGGACGGTAGCGGCATCCAGCCCGCAAGGGCGGTTCGCCGAAGGTGCCGCAGTGCTCGACGGCCGCACGCCGACCGAAGCGCGGGCGGTCGGCAAGCAGATGTTCCTCGCCTTCGACGACCTGTGGCTGCGCGTGCACCTCGGTCTCTACGGCGCGTGGGATTTCGCCGGCGAGATCCTCGTGGACCCGACGATCGCCTCCGCCAACGGACGCATGGGACAGACGAACCAGCGCGGCACGGTGCTCGGCGACGAGCCGATCCTGGATGCCGCTGGGGAGAACTCCCTGTCATCGATCGGCGCGCCGCGGCGCACCCGTGTTCACGTGCGCATGTCGGAGCAGACGACGGGCCTGGGGGACGACCTGGAGTGGCCCCCGCCCGTGGTCGGCCAGGTGCGCCTGCGGCTCATGACCGACATCACCTGCGCCGACCTGCGCGGTCCCACCGCGTGCGAGCTGCAGAGTACCGACGAGATGCTCGCAACCGTCGCGAAGCTCGGCCCCGACCCGCTCGTGGGCGACGTGGCCGAGGGGGAGGAGCGCTTCACCCGCACGGTGCGCCGCAAGCCCACCCCCATCGGGCAGCTGCTCATGGACCAGAACGTCGTCAGCGGCATCGGCAACGTGTACCGGGCCGAGATGCTGTTCCGTGCCCGCCAGAACCCGCACACGCCCGGCCGGGAGGTGCCCGAGGAGACGGTGCGTGCACTGTGGCGCGACTGGGTGCGTCTGCTGGCCATCGGCGTCGAGACCGGGCAGATGATGACGATGGACGACCTGGCGCCGGAGGACTACCGCAAGGCGATGGCCTCCCGCGACGATCGGCACTGGGTCTACCACCGCGCGGGGCTGCCGTGCCGCGTGTGCGGCACCGCGATCGTGGTCGAGGAGATGGCCGCGCGCAAGCTCTACTGGTGCCCTTCCTGCCAGGCCTGAGAACAACGCCACCAGGCCCCTGTGGCCCTGACGAAGGAGTCACGCGTGCCCAAAACCAAGAAGCGCAAGAAACCGAGCAACCGTTCTGAAACGCCCGCCTCGCGTCCGCGGGACGCGCAGGGCCGACGCACGACCGGCTCGATCGCCACCACGCGAAAGGTCGTCGCCGTCGTCGGCAACCTCGTCGGTGCACTCGCGCTCGCGGCTGCCGTCGGGATGGTCGCCTGGCTGCTGATCTACACAGCCGGCGGTGGCGTCATCGGAGACGTGTTCGAGGACACCGTCATGGCCATCGCCACCCCCTTCCTGCTGACGCTGCTGTCGCTGACGGGATTCATCTTCGGCCAGTTCGCCGTCCGTGGTCGCTGGGGTCTGGGCGGCGGGGCCCTCTTCGAAGGCGGGTTCACCCGCGTCGAGCTCCGCCCCATCAGCGTGCTCCTTCACATCGTCTTCGCGGGCCTCGCTGTGGCGGCGTGGGTCCTCGTCGTCGTGGTGCCCGTCGTCCGGGACGCTCAAAGCCAGGCCGAAAGCGGCTGGGGGGCGAGCGGCGGGATGTACTTCTGGTACACCGTGACCGTGTATGCCGTGGTCACGGGTGCGATTGCCGCCATGGTCGCTGTGTCCCTGTTGAAGAAACTGACGTACAACCGATCACTGTCGCGCAACGCCGACAGCATCATTCCGGGGTCCCACGCGCAGTTGTGGTGGCGGAAGTTCTCGCACATCTGGCGCGCGGAACTGGGGATCGCCGGCTTCGCCGGCGCCGCGTTCGGACTCAGCCCGCTCGGGGTGCATCTCCAGAGCCCGCTCTACGGGTTCGGCGCCCTCGGGATCGGCATCGCGCTCATGGCCATCGCCGTGGCGCTGGCGCTCAACTCCTGGCGGTCGGGCCTGCCCGTGGAGCGGGTGGAGTCGTACACCTGACGGTTCCACCCCAAATAGGCTGAGGGAATGCGCCAGAACCCGAGCTTCGTCCTCGGCGACACCGCCGAGCTGCGCCGGCTCATCGACCAGAACCCGTGGGTGACGCTCGTCAGCAGCACGCCGGACGGCCTCGTCGCCTCGCACTATGCCGTGCTGCTCGACGACTCGCGCGAGGATCTCACGATCGTCGGGCACGTCGGCAAGCCCGACGACCTGATCCACGGCCTGGGGCAGCGCGAGCTGATGGTCATCGTGCAGGGACCGCACGGGTACATCTCGCCCGGCTGGTACGGCGACGGCCCGGCGGTGCCGACCTGGAACTTCATCTCCGCGCACCTGAGCGGCGTTCCCGAGCTGCTCACGGCCGACGAGAATCTCGCGGTACTCGATCGCCTCGTGGCCAGGTTCGAAAGCGGCATGCCGCAGCCGCGCCTCATGTGGGAGCGGCCGAACGACGCCGACTTCGTGCACCGGCTCGAGAAGGGCACCGTCGGGTTCCGGCTCACGCCCTCGCGCGTCGTGGCCAAACGCAAGCTCAGTCAGAACCGGCCTGATGACGTGGTCGAGACGATCATCGGCGAACTGGATGCCGGATCGGGCCCGTACGGCGATGCCCGCCTGGCAAGCGAGATGCGTCGCGACCTCGACGCGCGAAGGAGCAGCAGATGACCTGGGCCGCAGGCGACCATGTCGCCGTCGTCGCGAACGCGAGGCTGACCGGCGCGGACCGCACCGACCCGTTCGGCGATGACCTGGTCGACGTGCACCTGCAGGCGGGTACCATCGCCGATATCGCCCCTGCCGGTGCACTCCCGCGCGCCGGCGTCGTGCTCGATGCCCAGGGCGGCTGGCTGATCCCGGGTCTGTGGGACCACCACGTGCACGCGGTGCAGTGGGCGCTCCTCACGCAGCGCGTTCCCCTCGGGCACGCAGACAGCGCCGCCCACGCGGCATGGCTCATGGCCGATGCCCCCGTGCTCGATGACGGCCGCCGTATCGGAACGGGGTTCCGCCACGCGTTCTGGCCCGACGCCCCGACGCTCGAAGTGCTCGATGCCGCGACCGGAGACGTCCCCACCTACCTCATCAACGCGGACGTCCACAGCGTGTGGCTCAACTCCGCCGCACTGCGTCGCGAGGGTCACCCTGTGGCCGGCTCGGGATTGCTGTGGGAGGAGCCGGCATTCGAGATATCCCGACGCCTCAACCTCGTCCCCACCGACGTCGCCGACGCGTACGTGGCGCGCATGGCGCACGATGCGGCATCCCGCGGCGTCGTCGGCATCGTCGACCTCGACATGGCCTGGAACGCCGACGCCTGGGCCCGGCGCGCCGCCGCCGGCTTCGACACCCTCCGCACACGGTTCGGCATCTACCCGCGCGATCTGCAGCGGGCCCTCGACCTGGGAATCGAGACCGGTGACGCCGTCGACCCCGCGGGGCTCCTCCGCGTCGGCTCCCTCAAGGTGATCAGCGACGGCTCGCTGGGCACCCGCACGGCGGCGTGCTCGCACGCCTATCCCGGCGACCCGCTGAACCACGGCCTGCTGACCATCCCACCCGACGAACTGGTCGATCTGATGATCCGCGCGACCGGGGGAGGGCTCTCGTGCGCCATCCACGCCATCGGCGACATCGCGAACACCCACGCGCTCGACGCCTTCGCCCTGACGGGCGCGACGGGCACGATCGAGCACGCGCAGCTCGTCGCGCACGCCGACGTGCCGCGCTTCGCCGCGCTGGGCGTGGGAGCAAGCGTCCAGCCCGAGCACGCGCTGGACGACCGCGACCTGACCGACACGGTCTGGGCCACCCAGACCTCGCAGCCCTACCCGCTGCGTGCGCTGGCCGACGCGGGCGCCAACCTGCTGTTCGGCTCCGACGCCCCCGTCTCGCCGCTGGATCCGTGGGCGGCGATGTCGGCCGCGGTGCACCGCACGCGCGACGGCCGTGAGCCGTGGCAGCCCGGGCAGGCGGTGGATGCAGCCACCGCTCTCGCGGCATCCACCGCCGACGGCTCCTCCGGCGGCTCGGCGCTGCGGATCGGTGGCATCGCCGACCTGGCCGTCGTCGCCCACGACCCCTTGACGGCGGACGAGAAGACGATGCGCGGAATGCAGGTTGCGGCCACCATGATCGCCGGTCGCCTCACGCACGTCTCCGCCTGACACCGCCGGACAGCGCCTGACACGACGAAGCCCCGACCCTCGCGGGCCGGGGCTTCGTGGAGACGTGATTACTCGGCGAGGTGGGCGAAGAGGAACCAGCGGTCCTTCTCCAGGCCCGCCTTGATGCCGATGGCGACATCCTGGCTGGTGAGGTCGACCTCGTCGAGACCGTCGATCGCGGCCTGCACATCGACGAGGATGCCGTCGATGTCGGCCAGCACGCTGCGCACCATGGCGTCCCACGGGGTGAACCCGGCGGGCACGGTGGTGGGCTTGGCCTTCTGGGCGACGGTGGTCAGGCGGGCGTCGATGGGGAGGCCCAGGGCGACGATGCGCTCGGCGGCTTCGTCGGACCAGCCCTGCGCGTGCTCGACGACCGTGTCGAGGAGTTCGTGGATCGACTGGAAGTTCGCGCCGCGCACGTTCCAGTGCGCCTGCTTGCCGTTGACCACGAGCGCCTGCAGGCCCATGACGACGGGCGTGAGGAACTGCGCGGTGCCGGCGGCGACGGTCGGGTCGGCGGCGGTGGCCGGAATGATCTGATTCTTCGTCATGCTGTCGTCTCCTATCGGCGGGGAGTCGCCCCACCTTCTGCAACGGTACTCAGGCGGGGCTATTCCGCAAGCAAGCTGAGGCTGGGCTTATGCGGCTTGACGGCCGCCCTAGAGTCGTGGCATGACGATCGCCGATGATGCCTCCGTCCTGTCCGTCTCCGGCCGCGAGCCGCTCGTTCCCGCCTCGGCGTTCGTCGCGGCGGGGGCGCGGATCATCGGGGCGGTGACACTGGGCGAGCAGTCGAGTGTCTGGTACAACGCCGTGCTGCGCGGCGACAGCGACAGCATCACGCTGGGGGCGGGCAGCAACGTGCAGGACAACGTCTCGGTACACGTGGACCCGGGGCACCCCGTGGTCATCGGAGCCGACGTCTCGATCGGGCACAACGCGGTCGTGCACGGCTGCACCGTGGAGGACGGATCGCTCATCGGCATGGGCGCGGTCGTGCTGTCGGGCGCCGTCATCGGTGCGGGGTCCCTCGTGGCCGGGGGAGCGGTGGTACTCGAGGGGACCGTGGTGCCGCCCGGTTCGCTGGTGGCCGGCGTGCCCGCGAAGGTGCGCCGCGAGCTCACCGAGGACGAACGCGGCAAGCTGCTGCGCAACGCCGAGGTGTACCGTGCGCATCTGCAGAACCACCGAGACGCGACGTCCGCGGGCTGACTGTCCGACCACGGCGCCACAGTGCCGGCAGGGCGACGAGAACCGACACTATCGGGGCTTTACGCGCCCAATATGCACCGATGCGTCGAGCGCGGTGACGGCCGCCGGTGCGCCCCGCCGCCGGTGAGTGCGGCCCGGACCGCTTCGCCGAGATGCGGACTTCTGCCCGGATGCGGCGTTGTAGGCGGCATCCGGCCCTTGCCCGGGCAGATCTCCGCTTCCGGGTGAACGGAGTCGACGGATGGGCGGATGCCACGGCGCGTGCGCCGTCCGCGCGTCATCGGCGGACAAGAACCAGAAGTGGAGGGGATGACGGGAATCGAACCCGCACCATGAGTTTGGAAGTTCTGACCTCTGTGTGCCGAGATCCGTGGGTCGCGAACGGGTCCCTCACGACGGGGTTCAGCGTATGAAAGAGATGGATTTGTTATCCCTGTGGTCAGTCGAGATTTGGGGCCCGGATAGCCTTGAAAACGTTGCCTGAACAAGGGAAGTCCATGGGGACCTGGGGCGAAAACCCAACAAACTTGCGGCATGCGACTGACGGGAACGTGTCGTGACTACACCTGCTGGTTGGCATATGGATCCGCAGAACGAGCAGCAGCAACGCTGGTGGGACGGTGGCCAGTGGACGGACCTGGTGCAGCCCGCGTCGCCACTCGCAACCATGCCGCCTCCTCCAGCGCTGCCAGCTGAGCCGGATCGACGATTCCCGGTATGGCTCTGGGTGGTGGTCGGGGTGGTCGGTCTGCTGGTCGGGGTCCTGTTGTCCCCGATCTTCGCGTTGATCTCACTGGCGGTCCTCATCACCGGAATCGTCGCGCTGGCCAAGAACACGCCGACGTGGCTGCGGCTGCGCTCACGAAGGACCGCGTGGGTGGTCACCGCTGCCGCGGCGGCGATGTTCCTGGTCACCGGCACTGTCAGCTCGACGTTCTTTCCTGGTGACGCGCCGGTGGCAGCGCAGATCGCCACGCCCTCCGCGCCGACGCCCACCCCCGAGCCCACGGTCACCGTCGAGCCCGTGGACGAAGAGATCACCGATCCGACGTTCCAAGGCGAGGCCTCGACCGCGGCCGACAGCGCGGCGACAGCGGACCAGACCGCGCTGGCGGTGCTGTCCACTCTCGAGGTGAAGGGGAGGGCGTCGAAGACCGGTTACGACCGCGACCAGTTCGGGCAGCGGTGGTTGGACGTGGACCGCAACGGGTGCGACACCCGCAACGACATTCTCGCCCGCGACCTCACCGACATCGAGAAGTCCGGCCCTTGCAAGGTCATGAGCGGCATCCTCGCCGACCCCTTCACGGCGCAGACCATCGGGTTCGTCCGCGGCCAGGACACCTCCGCAGAGGTCCAGATCGACCACGTGGTTTCGTTGTCCGATGCGTGGCAGAAGGGGGCGCAGCACCTCACGGCAGACCAGCGCGCTTCGTTCGCGAACGATCCGCTCAACCTGCTCGCGGTCGACGGCGGCGCGAATGCGCAGAAGGGCGACGGTGACGCGGCCACCTGGCTGCCGAGCAACAAGGCGTTCCGCTGCGCGTATGTCGCCCGTCAGGTGTCCGTCAAGGCGACCTATGGATTGTGGGTGACGCAGGCGGAGCACGACGCGATCGCCCGGGTCCTGGCCGAATGCCCCGACGAACCGGCCGTCACGTCCGCGTTCGCGCCAGTTCCCGCAGCGCCGGCGCCCGCACCCGCACCAGAACCCGCACCGGCACCGGCACCCGCACCGGCACCCGACGTCTATTACGAGAACTGCACGGCGGTCCGCGCGGCGGGTGCGGCGCCGATCCACGCGGGAGACCCCGGATATTCCAGCAAGCTCGACCGTGATGGCGACGGGGTCGCCTGCGAATGACGGGCTGATAAGTGGAGGGGATGACGGGAATCGAACCCGCACCATCAGTTTGGAAGACTGAGGCTCTACCATTGAGCTACATCCCCGCGGCGGAAAGCTCCGCGGCCTCCGCCAGTGTAGTCGAACCTCCGGCTCAGCGCGGACACGGCGCGGTCGGCTAGACTTCCCGGGGTCGTTTCAGCGCACGCGTGCGTGCACACAGCCCGGGGCGTAGCTCAGCTTGGTAGAGCGCCCGCTTTGGGAGCGGGAGGCCGCAGGTTCAAATCCTGTCGCCCCGACGTAACGACCCCCAGACATCCAGACTTTCCGCCTCCGCGCGTCTGCGCGGATCACCCAAGGAGAAGCAACAGGCATGGTCAACGCCACGGTCGAGAAGCTCAACCCCACCCGGGTCAAGCTCCACATCACGGTCACCCCGGACGAACTCAAGCCCGCCATCGCGCACGCGTACGAGCACATCGCCCAGGACATCCAGATCCCCGGCTTCCGCAAGGGCAAGGTGCCGGCGCCCATCATCGACCAGCGCGTCGGCAAGGGTGCGGTCATCGAGCACGCCGTCAGCGAGGGCCTCGACGGGTTCTACCGCGAAGCCGTCCGTGAGACCGAGGTGCGCGTCGTCGGGCGGCCTTCCGCCGAGGTCATCGAGTGGCCGAGCGACAAGGACTTCTCCGGCGACCTCGTCGTCGAGGTCGAGGTCGATGTGCGCCCCGAGTTCGAGCTTCCCTCCTACGACGGCATCACCATCGAGGTCGACGCCGTCGAGACCGACCAGGCCGCCGTCGACGCCGAGCTCGACCGCCTGCGCGGTCGCTTCGGCACGCTGGTGACGGTTGACCGTCCCGCTGCCAAGGGTGACTTCGTCGAGCTGAACCTCGTCGCCACGATCGATGGCAACGAGATCGACCGCGCCGAGGGCGTGTCCTACGAGGTGGGTTCGGGCGAGCTGCTCGAGGGCACCGACGAGGCCATCGAGTCCCTCACCGCCGGCGAGGAGACCACCTTCCGCTCCAAGCTGGTCGGCGGCGACAACGCCGGCCAGGAGGCGGAGGTCGCCGTGACCGTCGTCGCCGTCAAGGAGCGCGAGCTGCCCGAGGCCGACGACGACTTCGCCCAGATGGCCAGCGAGTTCGACACGATCGACGAGCTGCGCGCCAGCCTCGCCGAGCGCGTCTCCGAGCAGTCCGGCTTCGCCCAGGCATCCTCCGCCCGCGACAAGCTCGTGGAGAAGCTCATCGAGCTCGCCGACATCCCCGTGCCGGCGCAGCTGGTCGAGGACGAGGTGCACCAGCACCTCGAGGGCGAGGGTCGCCTCGAGGACGACACGCACCGCGCCGAGGTCACCGAAGCCAGCGAGAAGCAGTTCCGCACGCAGATGGTGCTCGACAAGATCGCCGAAGAGTTCAAGGTGCAGGTCTCTCAGGACGAGCTGACCCAGTACCTCATCCAGTCGGCGGCCCAGTACGGCATGGCCCCGCAGGAGTTCGTCAACACGCTGCAGCAGAGCAACCAGCTGCCCGCCATGATCGGTGAGGTCGCCCGCAACAAGGCGCTCGCGCTGGCCCTGGGCAAGGTCACCGTCGTCGACACCGCCGGCAAGCCGGTGGACCTGAGCGGCTTCATCGCCCTCGAGGACGAGCCGGCCGCTGAGGCGGACGTCGTCGAAGAGGCCCAGGAGATCGCTGACGCCGCGGCCGACGCCGACGAGATCATCGAGGCTGAGGAAGCCGCCGAGAAGCCGGCCAAGAAGGCCCCTGCCAAGAAGGCTCCCGCGAAGAAGGCCCCCGCGAAGAAGGCGGAAACGGACGCCGACGACGCTGCGGCCGAGAAGGCGCCCGCCAAGAAGGCTCCGGCCAAGAAGGCCGCCGCGAAGAAGGACGACGCGAAGGATGCCGCCAAGGCGGCCCCCGCGAAGAAGCCCGCGGCGCGCAAGACCACCAAGAAGGCCGACTCCGAGTAATCGGACCGGTTCGGACAGCGGGGCGGATGCTGCGGCATCCGCCCCGCTGTCGTTCCCGCCGTGCGCCCCGACGGCACGACGCGCACGATCTGCCCAGGGCGAACACGGCCGGGTCGCCCGCGCCGCGCCGGTAGATTCGATCCGACGGACCACGGAAACAGGAGTGAACATGGCCGAACCACTTGTCGCCACGAGCGTCTTCGACAGACTGCTGAAGGACCGCATCATCTGGCTGGGGTCGGAGGTGCGCGACGACAACGCCAACGAAATCTGCGCGAAGATCCTGTGGCTGGCGGCGGAGGACTCCGAGAGGGACATCTACCTCTACATCAACTCGCCCGGCGGCTCGATCACGGCCGGCATGGCCATCTACGACACGATGCAGTTCGTGCCCAATGACATCGTGACGGTCGGCATCGGCATGGCCGCATCGATGGGTCAGCTGCTGCTCACCAGTGGCACCAAGGGCAAGCGGTACATCACGCCGAACGCCCGCGTGCTGCTGCACCAGCCGCACGGCGGCTTCGGCGGCACCGCGAGCGACATCCAGACGCAGGCTCAGCTGATCCTGTCGATGAAGCGCCGCCTCGCCGAGATCACCGCGGCGCAGACGGGCAAGTCGGTCGAGCAGATCAACCTCGACGGCGACCGCGACCGCTGGTTCACCGCGGAAGAGGCGCTCGAGTACGGCTTCGTCGACCACATCCGCGAGCACGCCGCAGACGTCACCGGCGGCGGCGGAACCGCCGTCGACGGCGTCGGCGACGACACCGCCAACTGAGACCCCCGAAGGAGACACAGAACATGAACACACCCACCTTCGGCGGCGCCACTCAGGGCCTGCAGATGCCGAACAGCCGCTACATCCTGCCGCAGTTCGAGGAGCGCACGGCCTACGGCTACAAGCGCCAAGACCCGTACAACAAGCTCTTCGAGGACCGCGTCATCTTCCTGGGCGTCCAGGTCGACGACGCCTCCGCAGACGACGTCATGGCCCAGCTGCTCGTTCTCGAGTCGCAGGATCCCGACCGTGACATCGTCATGTACATCAACTCGCCCGGTGGCTCGTTCACCGCGATGACGGCGATCTACGACACCATGCAGTACGTGTCGCCCGAGATCTCCACCGTTGTCCTGGGCCAGGCGGCATCCGCTGCTGCCGTGCTGCTGGCGGCCGGCGCCCCCGGCAAGCGGCTCGCCCTGCCCAACGCCCGCATCCTGATCCACCAGCCCGCAGTGGGCGAGGCCGGGCACGGACAGGCGTCGGACATCGAGATCCAGGCCGCCGAGATCCTGCGCATGCGCACGTGGCTGGAGGAGACGCTCGCCAAGCACTCCCACCGCACTCAGGAGCAGGTGAACAAGGACATCGACCGCGACAAGATCCTCTCGGCGCACGATGCCCTCGAGTACGGCCTGGTCGACCAGGTGCTGACAACGCGCAAGCGTCAGCCCGCCGCCATCACCAGCTGACAACCGCACCGCCCGAAGCCCCGCCGTCGCCTGTCGATGCGCGGGGCTTCGTCGTTCTCCGCCGCAAGTGTGACGACATGGTGACGTGCAAATGCGGCCCGATGTCGCACCCAGCGGTTAGGCTCGCAAGTGCTCCCGACCCGGGGGAAGTGAGGAGGGCCTGATGGCTCGCATCGGTGAAAGTGCCGACCTGTTCAAGTGCTCCTTCTGCGGCAAGAGCCAGAAGCAGGTCCAGCAGCTCATTGCAGGCCCGGGCGTCTACATCTGCGACGAATGCGTCGAGCTGTGCAACGAGATCATCGAAGAGCGCATGGCCGAGTCCGGCACCGGCGAGGTCGCCGACTTCGATCTGCCGAAGCCGCGCGAGATCTTCTCGTTCCTCGAGGAGTACGTCGTCGGTCAGGAGCCCGCGAAGCGTGCACTGTCGGTCGCGGTGTACAACCACTACAAGCGCATCCGCGCGCTCGGCACGCTCAAGCCTGCCGAGCAGCGCGCCGACGACATCGACATCGCCAAAAGCAACATCCTGCTGCTGGGTCCCACGGGTTGCGGAAAGACCTACCTCGCGCAGACTCTCGCGAAGCGCCTGAACGTGCCGTTCGCGGTGGCGGATGCCACGGCACTCACCGAGGCGGGCTACGTCGGCGAAGACGTCGAGAACATCCTCCTGAAGCTGCTGCAGGCGGCGGACTTCGACACCAAGCGCGCCGAGACGGGCATCATCTACATCGACGAGGTCGACAAGATCGCCCGCAAGGCCGAGAACCCCTCGATCACACGCGATGTCTCCGGTGAGGGAGTGCAGCAGGCGCTGCTGAAGATCCTCGAAGGCACGGTCGCCTCGGTCCCGCCGCAGGGCGGCCGCAAGCACCCTCATCAGGAATTCATCCAGATCGACACCACGAACGTGCTGTTCATCGTCGCGGGCGCCTTCGCCGGACTCGAGGAGATCATCTCCTCCCGCGTCGGAAAGCACGGTGTCGGCTTCGGCGCACCCCTGCACGACAAGGGGCAGAACCTCAACCTCTTCAGCGACGTGCTGCCGGAGGACCTTCACAAGTTCGGTCTGATCCCCGAGTTCATCGGTCGTCTTCCCGTCGTGGCATCCGTCTCGCCGCTCGACCAGGACGCGCTCATGGAGATTCTCACCGAGCCGCGCAACGCCCTCGTGAAGCAGTACCAGCGCATGTTCGAGCTCGACGGAGTGCAGCTCGAGTTCGAAGAAGAAGCACTTCGCGCCATCGCCGACCTTGCTGTGGCCCGCAAGACCGGTGCGCGCGGCCTGCGCGCCATCCTCGAGGACGTGCTGGGACCCATCATGTTCGAGATCCCCTCTGCAGACGACGTCGAGAAGGTCGTCATCACGCCCGCCGTCGTCGAGGGTGCTGCTCCGACCCTGCTGCTGCGGCAGAAGCGCAAGAGCGCCTGACCCCACCCCGGCGAGAGCCCTTCCGCCACGGTAGGGCGGCCGCATGCGGCGAACCTGCACAAGGGCAGAAGACCCACGTTGCTGCATCAAGCCGCAGAAAGTCAATTGCCGAAAGATGCTCGGCCCCAGGCCGTTAAGCTCGCCCCACGACACATATCGATGGGGATGCAGCCATGTCCGATCAACCCGAATACATGCCCGTCCGCCACCACGAGGGCAGCGTTGCGGGATCGGGCGAGCGGATGCGCATCGCCCCCCTGCGCTGGTACGGCTTCAGCACCGGCGGCGGCAGATTCGTCGTGAGGACTGACCCTCGCTCCGCGCTTCGGGCCGCGGTCGCCCAGCTGCAGGCGGTCGGCTTCGCGCTGGGCGACGAGACGTTCCAGCGGCGGCTGACCGAGTCGGGTTCGGAGTGGCTGGCGCAGGACCTGCGGCTAGGCAACATCAAGGAGTCGTGGAAACGCGGATTCATCTCCTGGGTGGTAGAAGATACGGGCCTTGAGTTCTTCCGGCGGTTCTGGCGCGGCGCGGCGCCGACACTCGTCGTGGCGGCGGTACGCGAGACGGCCAGCGGGACAGAGCTGGTCATCTACCCGCACACGTCGTGGCGCGGCGGATCTGATCAGAACGACGCCGCACCGCTGATGCGCACGACCCTTGCGGCGCTGGGGGACCACTTCTCCAACAGCGGCGCCTTGATCTCCTTCGAAAAGCTCCGCGGGATCAAGAACGACGGTTCGCCGGCCTCGCAGGCCGTGGTCCGCGAAATGCTCGGCTGGCGCTGAGACCTGCGGCGACGCGATCTCCGCGCCGCCGCAGCGACGGTCAGTCGGCCAGGCCGCGACGCTCCAGAAGGGGCGCGATCTCGGCATCCCGACCACGGAAGTCGCGGTAGGCCTCGAGCGGGTCCTTCGACCCGCCGACACCCAGCAGTCGCCGGCGGAAGCGGTCGCCGTTCTCACGCGTCAGGCCGCCGTTCTCCTCGAACCACTTCACGGTGTCCGCGTCGAGCACCTCGCTCCAGATGTACGAGTAGTAGCCGGCGCTGTAGCCGCCGGAGAACACGTGCGCGAAGTAGGTCGACGAGTAGCGCGGGGGCACGACGGGGGAGTCCAGCCCGATCTCGGCCAGGGCGGCGGCCTCGAAAGCGGCGACGTCGATGTGCTCAGCCGCCTCGGCAGCGCCCAGCCGGTGCCAGGCCTGGTCGATCCACGAGGCGGCGAGGTACTCGCTGGTGGCGAAACCCTGGTTGAACGTCTCGGACTCCGCGAGCTTCTCGACCACGTCGGCAGGCAGCGGTTCGCCCGTGTCGATGTGCCTGGCGTAGTTGGCCAGCACCTCCGGCCAGTAGATCCACATCTCGTTGACCTGGCTGGGGAACTCCACGAAGTCGCGGTACACGTTCGTGCCGGCGAAGCTCGGGTATGTGACGGTGGCGAAGAGGCCGTGCAACGCGTGCCCGAACTCGTGGAACAGCGTGTTGACCTCATCGAGGGTGAGCAGCGTCGGCTGTCCCGGCGCCGGCCGTGACACGTTGAGGTTGTTGACCACCACCGGATCGGTGCCGCGCAGACGCGACTGCAGCACGATGGAATTCATCCACGCCCCGCCGCGCTTGGTGTCGCGGGTGTAGAGGTCCAGCACGTAGAGGCCCAGCGGCGAGCCGTCGGCGTTGTGGATCTCGAAGACGCGCGCCTCGGGGTGGTACGCCGGCAGGTCGGGTCGCTCGGTGAACGTGATGCCGTAGAGGGCGGATGCCGCGTAGAACACCCCGTCCCGCAGCACTCGCTCGGCTTCGAACCATGGCCGCAGCGCCGAGCGGTCCAGCGCGTACCGCGCCTCGCGCACGCGCTCGGTGTAGAACGCCCAGTCGTGCGCTTCGAGCGGGAAGGGCTCACCCTCGCCGTCGATGATCTCCTGCAGCGCGGCACGCTCTCGCTCCGCGTTGCGGGCTGCGGGCGCTGCAAGCCGGAACAGCAGGTCGCGCACCGCATCGGGCGACCCCGCCGTCTCGTCCGACGTGATGTAAGCGGCGTGGCTGGCGTATCCGAGCAGTTCGGCACGCTCGGCGCGCAGGCGCACGATCTCGCGGAGCACTTCACGGTTGTCGTTGTCGTTGCCGCGGGAGCCGCGTGAGCGGGAGGCCGCCATGATGCGTCGGCGCGACTCGCGGTCGGTCAGCGACGACAGGTACGGGTGCCCGGTGAAGAGCGTCAGGGTGACGACGTACGACCCGTCGAGTCCACGGTCTGCGGCTGCTTGGGCAGCGGCCGACAGCTCGCCCTCGGTGAGGCCCTGCAGCTCTGCGACATCGTCGAACACAACGGCGAGATCATTGGTGTCGGCGAGGAGATTCTTCTCGAACGTGTTCGTCAGCACGGAGAGGCGCTGGTTGAGCGCGGTCAGGCGCTCTTTCTCGGCATCCGACAGTCCGGCGCCGGCGTGGGTCATCTGCGTGTAGCGGCGCTGCACGAGATAGCGCTGCTCCGCGGTGAGGTCGAGCTCCTCGAGACGCTCGAAGAGCGACCGCACCCGCTCGTAGAGTCGGCTGTCGAGCTGAATGGCGTCCTGGTGGGCGGACATCAGGGGGGCGAGGGATTCCTCGACCTGCTGGATGTCGGGCGTGGCATCCGCCGATGACACCGTGTAGAACGTGCGGGCAACCCGGCCCAGCAGATCGCCGGAAGACTCCAGGGCGGTCATGGTGTTCTCGAACGTCGCCGCATCCGCGTTCGCGGTGATGGCGTCGACCTCCGCGCGCTGCTGGGCGAAACCGACCTCGAACGCCGGCAGATAGTGCTCGGCGCGGATGGCCGGGTAGTCCGGCAGTCCATAGGGGAGGGGGCTCGGCTGCAGCAGGGGGTTGGTCTCGTCCGTCATCGTCTCAGCCTAGGGCGCGGGTGCGGCCCTCGCGGCGGGACGCACACGACGCACGGCGGCTGCGGCCGGGAATGCTCGGCGTGCGCGCAGGGTTCCACTCCGTACGGGCCGCAGCAGCGACCCTGCGGCGGACACCACGCCGGAGCCCGATCGAAGGAAGCACAATGGCGACGCTGGGAATCATCGGAAGCGGACACATCGGATCGGCGGTCGCCCGTCTGGCGGTCGCGGCGGACATGAACGTGATCATCGCCAACTCGCGCGGACCCGAGACGCTGCAGGATCTGGTCACCGAACTCGGCCCGCTGGCCCAGGCCGGTACGGTGATCGACGTCGCCGACGGGGCCGATGCCGTCGTGCTCTCCATCCCGCTCAAGGCGGTTGCGGACCTGCCAGAAGGTCTGCTGGCCGACACGCTCGTCATCGACACGAGCAACTACTACCCGTCCCGCGACGGGAGCATCCCGGAACTGGCGGACAACACCGTGACCACCAGCGAACTGGTCCGCAATCAGCTGGGCGCCACCCGCTACGTGAAGGCCTTCAACAACATCGTGTCCGCGCACATCACGGCCTTGGCCCGGCCGGCCGGCGCGGCCGACCGCACCGCGCTGCCGATCGCGGGGGATGACGCACAGGCGAAGTCCGAGGCTGCCGCAATCATCAACCGCCTCGGCTTCGACACGGTCGACGCCGGAACGCTCCACGAAAGCTGGCGCTTCGAGCCCGAGACCCCCGCCTACGGGAAGATCTACTTCAGCGACCCGGCGCTGCCCGAGGATCAGATGATGGACGCCGAGCCGGCTCCCACCCCGGCGTCTGAGGTGCGTGAGGCGCTCGACGCCGCGACGCGGGTCGACATCGCCGCACGGCGGTTCTAGCCGGCCGGCTCAGCCGAACTCGTCGTCCGGGTCGTGTCCGACCACCGCGTTGCCGTCGGCGTCGAGCGACACCACGACGCCCGTCTCGAGTTCTGCGACGGGTCGCCCCTCGAGAAAGGTCAGCGTCCAGCGCGGCCGCGGCTGACCCAGCTCGTCGGTGGGCATCGCCCGATCGACGGCGTGGATCTGACCGCGGATGCTGTCGGGCACCGACCGGGGCGGTTCGTCGCCGGAGGTCCAGCGTGTTCCGAGCTGCATGTCAGGCCTCCTGCGGGACGAGCACGATGTCGAGCACCGAGGTGGACTCGGCCTCCTGGTAGGTGATCTCGGCGATGCGTCCCACGGCCTTGAGGTCGCCCTCGGCCTCACGCAGCAGCGCTGCGATGGCGGGGGTGGCGCCCATCGTCACGCGCTCCACGGCGGTCTTCTGCGACGCCTTCGCCTCGGTCTTGGCGCGGCGGATGCCGATCAGCGCCTCGCCGACGGCCGACAGCACCGCGGGGTCGCCCTGGATGCCGAGCGGTTCGGGCCACGCCGCGGTGTGCACCGACCCCTCCTCGAACCATGACCACGCCTCCTCGGTGGCGAAGGCCAGCACGGGGGCGAGCAGTCGCAGCAGCGTCGACAGCGCAAGGCGCAGGGCGAGCGCGGCCGAAGCCTGACCCACGTCGGCCTGGTTGTAGGCGCGCTCCTTGACGAGCTCCAGGTAGTCGTCGCAGAACGTCCAGAAGAACGCCTCGGTGACTTCCAGCGCGCGGGCGTGGTCGTACGCGTCGTAGGCCTTGGTCGCTTCGCGCACGACGCCGTCGAGGGCGGCGAGCATGGAGGCATCCAGCGCGTGGGTCACCTCGGCGCCCTCGGGCACGGGGAACGACAGCACGAACTTCGCCGCGTTGAGCACCTTGATCGCGAGGCGCCGACCGATCTTGACCTGTGTGGGGTTCTGCGGGTCGAACGCCGCGTCGGCGCCCAGGCGGCTGGAGGCGGACCAGTACCGCACGGCATCCGTTCCGTGCTGCGCGAGGATGTCCGCCGGAGTCACGACGTTGCCCTTGGACTTCGACATCTTCTTGCGGTCGGGGTCGACGATGAAGCCGGAGATCGCGGCATCCGACCAGGGGGCGCGGTCGTCCTCGAGGGCGCTGCGCAGCATGGTGGAGAAGAGCCACGTGCGGATGATGTCCTGGCCCTGCGGGCGCATGTCGAACGGGGCCACGAGCTCCCAGAGCTCGGGGTCGCGCTCCCAGCCGCCGGCCAGCTGCGGCGTGAGCGACGACGTCGCCCACGTGTCGAAGATGTCCCGCTCGGCGTCGAAGCCACCCGGCACGCCGCGCTGCTCCTCGGTGTAGCCCGGCGGCACGTCGACGGTGGGGTCGACCGGCAGGGCGGCGAGGTCGGGGGTGAGCACGCGGCTGTAGTCCCGCTCGCCGTTCTCGTCGAGGCCGTACCAGACCGGGATCGGCACGCCGAAGAACCGCTGGCGTGAGACCAGCCAGTCGCCGGTGAGGCCGTTGGTCCAGTTCTCGTAGCGCACGCGCATGAAGTCCGGATGCCAGTCCATGCCGGCGCCCAGCGCGATGAGCTTCTCGCGCAGCTGCGGGTCTCGCGCGCCGTTGCGGATGTACCACTGGCGCGTGGAGACGATCTCGAGCGGGCGGTCGCCCTTCTCGTAGAACTTCACCGGGTGGGTGAAGGGCTTGGGGTCGCCGATCAGCTCGCCCGACTCGCGCAGCAGCTCGACGATGCGCTTCTTGGCGCTGAACACGGTCTTGCCCGCGAGCTCGGCGTATGCGGCGAGGGCGGCATCCGTCGTGATGACATCCGGGGCGTCGGCGACGACGCGGCCGTCCTTGCCGAGGATGGTGCGGTTGGGAAGGTCGAGCTCGCGCCACCAGATGATGTCGGTCACGTCTCCGAAGGTGCAGATCATGGCGATGCCCGATCCCTTGTCCTTCTGCGCGAGGGGGTGCGCGAGCACCGGCACCTCGACGTCGAAGAGGGGGGTGCGCACCGTCGAGCCGAAGTAAGGCTGGTAGCGCTCGTCGTCGGGGTTGGCCACGAGGGCGACGCAGGCGGCCAGCAACTCGGGACGGGTGGTCTCGATCTCGATGTCGCCGGTGCCGTCGGTGAGGTGGAAGGCGACCCGGTGGTAGGCGGCAGGCTGGTCGCGGTCTTCGAGCTCGGCCTGGGCGATCGCGGAGCGGAAGTCGATGTCCCACAGGGTCGGGGCCATCGCCTGGTAGGCCTCGCCGCGCTCGACGTTGCGCAGGAACGCCAGCTGGCTGGTGCGCACCGTCTCGTCCGAGATGGTGCGGTAGGTCTGGGTCCAGTCCACGCTGAGACCGAGCTGGCGGAACAGCGCCTCGAAGTGCTTCTCGTCCTCGACGGTGAGGCGCTCGCACAGCTCGATGAAGTTGCGGCGGCTGATGGGCACCTGGTCGGCGGCCTTGCTGCTCTTGTTGTCGCCGCCCTCGAACGGAGGGGTGAAGTCGGGGGTGTAGGGGAGCGACGGGTCGCAGCGGACGCCGTAGTAGTTCTGCACGCGCCGCTCGGTGGGCAGGCCGTTGTCGTCCCAGCCCATGGGGTAGAACACCGTCTTGCCGCGCATGCGCTCGTAGCGCACCTTCACGTCGGTGTGGGTGAACGAGAAGACGTGCCCGATGTGCAGGCTTCCGGATGCCGTGGGCGGGGGAGTGTCCACCGAGTACACGCCGGCGCGGCCCTTGGCCTTCGCGGCGTCACGGTCGAACAGGTAGGTGCCCTGCTCGCTCCAGGCGGCATCCCACTTCTGCTCGAGGCCTTCCAGCGCGGGCTTGTCAGGGATCTGCGACATGGGTGTCTCCTCGAGCGATATGTGCGGCACTGTGTGAGCGTGCCTGAGTGTGGACCGTCCGCACAGTTTACCGGGGCCGCGCTGTGACCGTGTCGCGGGTGCGGGGTGCGCCGGGCCGTGGGCGATGCCGCGCGTGCGCCTGCCGCGCGAGCCGTGCGAGCCCCGCGGGCCGTGCGGGCCGCGCGGGCCGGGACCGGCGTGCCGCAACGAGGGGATCTGCCGGAATGAGGGTCGGATGCCGCTTCCAGCCCTCAGCCGGGCAGATCTCCTCATCCGGGCCGCGCGTGACCCCTGAGCAGGGCACCGGGTCGGCCCCGGGATCAGCGTCGGCTCCTCCCCAGGCGCTGTCGTCGTCCCTCGTCTCCCCGTTCGCGCCGGCGCGTCTCGCAGCGAGAGGCGACATCGGCACACTCGGTGCATGGAGCTGTCAGCACAGGTGAGGGCGGCCGGCGGCGTAGCGCGGTGCACGTCGCTGCGCGCGACGGGTGTCAGCAAGCACCGGATCGCGCAGGCTGTCGCCCGGGGCGAGCTCGCGCGGGTGCGCCGGCTGTGGGTGGCCGCGCCGGATGCCGACCCGTACCTCGTCGCCGCCGCGCGCGAGGGCGTCGTGCTCACGTGCGTGACCCAGGCTCGGCGGCTGGGCCTGTGGGTTCTCGCTGAGACCGAGGCGCACGTGGCTGCCAAGCCTCACGCCGGCGGAATCCACGACGCCGGCACCCGCATTCACTGGGGTCGGCCGCTCATCCCGCGGCATCCGGATGCCCTCGTCGACCCCATCGAGAACGTCCTCGGTCTGGTGGCGGAGTGTCGATCCTTCGAGCACGCGCTCGCCATCTGGGAATCGGCGCTGCGTCGCCGGCTTGTCGAGCGCGATGCGATGGCGCGGCTCCCGCTGACGGCGACCGCGCGACGTATCCTGACCGCCGCGAGCCCGTTCGCCGATTCCGGCCTCGAGAGCTTCGTGCCGCCGCGGCTGCGATGGATGCGGCTGTCGATCGTGCCGCAGGCATGGATCGCGGGCCATCGCGTCGACTTCCTGATCGGCGAGCGCCTGGTGCTGCAGATCGACGGCGCGCACCATGTCGGCGCGCAGCGGCGATCCGACATCCGGCACGACGCGGCGCTCATGCTGCTCGGGTACCACGTGATCCGCGTGGACTACGTGGACGTCGTCGAGAACTGGCCACGCGTGCAGGACCTCATCCAGCGGGCCGTGGGGCAGGGGCTGCACCGGGCGCGCTGATGGCACGGGGCCCGCGCGAGGGCGGTGCGCGCGAGGGCGGTGCCGGAATGAGGGCGTCCGCGCGAGTGCAGTGCCGGAAGGGCAGCGCCCGCGCGAGGGCGGTGCCGGAATGAGGGGATCTGCCCGAATGAGGGACGGATGCCGGGTTCGGCCCTCATCCGGGCAGATCCCCTCACGTCGGCCGCGTCCCCCTGACCCACCCAATTGATCCACCCCGTCCAAAAACGGGGTAGCGTGGAACGGCTCACCCCTGACACCCCGAGGTTCCGCATGCCTTCGCTTCGCCGCACCCTGTCCGTCTCCGCCGTCGCGATGGCGACCGCGCTCGTCCTGAGCTCCTGCGCGGGAGCGAGCGGTGACACCGCCGACGACGGCGGCGAGGTCGTGTGGGCCATCGAGGGGGCGAACCTCTCCGCCGGGCACATGGACCCGCAGACCAGCCAGCTCGACGTCTCGTCGCTCGTGCAGCGCGCCGTGCTGGACTCCCTGGTGTTCCAGGAGGCCGACGGCACGTTCTCGCCGTGGCTCGCCGAGTCGTGGGAGATCTCCGACGACGGCACCAGCTACACGTTCGAGCTGCGCGACGACGTCACGTTCCACGACGGCGAGCCGTTCGACGCCGCCGCGGTGAAGGCGAACTTCGACCGCATCGTCGACCCCGAGACGGCATCCGCACAGGCGGCCAGCATGATGGGCGCCGAGTTCTACGCCGGCACCGACGTGCTCGACGACCACACCGTGCGCGTGGACTTCACCCAGGCCTACGCGCCCTTCCTGCAGGCGGCCAGCACCGCACAGCTCGGCTTCTACTCGCCCGCCGTGCTCGAAGAGTCGGCCGACCGACTCAAGGCCGGCGGCCCCGGCGTCACCGTCGGCACCGGCCCGTTCGAGCTGACCGACTACACACCCGACCAGGAGATCGTGTACACCCGCAACGACGACTACGCCTGGGGCCCCGACGGCCAGGGCGCCCCGTCGTTCGAGACCCTGCGGGTGAGCATCCTCCCCGAGGCCGCGGTCCGCATCGGGGTCGTCGAAAGCGGTGAGGCCGACCTTGCCAGTCAGCTGCCGCCGAACCTCGCCGCCGATCTCGGCGACCCGCTCACCGTCGACTCGCTCGAGTACCCCGGCCTGCCGTACTCGCTCTACCTCAACGAGGCGTACGGGGTGTTCGCCGACCAGCGCGTGCGTCAGGCGCTCAGTCGCGCGATCGATGTCGACACAGCCGTCGAGCAGATCTACTCCGGCCAGTTCCCGCGGGCCTGGAGCATCCTCGGTTCGACGACTCCCGGCTACGACGAGACTCTGGAGGGCACCTGGCCCTTCGACCCCGCCGCCGCGAACGCGCTGCTCGACGAGGCCGGCTGGACCGAACGCGACGCCGACGGCTACCGCACCAAGGACGGCGAGCGCCTGTCGGCCCGCTGGATCGCCTGGACCCCGGTGCCCGACGACCGCGCGGCGCTGGCCAATGCGATCCAGTCCGACCTCAAGGCCGTGGGCTTCGAGATCGTGCGCGAGGTGCTCGAACCCGGCGCCTACAACGAGCAGTACGGTCCCAAGACCTTCGACCTCACCGATTGGGGCTTCTCGGGCGTCGACCCCGATCTGCTGCGCAGCCACCTGCACAGCGAGGGATTCCAGAACGCCTCGCAGGTGAACGACCCGGCGATGGATCTGATGCTCGAGGATGCCGTGACGAGGACGGATGCCGCCGAGCGCGCGGTGCTGTACCGCGAGGTGCAGCAGTGGAACGCCGAGCACGTCGCCATCGTGCCGCTGTACAACCCCGCGTTCATCACAGCCGTCGGAGAGCGGGTGGAGGGACTGTCCTACGATCTGTACGGACGCCCCCTCTTCTACGACGTGACCGTCGGGTGAACGAGCGCCCTCGGGGCGCGGAGGTCACCATGACGCCAGTGGCGCAGCGCGCCCGGGGCATCGCCCTGCGCGCCGCCGGCATCGCGGCATCCGTCGTCATCGTGCTGTGGGGCGCCGCCACCGTCGCCTTCCTGGCGTTCCGGGTGATCCCCGGCGACCCCGTGGACGTGATGCTCGGCCCGCAGGCGCAGGTGAGCGACGCCGTGAAGGACGGCATCCGCGCCGAGCTCGGGCTTGACCGCCCACCGCTGGAGCAGTACATCGCGTACCTGGGCCAGCTGCTGCGGGGGGACCTGGGGGAGTCGTACCAGCTGCGCATGCCGGTGGCCGAGGTCATCGGCCGCCAGCTCGGCGCCACGCTGCAGCTGACCGCCCTCGCCCTGCTCATCGCCGTCGCCGTGGCGTTCGCCGTCGCCCTGCTCGCCCGGGGGCGTGTGGCGCGCACCCTGACCGCGGGCGTCGAACTGGTGGTGCTTTCGTCGCCGGTGTTCTGGATCGGGCTCGTGCTGCTGAGCGTGTTCGCGTTCGGGCTCGGCTGGTTCCCGGTGTCGGGGTCGCGCAACCCCGCGACGCTGGTGCTGCCCGCGATCACACTCGCGCTCCCGGTGGCGGCGCTCCTCGGCCAGGTGCTGCGTGACGGCATCGAAGCCGCCGAACGCCAGCCGTTCGCCACGACGGTGCGCGCACGGGGCGCCAGCCCGACCCGGCTGACGCTGCACCACACCCTCCGTCACGGAGCGACGGGGGCCCTCACGCTGGCCGCGTACCTCGTCGGGTCGCTGCTGGGCGGAGCCGTGCTGGTGGAGACCGTCTTCGCCCGCCCGGGCCTCGGCCGGGTGACCCTCGCCGCGATCGCCGATCGCGATCTGCCGGTGATCACCGGCATCATCCTGCTGAGCGCGCTGGTGTTCGTCGTCGTCAACACCATCGTGGAGCTGGTCTACCCGCTGATCGACCCGCGCCTGCGCCGCCTGCCGTCGCCGGCGGCGCCGCGTACGGGGGTGCCGGCGTGAGGCCGGCGCAGCGGGTGCTCCTCACCGGAGCCGTCGCCGTGCTGGCGGTCGTGGCCGCGGCCGCGTTCGCGCCGCAGCTGTTCACCTCGCTTGATCCGCTGCAGACCGACGTGCGTCAGGCCCTCCTCCCGCCCTCGGCGGAGCATCCGTTCGGCACCGATCAGAGCGGACGCGACGTCTACTCCCGGGTGGTGCACGGCGCGGCAAGGTCCGTCGGCATCGGCCTGCTCGCCACCGCGCTCGCCTTCGGTGTCGGGCTCGTGGTCGGCTCGCTCTCGGGCGTCGCCCCCCGGGTGGTGGATGCCGTCGCGATGCGCGCCACCGACATCCTGCTGGCGTTTCCCGAGTTCCTCATCGCGCTCGTGGTGGTCGCCGTGCTCGGCCCCGGCCCGACCAACGTGGCGCTCGCCGTCACCATCGCCGCGGTGCCGGTATACGTACGGCTGGCGCGCGCGCAGACTCGCACGCTGCGGACGGCCGAGCATGTGGAGGCCGCCCGCATCCTGGGCGTCCGCCCGCCGCTCGCCTTCGTCCGCCACGTCGCACCGGGCGTCATCGGGTCGCTCAGCGTGCTCGCGACGATCGGCATCGGCTCCAGCATCCTCGCCGCCGCCGGCCTGAGCTTTCTGGGGCTCGGCCCGACCGAACCGACGCCGGAATGGGGCCTGATGCTCTCGGGCGGTCGCAACGTCATCGGGCAGGCATGGTGGGTGTCGGTGTTCCCCGGTGCGGCGATCACGCTCACCGTCATCGCCGCCACCGTCGTCGGCCGCATCCTGCGCTCTCGCGCCGAGGGGCGGCCGTCATGATCGCGCTGCAGGTGTCGGGGCTGCAGATCTCGATCGGGCCCGCCACTCCCGTCGCCGGCGTATCGCTCACCGTCGCCCCCGGTGAGTGCCTGGCGATCGTGGGGGAGTCCGGCGCCGGCAAGTCGCTGACCGCGCGTGCGCTGCTGGGTCTCGTTCCCGACGGCGCGCGCATGTCGGCCGACGAGCTCACCGTCGACGGCGTCGATGCGCTGCGGCTCGACGAGCAGGGCTGGCGCCGACTGCGCGGGTCGCGTGTCGCGCTAGTCTCGCAAGACGCCCTCGTCTCCCTGGACCCGCTCCGTCGCGTCGGCGCGGAGGTGGCCGAGCCCCTGCGCATCCACGAGCCGCGGATGTCACGCGCCGCCCGTGACGCCCGGGTCGAGGAGCTCCTCACCGACGTCGCCATGCCTGATGCCGCCCGACGGGTGCGGCAGTACCCGCACCAGCTGTCCGGGGGCCTGCGTCAGCGCGCGCTGATCGCCTCGGCGCTGGCGGGGGAGCCGGCCGTACTCGTCGCCGACGAACCCACGACGGCGCTCGACGCGACGGTGCAGGCCCGCGTGCTCGACCTGCTGCGCTCGATCGCCGACCGCGGCACGGCCGTCGTCTTCGTCAGCCACGACTTCGCCGCGGTGCGCCGGGTTGCCGATCGCGTCGCGGTGATGCAGGGCGGCAGATTCGTGGAGCAGGGCACCGTCGCCCAGGTGTTCGATGCGCCTCAGCACCCTCACACCCGCGAGCTCGTCGCCGCGTCTCACCACGAACCGCCGGCCGCGCAGCCGGACGCCCTTGGTGAAGAGCCGCTCGTCTCCGTGCGGGGGCTGTCGAAGTCGTTCGATCGCCCCGCGGTGCGGGAGGTGTCCTTCGACCTCCTGCGAGGACGCACCCTGGGGGTGGTGGGGGAGTCGGGTTCGGGTAAGACCACGCTGGCGCGGATGATCGTCGGCATAGAGCGACCTGACGCGGGCTCGGTCAGCATCGGCGGCGCGCAGTGGTCCCGGCGCGACGAGCAGGCGCTGCGCCGCCGGGTGCAGCTCGTGCACCAGAACCCGCTGGGCGCGTTCGACCCCCGATGGACGATCGGCCGTTCGGTGCGCGAGGCGCTCGCCGCAGGCGGGATGCCACGGTCAGGCCGCTCCGCCCGGGCCGCGGAGCTGCTGACTGAGGTGGGGCTGGATGCCGCCCTCGCGCGACGCCGGCCCGCGCAGCTGTCGGGCGGGCAGCGTCAGCGTGCCGCGATCGCTCGGGCGCTGGCGGTGGACCCCGAGGTGCTCGTGCTCGACGAGCCGGTCTCGGCGCTGGATCCCACCGTGCGGGAGCGCGTGCTGGCGCTGCTTCGCCGGCTGCGCGCCGACCGCGACCTCACGATGGTCTTCGTCTCGCACGACCTCGACGTGGTCGCCGCCGTCGCCGACGACGTGCTGGTGATGCAGGATGGCGCGGTCGTCGAGCAGGGACGGGTCGCCGACGTCTTCGCGTCGCCGCAGCATCCGTTCACGCGAGAGCTGCTCGCCGCCGGACGATGACCGGGCTGGCTCAGTCGCGCACCTGCACGCCGAGCGCCGCCGCGAACGACTCCGCCAAGGCGGATGCCTGGTGCGGCGCGAGGGTGGCGCCTCGAAGCGCCGCCGGATCGGTGTACCCCAGCGCCTGCAGTCCCCGCAGGTCGAGGTCCGTTGCCCGCATCTCGCGGGTGTCCACGTCGTCGGCCCGGCTTTCTTCGAACCGCACCCGCTCCAGCGTCGCGCCCGGCAGATCCAGCGAACCGATCACGCAGTCCGCGATCAGCAGGTCCGCCACGACGGCCTGGCCGAGCGCGAGGTAATCGATACGGGCACCGCGCACCTCGACGGCATCCATCTGCGCGCGGGAGAGGTCAAGGGTGCCGACGCGGCCGCCGGTGATCGCCACCGAGCGCCACGTGCCGCTGATGGCGGCGACCGTGGTGGCCCGCAGCTCCTCGATCGCGACGTCGATCAGCGTCGCCCCGGTGAGGTCCAGCCGATCCACCGCGCTCGCTCCGAGCACACACTCCACCAGCCGCGCGTGAGCGGCATCCACGTCGCCGGTGAGGCCCTCGATCCTCGTCTGCGACACGTCGCTGCGGCGGCCGAGCGTCGTCCCCGCCGACAGTCGGGGCGGCAGATCGGGGAGCGCCTGGCGGGGCGGACGGGGGCGGTTCTCGCGGGGCGGCATGCACTCCAGCCTACGGACGCGTAGAATCGGACGACCAGCATCGATCCGGCCATCACCGGGGAGCTCTCGGAAGAACGCGGGAAGCCGTCAGTAGAACCGAGCGGGGCAGGCCCGTCACAGCCGCAGTGAGAGAGGGTCCACGGCGTCAGCCGGGATCACGCGGGGTGGTACCGCGGCCTACGGGTCGTCCTCGCAGGACGCAATCGCAACCTGCTGGAGTGACATGACCTATCCCCGCCCCTCGATGAGTTCACCGAGCGCCGCGAGCGGTACGCCGTCGACGCCCGGCGCCTCGTTCGGCCCCGCCGCCGGCGTCGTGCCCAACCCGCGCTTCCCCGACATTGAGAAGGACGTCCTGGAGTTCTGGCGCAAGGACGACACCTTCCAGGCCTCGATCGCCCAGCGCGAGGGCGCTCCGGAGTGGGTGTTCTACGACGGCCCGCCGTTCGCCAACGGCCTGCCGCACTACGGCCACCTGCTCACCGGGTACGCCAAGGACCTCTTCCCGCGCTTCCAGACCATGCGCGGCAAGAAGGTCGACCGCGTCTTCGGCTGGGACACCCACGGCCTCCCGGCCGAGCTCGAGGCGATGAAGCAGCTGGGCATCACCGAGAAGAGCCAAATCGAGCAGATGGGGCTCGCGGCGTTCAACGACAAGGCGCGCTCGTCGGTACTGGAGTACACGCGCGAGTGGGAGGACTACGTCACCCGTCAGGCTCGCTGGGTCGACTTCGATCGCGGGTACAAGACCCTCGACACCAGCTTCATGGAATCGGTGCTGTGGGCGTTCAAGCAGCTCTACGACAAGGACCTCGCCTATGAGGGCCACCGCGTGCTGCCGTACTGCTGGCGCGACGAGACCCCACTCTCCAATCACGAGCTGCGCATGGACGACGACGTCTACAAGATGCGCCAGGATCCGTCGGTCACCGTCACCTTCCCGCTCGTCGGCGTGAAGGCCGAGTCGCTCGGACTGACGGCCGTGCGGGCGCTCGCGTGGACCACGACCCCGTGGACGCTGCCGACCAACCTCGCCCTCGCGGTCGGTCCCGACATCACCTACGTCGTCGTGCCGGGTGGCCCCAACGGGGCGGCGGACGTGCACGAGGACCGCGCCGAGGGGGAGTCGCACCGCTATCTGCTGGCCGAGGACCTGCTGGCCGGCTACGCCAAGGACCTCGGTTACGACAGCGCCGAGGACGCCCGCGCCGCCGTGCAGCAGACCGTGCGGGGCGCCGACCTCGCCGACGTGCACTACGACAGACTGTTCGACTACTACGCCGACGCCGAGGCCTGGGGAACGCAGAACGCGTGGCGCATCCTCGTCGACGAGTACGTCACCACCAGTGACGGCACCGGCATCGTGCACCAGGCCCCCGCGTACGGCGAGGACGACCAGCGCATCACCGAGGCCGCCGGCATCCCCCTGATCATGAGCCTCGACGACGGCGGACGCTTCCTGCCGCAGGTCTCCGACGTCGCCGGTGAGCTGTGGATGGATGCCAACCGGCCGCTGATCCGCCTGCTCAAGGCCGAGGGTCGCCTGCTGCGCGAAGCCAGCTACGCGCACTCGTACCCGCACTGCTGGCGCTGCCGCAACCCCCTCATCTACAAGGCCGTCTCGAGCTGGTTCGTGCGCGTGACGGCGATCAAGGACCGCCTGATCGAGCTCAACGAGCAGATCACGTGGGCGCCCGAGAACGTCAAGCACGGGCAGTTCGGTAAGTGGCTCGAGGGGGCTCGCGACTGGTCGATCAGCCGCAACCGGTACTGGGGCTCGCCCATCCCGGTGTGGCGCAGCGACGACCCCGCCCACCCGCGCGTGGACGTCTACGGCTCGCTCGAAGAGATCGAGCGGGACTTCGGCCGCCTGCCGCGCAACGCCGAGGGCGAGGTGGACCTGCACCGCCCCTACATCGACGAGCTCACCCGCCCGAACCCCGACGACCCCACCGGCCAGTCCACGATGCGCCGCATCGAGGACGTGTTCGACGTGTGGTTCGACTCCGGTTCGATGCCGTACGCCCAGGTGCACTACCCGTTCGAGAACCGCGAATGGTTCGACGAGCACGCCCCGGCGGATTTCATCGTCGAGTACATCGGACAGACCCGCGGCTGGTTCTACGTCATGCACGTGCTCTCGGGCGCGCTGTTCGACCGCCCCGCGTTCACGGGCGTCGCCTGCCACGGCATCGTGCTCGGCAGCGACGGCCTGAAGATGTCGAAGTCGCTGCGCAACTACCCGGACGTCTCCGAGGTGTTCGACCGCGACGGCTCCGACGCGATGCGCTGGTTCCTGATGGCCAGCTCGGTGCTGCGCGGCGGGAACCTGATCGTCACGGAGGAGGGCATCCGCGCGGGCGTCCGCGAGTTCCTGCTGCCACTGTGGAATACGTGGTACTTCTTCGCGACCTACGCCAACGCCGCCGGCGGTGCGGGCGGCCAGGGCTACGAGGCGACCTGGCGCACCGATTCGACGAACGTGCTCGACCGCTACATCCTTGCGCTGACCGGCGACCTGGTGCGCGATGTGGCCGTCGAGCTCGATGCGCTCGATTCCACCACCGCGGCGACCAAGCTGCGGGAGTTCGCCGAGGCGCTGACCAACTGGTACATCCGCCGGTCGCGCGACCGGTTCTGGACGGGCGTCGTACCCGGAGATGAGTCGACGAAGGAAGCCTTCGACACGCTGTACACGGTGCTCGAGACCGTCACCCGCGTCGCGGCGCCGCTCATCCCGCTCGTGTCCGAGCAGATCTGGCAGGGACTCACCGGCGGGCGCAGCGTGCACCTGCAGGACTGGCCCGACGCCGATGCGTTCCCCGCGGCATCCGACATCCGCACCGCGATGGACACCGTCCGCGAGGTCACGAGCGTCGCCAATGCGCTGCGCAAGCGCGAGGGCAAGCGGGTGCGTCTGCCGCTGCCGCGGCTGACGGTCGTGACGGCCGACCCCACCGGTCTCGCGCAGTTCGACGACATCCTTCGCGACGAGCTCAACGTCAAGGCGGTGCAGCTCGTCGAGCTGCGCGATGAGACAGCGGCCGAGTACGGCATCACCCATCGGCTGTCGGTCAACGCCCGCGCCGCCGGCCCCCGCCTCGGCAAGCAGGTGCAGCAGGTGATCCGCGCCGCCAAGGACGGCGACTGGTCGCAGCACGACGGTGTCGTCACCGCCGGAGGCGTCACGCTGGAGCCGGGGGAGTACGAACTGGTTCTCGAGACGAGCGGTCGCCCCGAGGGTGAAGCCCTGGCGCTGCTGCCCGGCGCGGGCTTCGTGCTGCTGGACACCACCACGACCCCCGAACTCGAAGCCGAAGGCTTCGCCCGCGACGTCGTGCGCGCCGTGCAGGACACGCGCAAGGCGGCAGGGTTCGAGGTGAGCGATCGGATCCGACTGCAGATCCTCTTCGAGTCCACGGCGGATGCCGCCGCACTCGAACTCGGTGTCGATGCCGCAGATGTCGCGGGCGAGACCCTGGCCGTGGACCTCGCCGCGCGCGTGGCGGGTCGCGACATCGAGGTGCCGGGCGACGCGTCCGACAACGGGTGGTACGCGGAGGTGTTCGGCTCGAGGCCCGACCACGTCGCGTACGTGCCGCCGGGGACCTATGCCAACGAGGGCGGCTTCCACGTCGCGGTGAGCCGGGTGAGCGCATGAGCGACCGCAGCAGGGCCGACGCCGTCTACGAGACGCTGCTCGCGCGTGCGGGCGAGCGCTGGGTGGAGCCCCGCAAGGAGCGCACCGGACGGCTGTTGGAATACCTCGGGGACCCGCAGCGCAACTATCGCGTCGTCCATGTCACGGGGACCAACGGCAAGACGTCGACGAGCCGCATCATCGAGTCGCTCATCCGTGCCCACGGGCTGCGCACCGGCCTGTTCACGAGCCCCCACCTGGAGCGGTTCACCGAGCGCGTCATGATCGACGGTGAGCCGATCGCGGACGCCGCCGTCGCCGACGCCTGGGACGAGATCGCGCCCTTCGTCGAGATCGTCGACGCCGAGCTGGCCGAGGCCGGGGAGGAGCCGCTGACGTTCTTCGAGCTGCTGACCGCACTCGCGTTCGTCGCGTTCTCCGACGCCCCCGTGGACGTCGCGATCATCGAGGTCGGCATGGGCGGGTCGTGGGACTCCACCAACACCGCCGACGGCGACGTGGCGGTCTTCGCTCCGATCGACCTGGATCACGCGGATCGCCTGGGCGGAACGATCGCCGAGATCGCCGAGGTCAAGTCCGGCATCATCAAGGACGGCGCGGCCGTCGTCTCGGCCCGGCAGGATGCCGCCGCCGAACGGGTGCTGCGTGCAGCGGCGGCGGCGCACGGCGCATCGATCGCGTTCGAGGGGCAGGACTTCGCGCTCACCGAGGATCACCTGGCCGTGGGCGGGCAGTTCATGGCGGTGCGCGGCCTTGCCGGCACCTACAGCGACCTGTACCTGCCGATGTACGGCGAGCACCAGGCGCACAACGCCGCGCTCGCGATCGCCGCGGTCGAGTCGCTGCTCGGGGCTGCCACCCAGCCTCTCGCGGCCGACGTGCTCACCGAGGGTCTGGCCGAGGCGACGTCTCCCGGCCGGCTGCAGCTCATCGGCATCGCCCCGACGGTGATCGTCGACGGCGCGCACAACCCGCACGGGGCGCACGCGCTGGCTGCCGCCCTGCGCGACGCGTTCGACTTCGACGAATGGGGCCTGGTGCTCGGCGCTCTCGCCGACAAGGACGTCGCCGGTGTCGTGGCCGAACTCGCCCCCCTGGCCGCACACGTCTTCGCGACTGCCCCGCAGTCCGACCGCGCGACGGACCCCGACGCGATCGCCGACCTCGCCGAAGGCCTCGGTCGGCAGGTGAGCGTGCACGCCGACATCGCCGAGGCGGGAAACGCCGCGCGGGAGTGGGCGGCGGCATCCGATCGGCGTGCGGTGATCATCGCCGGAAGCGTCGTGCTCGCCGGTGAGGCGATGACCGTGGCATCCGATGAGGACTGGAAGAGCGGGTGGCAGGCATGAGCGCCGCACGCACGCCCCGTCCCCGCCGCGCGCGCGGCGCCGCGGAGTCCCTCGGCTCCATCGTGCTCGGCTTCGAGGCGGTCATCGCGTTCCTCGCGGGGCTCGTGATCTACGGCCTGGACGCCCTGCCCGGCGGCATCGAACCGTGGTGGGGGATCGTCGTCGGCACCGTCGTGGCTGTGCTGATGGTGATCACCGCCGGCCTGTTGCGGCACCGGTGGGCGATCGCGGTCGGCTGGGTTCTGCAGGTCGTGGTCGCCCTCGGTGCGCTGATGGTTCCCGCGCTGCTTCTCGTGGCGCTCATTTTCGGCGGCATGTGGGCGTATGCCACCATCAAGGGGGCCTCTCTCGACCGACGCAACGCGCGTCTGGCCGCCGAGGCCGAACAGCGAAACGGAGACTGAGTATGTCCACCGAAGAAACCCTCGTCCTGATCAAACCCGACGGCGTCGCTCGCGGCCTGACCGGCGCGATCCTCGCGCGCATCGAGGCGAAGGGGTACTCCCTCGTCGACCTGCGGCTCGTCGAGCCCGACCGCGAACGGCTCGAGCAGCACTACGCCGAGCACGCCGGCAAGCCGTTCTACGAGCCGCTCGTGGAGTTCATGATGTCCGGCCCGTCGGTCGCGATCCGCCTCGCGGGCAACCGTGTGATCGAGGGATTCCGCTCGCTCGCCGGGACCACCGACCCGACGACGGCAGCTCCCGGCACGATCCGCGGCGACTTCGGCCGCGACTGGGGCGTCGCCGTGCAGCAGAACCTGGTGCACGGTTCCGACAGCCCCGAGTCCGCCGCCCGCGAGCTCTCGATCTGGTTCTGACCGGCGCTGCCGAGTGAGTATTCGGCCCCCGAATACTCACTCGGAGCGGCGAATACTCACTCGGCGTCAGAACTGAGCGAGCCAGTTCAGTTGCACCTGCGCGATCACGGCGACCACCGCGTACGTGAGGATCGCCATCAGCGGGACCCACGGTGCCAGGCGGCGGGCCCACCCCACGCCTGAGATCCGCAGGGCGTGCACGGTCACCGCGTAGAACGTCGGGATCGTCACCGCCCAGGTCACCATGCACCACGGGCAGAGCGTGCCCAGCGCGAAGACGCTCTGGCCGATCAGCCACAGGACGAACCCGAACGCGAAGGCCGTGCCGGCCCAGAAGCACCACCAGAACCACCGGGCGAACCGCGCGCCGGCCAGCAGCGCGAACCCGACCACGATCGGCGCGACCCAGCCTGCCAGTCCGATGATCGGGTTCGGAAAGCCGAAGATGCTGCCCTGCGCCGACTCGAGATTCGCCGTGCACTGCACCAGCAGACTGAAGTCGCAGGTCGCGATGGCCTCCGGATCCGCCAGCAGCGCGAACCGCTCCATGGTGAGGGAGAACGCAGCCCACCACCCGATCGCGCCGGCCACGATGAGCCACACGGCGAGGGCGGTAGGGCGCTCAGATCGGGTATCGGGCATGCCCGGATTATCCCATCGCCGCGCCAGGCCACACGCCGCGAGAAGACGCGCGAACACAAGACACGCCGAAAGTGCGATAATGGTCCCTGATGCACCCGCGGCCGCGCCGCGACCGCATCACCGAAGACTTCGGGCGATGAACGCCCAGCGCAGCCCGCCCATGAGCCGGCTGCAGACCGAGTGAGAGTTCGCGAGCCGCATCGTGAGAGACAGGCGACTGCGGCGCCGCACGAGATTTCGCCGGGCGACGCGCGGTGTCGCCCGCAAGGAGTACCCCGGTGATGACCGATGACACCCAGGCTGGCCACGATTCCGATCTTCAGGGCGCGCTGACGCCGCCGCTGTTCGACGTCGACACGCCCACCGAACCGGCAGACGCACCCGAGCCGGATGCCGCAGCGCAGCCGGACGACGCGACGGCGCCTGCGAACGCGAGCGACGAGACGGATGCCGCCGACGCCGCAGCCGCAGAGAGCCCCGCGCCCGCCGACACCGTCGCGGCGGAGGCGCCCGCGTCGACTGGCGACGCCGCAGTCGCTGCCGCCGACGACGTGCCGTCCGCGCCCGCATCGAGCGACGAGCCCGCAGCCGGGGAGGCGAACACCGACGAGGCGAACACCGGCGCCGCCGCACCCGATGAGGCATCCAAGGCCGCAGAGCCCGACAAGCCCTCAGGCCCGCTGACCGCCGTGAGCCTCGGCCTGCTGCCCGAGAACTTCGTCTCGGCTGTGACGACCGAGCTGCACTTCTACGCTCCCGAGGTCGTTCCGCTGCCGGCGGCTCCGTCCCGGCCCGGGCGACCTGTGGTCGACCAGGACGACGACGAGCAGCCGAGCGGCTCCTCGCCGCGACGTCGCGGCCGTCGCCGTGGCGGCGACGACAGCGACGACACCCCTCCGGCGCCCCGCCAGCGTGCGGTGGAGCTCATCACCGAGCCGCAGCGCATCAAGGGCTCCACGCGGCTCGAAGCGAAGAAGCAGCGGCGCCGTGACGGCCGTGAGGCGGGACGTCGCCGCACCGTCGTGACCGAGGCCGAGTTCCTCGCGCGCCGCGAGTCGGTCGACCGCGAGATGATCGTGCGATCGAAGAACGGGCGGGTGCAGATCGCCGTGCTCGAGGACAACGTGCTCGTCGAGCACTACGTCGCGCGCAGCCAGGACGCCTCGCTCATCGGCAATGTGTACCTCGGCCGTGTCCAGAACGTCCTGCCCAGCATGGAGGCCGCCTTCGTCGACATCGGCCGCGGCCGCAACGCCGTGCTGTACTCGGGCGAGGTCGACTGGGATGCCGTCGAGACGGGCAACCAGCCCCGCCGCATCGAGCTGGCGCTCAAGTCCGGCGACCGCGTGCTCGTGCAGGTCACCAAGGACCCCGTGGGCCACAAGGGCGCCCGCCTGACGAGCCAGATCTCCCTTCCCGGCCGTTACCTGGTGTACGTGCCCGGCGGTGCGATGAACGGCATCTCGCGCAAGCTCCCCGACACCGAGCGTGCCCGGCTCAAGCGCATCCTCAAGGAGGTGCTGCCCGAATCGAGCGGCGTCATCGTGCGCACGGCTGCCGAGGGTGCGACCGAGGACCAGCTGACCCGCGACGTGCAGCGCCTCACCAACCAGTGGGAGCACATCAGCAAGCAGGTCGAGACGGTGGGCGCTCCCGCGCTGCTGCACTCCGAGCCTGATCTGCTGGTGAAGATCGTCCGTGACGTCTTCAACGAGGACTTCACGAAGATGCTGATCCAGGGCGACGACGCTTACGAGACGATCACGAGCTACCTCGCCGGGGTTGCGCCGGACCTGCTGGACCGCGTGCAGCGCTTCGAAGGCGACCACGACCCGTTCGACGAGTTCCGCGTCACGGAGCAGATCGAGAAGGCCCTGGACCGCAAGGTGTGGCTTCCCTCGGGCGGCTCGCTCGTCATCGACCGCACCGAGGCCATGACGGTCGTCGACGTGAACACCGGCAAGTTCGTCGGCTCCGGCGGCAACCTCGAAGAGACCGTCACGAAGAACAACCTCGAGGCGGCCGAAGAGATCGTGCGCCAGCTGCGCCTGCGCGACATCGGCGGCATCATCGTGGTCGACTTCATCGACATGGTGCTCGAGACCAACCGCGACCTCGTGCTGCGGCGCCTCGTCGAGTGCCTGAGCCGTGACCGCACGAAGCACCAGGTCGCCGAGGTCACCTCGCTCGGCCTCGTGCAGATGACCCGCAAGAAGCTGGGCCTGGGACTGCTCGAGACGTTCAGCGAGCCCTGCGAGGTGTGCGCGGGCCGTGGCGTGGTCGTGCACCACGACCCCGTCGTGAAGCACCGCGGAAACGGCGGCAACAACGGCAACGGGTCGTCGGCACGTCGCCCGCGCCAGGCGGCGCCGGCAGCAGCTCCGACCGGCGGCACGCACGTCATCACCGAGGGCGTCAAGTCCGCTCTCGCGCAGATCGCGGCATCCACCATCCAGCCCTCGGCCGACGACGTCGCAGCCGCGCAGGCCGCGCTCGCCCCGGTGGCGGCAGCCGCGGCCGCGGCGGCCCCGGCGGCGGAGCAGCGCGAGGACCGTGAGCAGCGCGACGAGCGGGGAGAGCGCCCCGAGCGCGACCGTCCCGAGCGCAACGGCGATCGCCCCAAGAAGGCACGCAAGAAGCGCACCGAGAGCGCCGCGCCCAAGACCGAGAAGGACCTGCTGCTCGACTCCGTGCTGCAGGCGCTGCCCGAGCCGAAGGCGCCGGGTCAGGGGAGGGGTCGCCGCCGCGTGTCGACGGCCGCGCTCACCGGCACCCCGGTGCCGCACGTCGCCGACAGCAGCGAGTAAGCCTCAGCGCCGCGTGCGGGCCCGGTCACGGGCCCGCACGCGTAGCCCCGACCCGATGAGCCGTCGCACGAGTTCATGTCCACTGACGGGTGTGGCGCCGGCCGCGACCAGTCGAGCGTGCGCCGAGTCGGGAACGTCGTAGTGGTCGAGGTCGAAACTGCGCGAAGGGATGCCGTTGGCTGCGGCGAACGCGTGCAGCTCGTCGAGCGAGGTGTCACTGACCAGGTGCGCCCACATGCGGCCGTGGGCGGGCCAGCGTGGATCGTCGATCAGAATCGCCATCCGTCGATCCTAGGCCGCACGCACGACACGCGGCCCGGCCCTTTTGCGCATGTTGCCCAGCATCGGCTAAACTCGTCCCTTGGTGCGTGGCGTTTCTTCGTCGCAGGGCGGAACGCGCACGTCGGAGGCTCACAGCCACCGGCCAGGCACCCAGACTTATCTTTCCCAGAGCGAGTCTCGCAAAGACAACCGGAGCCTCGCGCTCCCGAACGAAAACAGGTGTGAAGTGGTTTACGCAGTTGTGCGCGCCGGTGGCCGCCAGGAGAAGGTCGAGGTCGGCACGATCGTCGTCCTGGACCGTCAGCAGGCGAAGGTCGGCGAGACCCTCGAGCTGCCCGCGGTCCTGCTCGTCGACGGCGACGCCGTCACGACCGATGCCGACAAGCTTGCGAAGGTCACCGTGACCGCCGAGGTCCTCGGTGAGTCGCGCGGCCCCAAGATTGTGATCCAGAAGTTCAAGAACAAGACCGGTTACAAGAAGCGCCAGGGGCACCGTCAGGACCTCACGCGCGTCAAGGTCACCGGCATCAAGTAAGCCAGGGGAGACGCAGAGATGGCACACAAAAAGGGCGCAAGCTCCACCCGTAACGGTCGTGACTCCAACGCTCAGCGCCTTGGCGTGAAGCGCTTCGGTGGCCAGGAGGTCAACGCCGGCGAGATCATCGTCCGCCAGCGCGGCACCCACTTCCACCCCGGCGCGAATGTCGGCCGCGGCAAGGACGACACCCTGTTCGCTCTCTCCGCCGGTGCGGTGGAGTTCGGCGCGAAGGGCCGCCGCAAGGTCGTCAACATCGTCGCGACCGCGGAGTGACCGCAAGGTCGCATTGAATATCGGCGGGGGGCGGGCTACGGCTCGCCCCCCGCTTGTTTGTACCAACAGCTGAGGAGCAACCCATGGTCACCTTCGTCGATAGAGTGACGCTCCATCTGCGCGCCGGAAAGGGCGGCAACGGCTGCGTGTCGGTCAAGCGTGAGAAATTCAAGCCGCTTGCCGGCCCCGACGGCGGCAACGGCGGCAACGGTGGCGACATCGTGCTGGTGGCCGACCCCCAGGTGACGACGCTGCTGTCGTACCACCACTCGCCGCACCGCACCGCGGGCAACGGCGGCTTCGGCATGGGCGACCACCGCTCCGGCGCGAACGGCGAGTCCCTCGAGCTGACGGTGCCGGTCGGCACGGTCGTGAAGGATGCCGAGGGCCAGACCCTCGTCGACATGGTGGAGCCCGGCGCACGCGTCGTGGTGGCCCCTGGCGGCCAGGGTGGCCTGGGCAACGCGTCGCTGGCCAACCCCAAGCGCAAGGCCCCCGGCTTCGCGCTCTTGGGAACCCCCGGGTGGGAAGGCGACATTCAGCTCGAACTGAAGACGGTCGCCGACGTCGCCCTCGTGGGCTTCCCGTCTGCCGGCAAGTCGAGCCTCATCGCGGCGATCTCCGCGGCGCGCCCCAAGATCGCGGACTACCCGTTCACCACGCTGCACCCCAACCTGGGCGTCGTGCAGGCCGGAGAGGTGCGCTTCACCGTCGCCGACGTGCCCGGGCTCGTCGAGGGCGCGAGCGAAGGCAAGGGCCTGGGGCTGGAGTTCCTCCGTCACGTCGAGCGCTGCACCGCGCTCGTGCACGTGCTGGACTGCGCGACGCTCGATCCGGGCCGCGACCCGCTGAGCGACCTCGATGTGATCCTCGCAGAGCTGGCCGCGTACCCCGTGCCCGAGGGCCAGACGCCGCTTCTTGAGCGCCCGCAGCTGATCGCGCTGAACAAGGTCGACGTGCCCGAGGCGAAGGACCTCGCCGACCTGGTGCGCCCGGAACTCGAGGCACGCGGCTACCGCGTCTTCGAGATCTCCGCGGTCAGCCACGAGGGACTGCGCCAGCTCACCTTCGCGCTGGGCGACATCGTCGCGCAGCACCGAGCGACCCTGGCGGCGACCCCCGCACCCGAGCGGGTCGTCATCCGCCCGAAGGGGTCGGAGAAGGAATTCGAGATCCGCGTCGAAGGCGGAACGTACGGCAACATCTATCGCGTGCTGGGCGCCAAACCCGTGCGCTGGGTGCAGCAGACCGACTTCCAGAACGAAGAGGCCGTCGGCTTCCTCGCCGACCGGCTCGAGAAGCTCGGGGTCGAGAACGGCCTCTACAAGGCGGGCGCGCAGGCCGGTTCCACCGTCGTCATCGGCGAGGGCGACGGCATCGTGTTCGACTGGCATCCCACGATGAGCTCCGCAGCCGAGCTCATGACCGCGCCGCGAGGCACCGACCCGCGACTCGATCTCAACCCGCGCCGCACGACGTCGCAGCGTCGCGAGCGCTACCACGAGCGCATGGATGCCAAGGCCGAGGCGCGCGCCGACCTCGAGGCCGAGCGCATCGCGCAGCGAAACGAGGAGAACGCACGGTGACCGTGACCGATCGCGCGGCGGTCCGGACGGCCCGCCGCCTGGTGGTCAAGGTCGGATCGTCGTCGATCAGCGGCGAGAACGCCGGCAAGATCCAATCGATCGTCGAAGCCCTGGCGGCAGCACACGCGCGTGGCGTCGAGGTGGTGCTGGTGTCTTCGGGAGCGATCGCCACCGGCATGCCGTACCTCGAGCTCGACGAGCGGCCCGATGACCTGGCGACCCAGCAGGCCGCCGCAGCGGTGGGCCAGAACATTCTGATCTACCGCTATCAAGAGGCTCTGCGCGCCTTTCGCGTGGTCGCGGGACAGGTGCTGCTCACCGCCGGGGACCTCGAGAACCCGACCCACCGCTCCAACGCCCGCCGGGCGATGGAGCGGCTGCTCGGCCTGCGCATCCTCCCGATCGTCAACGAGAACGACACGGTGGCGACCCATGAGATCCGCTTCGGCGACAACGACCGGCTCGCGGCTCTCGTCGCTCGGCTCATCGGGGCCGACGCCCTCGTGCTGCTCAGCGACATCGAATGCCTCTACACGCGCCCGCCCTCCGAACCGGGCGCGGAGCCCATCCGCCACGTGGAGTTCGGTGACGATCTCAGCGGCTTCGAGTTCGGCTCGGTCGTCGTCAACAGCGTCGGCACCGGGGGAGCGGCCACGAAGGTCTCGGCTGCTCGTCTCGCCGCGGCATCCGGGGTGGGGGTGCTTGTCACCAGCGCCGATCTCGTGGGGGAGGCGCTGGACGGGGCGGACATCGGCACGTGGTTCGCGCCGGGCCCCGTCGTCGCCGGTGCGATCACGGGCGCGGTAGATACCGACGCGATCACCCGCGGCTAAACTGGGCCGATGACCACCCTCACCGCCCCGACGACGGCGCGCGAGCGGATGATGCTCGCGCGTGAGGCGGCCCGCAGCGTCGCCCTTCTGGATGACGGAAAGAAGGCGGCCGCGCTGCACGCGATCGCCGACGCCATCGACGCCGCAGTGGACGAGATCGCCGCCGCCAACGCGCGGGATCTCGAGCGGGGACGCTCTGCCGGTCTGTCCGAGGGCCTGCAGGATCGACTGCGGCTGGATGCCGCCCGCATCGGCGCCCTCGCCGCAGCGGTGCGCGACGTCGCGGCACTTCCCGATCCGGTCGGCCGCGTGCTCGACGACCGACAGCTTCCCACCGGCGTGCACCTGCAGAAGGTCTCGGTGCCCTTCGGCGTGATCGGCGCCATCTACGAAGCGCGCCCGAACGTCACCGTCGACATCGCCTCGCTGGCGCTGCGCTCGGGCAATGCGGTGGTGCTGCGCGGCGGCACGGCCGCCGAGCACTCGAACGCTGCGCTCGTGCGCGTCATGCGCGACGCCCTCGCCTCGCAGGGGATCGACCCCGAGGCAGTGCAGACCCTCGACGACTTCGGCCGCGACGGCGCACGTGAGCTCATGCAGGCCCGAGGCCTCGTCGATGTGCTCGTGCCCCGCGGCAGCGCCCAGCTGATCGAAACAGTGGTCACCGAGTCGTCCGTGCCCGTCATCGAGACCGGCGCCGGCGTGGTGCACATCGTGCTCGACACCACGGCGCCGCTGGAGTGGGCGCGAGACATCGTCGTCAACGCGAAGGTGCAGCGCCCCAGTGTCTGCAACGCCGTGGAGACGGTGCTGGTGCTCGCCGACGCCGCCCCGCGCCTCGTGCCGCCGGTCGTCGCGGCGCTGCAGGCCGAGGGTGTCACGGTGCACGGCGACGACGCCACCCGCGATCTCGCACCCGGCGTCGTGCCCGTCACGGACGCCGAGTACGCCGTCGAGCACATGAGCCTCGACCTGTCGATGCGCGTGGTGGCAGACCTCGATGAGGCGCTCGCCCACATCCGCAGCTATTCGACCGGCCACACGGAGTCGATCATCACCACCGACGACGCGCGGGCTGAGAGGTTCCTCGCGGAAGTGGACTCGGCCGTGGTCATGGCCAATGCCTCGACCCGCTTCACCGACGGCGGCGAATTCGGCTTCGGCGCCGAGGTCGGCATCTCGACCCAGAAACTGCACGCCCGCGGCCCGATGGGCCTGCCGGAACTCACCACCACCAAGTGGCTCGCCCGTGGTGGCGGGCAGATCCGCGCCTGACGCAATAAGCTGGACACCGCGCCACCAACGCAACCCGAAACGGAGCCCGCATGACCCTCGCTACGATCACCGCCCTCGCTGCGGCGGAGACCGAACACCACGTCGGCCTCTTCGACAACGTCGGCTACGGCATCGTCGCGCTGGTGGTGTTCCTGCTGCTCGGGCTCGTCACGGTGTCGTTCCGCAACGTCGCCAACCGTCACTCGCCGAAGGCCGAGGCTTACGCCCGCACCCACGCAGACCAGCTGACGCAGGCGGGACACGGCCACCACTAGGCCTTCTGCATGACTTCTTCGCGACCGCGCATCGGCGTCATGGGTGGGACATTCGATCCCATCCATCACGGTCACCTGGTGGCGGCCAGCGAGGTCGCGCAGTCGCTCGATCTTGATGAAGTCATCTTCGTGCCCACGGGCCAGCCGTGGCAGAAGCATGAGGTCTCGGCGGCCGAGCACCGCTACCTGATGACCGTGATCGCGACGGCATCCAACCCGCGCTTCACGACCAGTCGCGTCGACATCGACCGTGGCGGGCCGACGTACACCACAGACACACTGCGCGATCTTCGGGCGCAGCGACCGGATGCCGAGTTCTACTTCATCACCGGCGCCGACGCGATCGCGCAGATCTTCACGTGGCGCGACCATGCCGAGCTGTGGCGGTTGGCTCACTTCGTGGCCGTCTCACGCCCCGGCCACGTGCTGAACATCGAGGATCTGCCCCCGGAGGGCGTCAGCCAGCTGGAGGTCCCGGCCCTGGCCATCTCGTCGACGGATTGCCGGGATCGCGTACAGCGGGGTTTCCCGGTGTGGTATCTCGTCCCCGACGGCGTCGTCCAATACATTGCGAAGCATCACCTCTATCGGAGCCAGGCATGAGCACACCCGAGCAGCCCACTCCGCCGCTGACGCGCAAGCAGATGCGCGAACTGCGCAACACGGCGGCGACACCGATCATCACGTCGACCGAGCCTCCCGCCGAGCCTCCCGTGGTGGCCACACCGCTGCCCCGACCGGCGACGCCGACGGCGGTGCCGCCCGCCCCCGAGCCCGACGCCAGCGTCGACCTCGATGCGCACCCGCTGACCCGCCGGCAGGCGCGACAGCAGGAGCGCATCCGCACGGCATCGGTCCCGGTCCTGACGTCGGAGCTGCTGGCGGCACACGCGGCGGAGAAGCAAGCGCAGAGCGCAGAAGCCGAGGCGCAGGCTGAGCAGTCTCAGGATGCCGCTGTGGAGGGCACGGGGGACCAGCCCACCGTCGCGACGCCTGATTCCGACGACGAGGCAAAGCCCGAGGCCGGCGAGCCCGAGATCACCGAGGCCGACGAAGAGGTCGTTGACGAGGTCGCCGACGAGCACGGAGTCGAGTCGGAGGTCGATGCCGCCGAGGTCATCGACGCGGCCGCCGAGGCTCCCGTCGTCAACAGCGCCCTGGGTGCCGACCTACTGGCGGGCGACGCCGCCGTCGAGCTGCCGGCATCCTTCGACAACATCCTCGCGCGGGGCGCCGGCAGCACCGGCAGTCTCGCGACCTCCAACGCGCTGATCCTTTCGCAGACGCCCTCGTCCGGGCCGCTCGTCGGCGCGGTCACCGCCACCGGCGAGGTGCTCATCACGGGCACGTTCGCCCTGCCGGAGGGCCTCGGCTCCAACGGCCACGCCCCGGGTGTCGCAGACGGCAAGGACGTCGACGCCGTTCTCATCGACGGCGAGCTGCCCGCAGCATCCTCACCCACCCCCATCGCGGCAAGCGCCGCTGTGAGCACGTCCAAGAGCGCTGGGGAGATCATCCAGCCGCCCGCGCCGGAGAAGGGCGGGCGACTCATGATGGCTCTTGCCATCACCGCCGGAGCCCTCGCCCTGGCCCTCATCGGCGTGCTCGTCTTCGCAATCACCACAGGAGTCTTCTCATGACCGCCAGCGCCCAATCGCGTGAAATGATCCAGATCGCCGCGCAGGCCGCAGATGCGACCGGCGGAGAGGACATCGTCGCGCTTGACGTTTCCGAGCCGCTGCCGCTCGTCGATGCCTTCCTCATCGTGTCCGGCAACAGCGAGCGCAATGTCGCCGCAATCGCCGACCGCATCGAGGAGAAGCTCCTCGAAGCGGGACACAAGCGCCTCCGCCGCGAGGGGCGTGAGCAGGCCCGGTGGATTCTGCTGGACTTCGGTGACCTCGTCGCGCACGTCTTCCACCAGGAGGAGCGCGTGTTCTACGGCCTCGAGCGACTGTGGAAGGACTGCCCGGTCATCCCGGTAGAGCTCCCCGCCACCACGTCGGCCGACTGAGGCTCACTGCAGGCAGAACTCGTTGCCCTCGGGGTCGCGCAGCTGGTAGTACAGCTCGGGCCACGGGCCCCAGTTCTGATCGACGAGTCTGACGACCTCGGCACCCAGCGCGACCAGTCGATCCTTCTCGGCATCCAGCTGAGCGCGGGTAGGTCGCCCTTCGGCGACCGTCTGCACGTCCAAGTGCAGCCGGTTGCGTCGCCGCTTCGGCCCATCGGCGTGGTGGAAGAAGAGTCTGGGACCGACGCCGCGCGGGTCTTCTGCGAGAGCCCGCGTGCCGAGATCCTCCTCGGTGAGCCCGGCGTCGAGCAGCTGCTGCCGCATCGGATCCTCCCACTCCAGGGGCGGATAGCCGAAGTCTCCCGCCCAGAAATGGGAGAGCGCGCGCGGGTCGTCCGCGTAGAAGGTGATATTGCCCAGGGTTGCCATACCGCACCTCTTCCGATCGAATGCGGGCCACTCTACGGACACGCCCGGACATCGCAGCGGATTCGGTTCCCCGCGCCGAGGTGTTGTAGGCTTAACGAGTTGCCGCGCGAAAGTGCGAGCATCGTCTGGGCCTGTGGCGCAGCTGGTAGCGCACCTGCATGGCATGCAGGGGGTCAGGGGTTCGAGTCCCCTCAGGTCCACCAAAACTCCCGGTAAAGTCCCAAATCTTCACTCCCTGATCAGGGAGTTTGAATGTTTGGTAGTCGTTTACTGGACTCGCCGCCCCTCCAGAGACGCGGTCCATCATCGCCGTGGAAGCGAAGGACTTTGAGATCGCGCGGACCGCGGCCGAGATCGCCAACGCGTGGGACAAGCTGTTCTCCGGAAAGTCGTCCCTATCGAACCCAGTCACGGGAGGTTTCGTTTCGGGGAAGGACCTCCTCGGTCCCTCCCGCGGTGCTCCTCCGTTCGTTTGGAAGACGTGTTGGGGTTGGGGACGATCGCGATTCGTCCTCGGTGTGAGCGACTGTTCGCGGCCAGTCGCCACCGACGCCAGCCAGATGGCACGCCCCCGGGAACGGCGCGAGTGACCCGGCATCACGCGTTGCCCATGGGTCACGATTCGCAGTCGCAGCTGTACGGGGCGAGTGGGGGTCTTTCGCAACTAGGCGGCGCCTCCTATCGTGCACGCATGGCCAACGCACAGCTATCTCCAGGGTTCATCGCCCCTCCCGCTGAGTGGACGGCCCCCAATGCCGCGGGGCCCTTCGATGACATGGTCGCTGTGCCGGGCTCACAGGCGCTGACCTATCTCGAAATCGCTCTTGCTGCCAGTGCAGAGGGCTCAAGCCTGCTGATGCGGCCGTCGCATTCTGACTATTTGGCGGGCGTGATCGAGACCGCGCGCGCGCTGGACGTGGATATCCGGGAGGTCGCCGGTACTGGGCCTTTCGGCCCGGATCTGGTCGTCGATCCCCCCGCTACGCTCGCCAGCGATGCGGTGTTGAGCATCAGCCAGCCCGACCTCGTTGCCCCCATCGCTGTCGGCCTGGCCGGCCTCGCCTCGGGCAGTGTGACCGTGACAATTCCCGAGAGCCGTTCGCGCCGTCCGATGGGCGAGGCGATCACGGTTCTACGCAGCATCGGTTGCGACATCAACGACGCGGGCAAATGGACTGTGCCGCTGACCGTGCACGGGCGCGGACACATACGGGGTGGCCACGTGGAGATCGACGTCAACCGTTCATCCCAGCTTGTCCAAACGCTGCTGCTGGCCGCTCCGCGGTTCGACGTCGGTCTGACGCTGCGCCACGTCGGCCAACCGCTGGGAAGCCTCCCCGACATCGACATGACGGTCGAAGCACTCCACCGCCGCGGCGTGTACGTCGACCAGCCGACACCTACCGAGTGGATCGTTCCTGCGGGCCCGGTACGGGCCAGAGCCGCGACCATTGAGCCCGATCTGTCACTTGCGGCACCGTTCGTCGCCGCCGCGATGATGGCCGGCGGCCGCGTATCCGTCCCAGCATGGCCCGCTCATTCAGCGCAGCCAGCTGCCCGGCTCGCCGAGATTCTGGTGCTGATGGGAGCACGCGCACGCCGACGGGGCGGAGCTTTGACTGTCACCGCTGGTGCCGAGCGCATCATCCGGCGCGTGTGCGTCGATGTGTCGGAGATCAGTGAACTCACCCCCATCCTGGCCGCCCTCGCCGCCTTCGCGGACGGGCCGTCGACTTTCACCGGACTGAAGCCCCGCACCGGGAACGAGAGCACGCACATCGACGCACTAGTGGACAATCTTCGTGCCATCGGCGGTGAGGTGGAGGAACTACCTGACGGTATCCGCGTGGTTCCCCGCCCACTTACCGGCGGGGTGTGGCGAGCCGACCATGATTACCACGTCGCCACCGCCGGAGCACTGATCGGACTTGCTGTACCCGGCGTCACCGTCGACGACATCCGTTCGGCGACTGCAGACCTGCCGGAGTACACGAAGATGTGGGAGCACTTGGTGCGCGGTTCCCGTGCCCGATAACGGTCCATGAGCGGGAGAAGAACGGCTGACCGGCATCAGGGTCAAGACATGCCTGCCCACCGTGAGCCCTCCTGGCCCAAGACCTCGCTCGAACAACTCCCACTGCTCGTCGTGAACGCCCGATACCGCGAACCCGTAGACCTCACCTTGTAAGCGTCCCGAGAGCCTCACCGAACACATGGGAGACACGCCCTAACGCCAATCATCCTCGTCGAAGTCGGCACAGGCGGGCCGATCGGTCTTGTCGTAGCAGAAGCCGACGACAAACCCACGATCGAGGAGGTCGCTGCATCGGCATCCATTCCCGTCGGTGCTGCGCAGACGGCCCACGCTGTCTGCTGCGATCTCCTCGATCCGCGAGTCGCTATGCTCGCCGGAAGAATGCCGGAAGCTACGTGGAGGCACGTGAGTCATGCGCGGTCTGGGGTGGTTCGTCGCCGCGGCCGCGATGGCTGGTGGAGTCGCGGCGGCGCTGTTTCTTCCCGTGCGCTTTCCGCGGCCTGGCGGCGAGTTGCGGATCGGTACGACGACTCGACAGTGGGTCGACCGCTCCCGACCGGAGATCTTCTCCCACGACGACGATGAAGCGCGTGAGCTGTCGGTGCAGATCTGGTACCCGACGGGCCAAACCGGGGGTGCACGAAGCAGATACCTCCCGGATGCCCACGTGGTGTTCGCTTCTCTGCTGGATGCATTGCGGGAGGTGACCTCAGGGCGGACATCACTGCCGTCGTTCCTGTTCCGAAAGCTCGCCGTGTCGAGGACGCACGCGTTCGTCGACGTGCCCCCGCTGCCAGGAACCACGTTCCCCGTGATCGTCTCACTCTCGGGATTCGGTGGTTTCCGTAGGGCCAACACCATCCTCATCGAAGAACTCGTCTCACGCGGCTACATCGTCGTCGCGATGGATCAGCCCTACGTGTCCGCCAGGACGCAACGAGCCGATGGTCGGGTCGTGAAGATGAAGCGACGAGGGCGACTCTACGACGATCATCCGCGCTCGCGGATACTCGCCCATCTGGCCGCCGACGTGAGCTTCGTTCTCGATACGTTGAAGAGTGATCCCGATCTTGGCCAGCGCGTGGATGCGTCGCGAGCCGGCGTCATGGGGGTTTCTCTCGGTGGAACCGTTGCGGCAGTCGCGGCCTCAGCAGACGAACGGATCGCAGCGTGCCTCATGATGGACGCCGCCATGCCGGATGACGTCGCGACCAGAGGTTTGCCCTGCCATGCGCTGTGGTTGACCCGGCCCGCGGAGGACATGCGACGTGAACGCCGCCACGCCGGCGGTTGGCCAGACCCGGTCATCGCGGAGACCATCGGATCGATGACCGCTACCCTCGAGCATCAACGCGCGGGTACCGGACAGCTCGTCAGCATTCCCGGCATGTACCACATCGACTTCACCGACGCCCCGCACTGGTTCCCCTGGGCGCGATGGGTGGGACTGTCGGGACGCATCGGCGCAGGCAGAGCCCAGAGCATCGTCGCTCAGCACGCCGATTCATTCTTCGATTCGGCGCTCCGCGCACGCAATGCGAGTGCGCTCTGACAGCCGCCGAGATCAGGCGTGCCGCCGCGACTGTCCGATCGGACAGGCGCGACTGTCCCCGCGGCCGGGGCGCGCACCGGCGCCCGCGAGCACGCTGGGGACATGGACATCACACAATCACCCCCGATCGAGGCGCGTGCCCTGCGGAAGAGCTTCCGCGGCCGCGTGCGCGTCGACGACGTCACCTTCACCGTCGGCTCCGGTCGCATCACCGGACTGCTCGGCCCCAACGGCGCCGGCAAGACCACCACCATCCGCATGCTGCTGGGCCTCGCGGCTCCGGCATCCGGCGACGCGCTCGTGTTCGGGCGCCCGTACCGGGAGCTCGAGGCTCCCGGCCGCACCGTCGGCGCCGTGCTCGACTCGGGCGGATTGCACCCGTCCCGCAGCGGCCGCACTCACCTGCGCATCGTCGCGGCGCGTTCCGGCATCCCTGCCGCCAGGGTCGATGAGGTGCTCGCCGAAGTCGGCATGACGGCAGACGCCGACCGACGCGCCGGGGGCTACTCGCTGGGAATGCGCCAGCGCATCGCCCTGGCATCCGCCCTGCTCGGCCAGCCCCGCATCCTCGTGCTGGATGAGCCGGCGAACGGGCTCGACCCGACCGGCATGCACTGGCTCCGCCAGCGCCTGCGGGCCTTCGCCGATGCCGGTGGCTCGGTGCTCCTCTCCTCGCACCTGCTGTCGGATGTGCAGGACATCGCCGACGACATCGTGATGATCGTCGACGGCTCGGTGGCGGCGGCATCGTCGCTGCAGGACGCGCTCGACGCATCGGACGGCGACCTCGAGGGCTTCTACCTCGCTGTCGCCGACGGCCGGGCGGGGGTGCGCTGATGCTCCGTGCAGAACTGCTGAGCCTGGTCAGCACCACCTCCGCCAGGATCACCGCGGTGCTCGCCGTGGCGGGACTGCTCGCCACGCAGATCACCTTCGTCTCGCTGATACCCGCCATCGTGCGGGGCGACATCGGCGCCGCCGAAGGCGCGGCCGACGACATGCCCGCGTTCGACCTCGCCTCAGGGGCGACCCAGCTCGACGCGCTCAGCCCGCTGGGAGCGTCGATGAGCGCAGGATCGGTCGGGATAGCGATCCTCGCAGTGGCGATCCTCGGCGTGCTCGCCGGAACGAGCGACTACCGCTTCGGCGGCATCGTCACCGCGGCGCTCGCGGCTCCCCGCCGCTGGCGCATCGTCGCCGCCAAGGCCGGCGCGTCCGGCGTTGCAGGGCTCGCACTGGGCGCGACACTCGTCGGCGTGAGCGCGGCCGTCCTGGCGATCACGCTCGCGGTCACCGGTGCGCCGTTCGCCGTCGACGTCGCGGAGGCCGCGGCAGTGCTGGGACGAGGCGTCGTGGCGGTGACCTGCCTCGTGCTCATCGGGCTCGCGGTGGGCCTGCTCACCCGCAGTCAGCTCGGCGGCGTGCTCGTCGTGCTGACGGTCATGCTCACCGAGCCGCTGATCACCGCCGTCGCCGCGCTCGCCACCGGCACCGTGCCGGTGTGGACGCAGCTGCTTCCCGTGGCCCTCGCCCACGCGACGATCGGCGCCGGCCCGGCGCAGCTCTCACCCATGGTCGCCGGCGGCATCCTCGTCGGGCTGACGCTCGTGGCGCTCGCAGCGGCCACGATCGCCGTCCGGCGACGTGACATCTGATCCGCAGACAGGGAAAGGACACGACATCATGAACGACACCACCACCACCGCGGCATCCACAGGTCGCCCTCCGCTGCGGGTCTGGATCGCGCTGGCAGCGGTCCTCGCGCTCGCTGTGGCCGCCCTCTCGGCCGGCGCCTGGTTCCGCACCTCGGCAGGCTCGTCCACCGAATCCGCTCTCGAAGAGCGACTCCAGAGCTTGGTCGACGCCGGCTACCCCGGGGTGCTGGCTTCGGTGACGCGGGCAGACGGCGAGCGGATCGATGCCACCATCGGCGAGGTCGGGGAGCTCCCGGCCGAGCCGGAGGTGCGCATCGGGAGCAACACGAAGATGTTCGTGGCGACCGTCGTGCTGCAGCTCGCCGAAGAAGGACTCGTCGAGCTCGACGAGCCGATCGACGCCTACCTGCCCGGCATCGTCACGGGGGAGGGGATCGACGGCACCGCCATCACCGTCCGGCAGCTGCTGCAGCAGACCTCGGGACTGCCGGAGTACAGCAACGAGGTGGCGGCGGACGCGTTCGGAGTGCAGAACGTGTACATCTCGGCGCGCGACATGCTCGACATCGCGCTGAGCGAGCCCGCCGTCTTCGCGCCCGGCACCCAGTGGCGCTACACGAACACGAACTACATCGTCCTCGGTCTGCTCGTCGAGCGGGTCACCCAGCGGGCGCTGTGGGAGCAGATCGAGGACCGCATCGTGACGCCGCTGAAACTGCAGCACACCTATCTGCCGGGTCCCGGTGAACGAGAGCTGCGTGGGCCGCACCCGCCGGCCTTCCACGCGGACGAGCCGGGTCGGCTGCGGGAGATCACCGACATGGATCCATCGTTCGGGTGGTCCGCCGGGGCGATGATCTCGACTCCGGGGGAGCTCAACGAGTTCATGCGGGCACTGCTGGCGGGGGAGCTGCTGTCGGAGGAGAGCATGGCACAGATGCAGGATGCGGTGGCGGCGCCCGATGACCTCTGGCCCGAGGCGATGTACGGGCTGGGGCTGCAGAGCTTCCCGCTCAGCTGCGGGGGCATCGCATGGGGTCACGGCGGTGACATCCCGGGCACGCAGACCCGCAACGCCGTCGCTCCCGACGGCACCACCGCGACGATCGCCGTGACCGCCCTGCCATGGGCGCTGGTGGATGCCGCGGACGAGGAGCTGCTGCTGGAGCAGTACCGCATCGTCGTCGACGCGCTCGATGAGACGCTCTGTGCGCGGTGATTCCGCCCCCGCGCCGGGTGCGGTCGGCCGTTCCGCGGCTCCGCACCCGGCGTGGTTGACTCATCGCATGGCCCACGCGAACACACGGCGACCCGGGGCGACCGTCCGCGCGGCGGTCGCCCCGGCGTTGACCGCGGCGCTCGCGGTCGGGTACGTCGGCATCGATCTCACCGGGGCGTTCGAGGATCAGTCCGCGGTCACCCTCACGCCCATCGTGCACGGCGCCCTCGTGGCGCTGCAGGCGGTGGCGCTGCTGTGGCGGCACCGAGCGCCGAACGCCGTGGTGGTGGCGGTGGTCGCGCTGGACCTGATCATCCTCGCCACCAGCGGGGGAGAGCTGGGCGTCGGCGCCCTCGCGGTGATCATCGCCACCTACGCCGCGATGCGATGGGGAACCCCCCGCCGCGCCACGTATGGCGTGGTGGCCGGGGCCGCCGCGGCGACCACCCTGGTCGGCAGTGTCGCCATGGCCGCCGTCGGCATGCCGTTTCTCCTCGTGCTGCTGGTGGCGCTCGCCCGCATCGTGATCCTCTACGCCCTCCCGGCGGCCGCCGCGGAATACATGCTCGGCCGCGAGCGCCTGGCCGACGCGGTGCAGCAGCAGAAGGCCGCGGCAGAGCGGGAGCGGCAGGCAGCTGCCGAGCGCGAGCTGCGCGCGGAGCGCACGGCTCTCGCCCGCGAACTGCACGACATCGCCGGCCACCACCTCAGCGGCATCATCGTGAGCGCGCAGGCGGCGGCGGCGCTCACGCGCTCCGACCCCGACGAGGCGCGCGCGACGCTGCAGACGCTGCAGCAGAACGCCCGCACCGCGCTTACCGACCTCCGCCGCACGGTCGGCCTGTTGCGCGAAGACGAGAGCGCCGGCGCCGGTCCCGACGTTCCAGGCCCGACGCCCGCGATCGCCGCCATCCCGGCGCTGGTCGATGCTGCACGGCGACGCGGACAGGACGTCACGCTGCACTTGTCGGGCGACTCGCGGCCGCTCGGGGTGCTCGCCGAGACCGCCGCTTACCGCATGGTGCAGGAGTCCCTCGCCAACGCGGCCCGCCACGCGGCCGACGCCACCTGCGATGTCACGGTGGCGTACCGCCCCGATACGGTCGAGGTCGCGGTGCGCAACACCCCGCCGGCCGTCCCCACCGCCGCGCGCCGGGACGTTGACGCAGGCTTCGGGATCGCGGGCATGCGAGAGCGCGCCGACCTCGTCGGCGGCCGACTCGTCTCCGGCCCGCAGCCCGACGGCGGTTGGCTCAACCGTCTCACGATCCCCCTCGAGACCGAACGGAGCGCACCGTGATCCGACTGCTCATCGCCGACGACCAGGCCGTCGTCCGCACGGGGCTCGCCGTCATCCTCGGCGCCGAAGACGACATCGAGGTCGTCGGGCAGGCGGAGGACGGGCGGCAGGCGGTGCAGCTGGCGCGCAGCCTTCAGCCGGACGTGGTGTGCATGGACATCCGGATGCCGGTGATGGACGGCATCGCCGCGACCCGCGAGATCACGGCGGACCCCGATCTCGACGTCGACGTGCTCATGCTGACGACCTTCGACGTCGACGACGACGTGTTCGCGGCCCTCGACGCCGGAGCGGCGGGCTTCCTCCTCAAAGGAGCGGACGAAGCGACCCTCGCCGGCGCGGTGCGATCGGTGGCCGCGGGGGAGGGGACACTCGACCAGCGCCTCACCCGGCGCATCCTTCACGAGTTCGTCGCCACCCGCCGAACGGCGCCCGCACCCCGCCCCCAGCCGGCCGTGCCGGCTCCCCTGACCGACCGCGAGGTCGACGTGTTGAGGCTGCTTGCCGAGGGGCTCTCGAACGCCGAGATCGCGGGGCGCCTGTTCGTCGAGCCGACCACCGTGAAGTACCACCTGGCCGGGCTGCTGCAGAAGACCGCGTCACGCGACCGTCTGCAGGCGGTGCTCTGGGGGATCCGCACGGGGCTGGTACAGCCGGGGTGACCCCGCCGACCGGCCCCGCCTGGGGCGAGCAGGCCAGCGCGTGGCGAGTTCCCTCACCGCGGGTTCAAAGTGCGGATGCCGGAAGGCGAAACCCGCCTCAGTGAGCATGCCGGGGACCACCCAGCGGCTCTTGAGCACGAGCTCCGGCTCGGTGCGCAGCACCCACATCGCCGGCTCCAGCATCCAGCGCCTGGCGGGGAGTCCGATCGGCATGGGACACCGCAGCGCGCGGTACGGCGGGCTCACCCGGCGGCGGTCGCGACGAGGGCTCTTGCCACCGCACGCGCGGACCGCACGTCCCATCACCGACCACGCACGGGGTCCGGTCAGGACGACCGACCTACACTGTCGGGATGCACCGATCCGGCCGTCTGCTGAGCGTCCTGGCGACCGTCGTGGCACTGGGCGCGGCCCTCACGCCTGCGACGGGCGCGAGGGCGGGCGAGGCATCCGCGCCACCGGCGTCGGCGACCGTGACGGCGGCCGACGGCGCTGCTGTCGAGGCACGCGCGCGCCAGCTGGTCGCCGCGATGTCGACCCGCGAGCGTGCGGCATCCGTCGTGATGGGACACATCCCCACGAGCGACCCGAGCGCGCTGCGCGACTACATGACCGCGACCGGCGTGGGCGGGTTCATCCTCATGGGGTCCAACATCCCGGCAGATGAGGCGGCGCTGCGCGAGGTAACCCGCGCACTCACCGTGGACCCGATGCTCCCCGCCGTCATCGGCATCGACGAAGAAGGCGACGACGTCACCCGGCTGCCCTGGGACGCGCTGCCCGGGGCGACCACCCTCAAGAGCGCGCCCCCTCCCGACACGGCCTCGGCGTTCGCCGCGCGCGGCGCCCTGCTGCAGCGCGCCGGTGCGACGGTGAACTTCGGCATCGTCGCCGACGTCGCGCCCGACCCCGCGAGCTTCATCCACCGCCGCGCCCTGGGCACGACGCCTGAGGCCGCCGCCGGACGCGTCTCGGCCGCCGTCGCCGGCGAGGCGGGCGCGGTGGCGAGCACGCTCAAGCACTTCCCCGGCCACGGTGCGGCCCCCGGCGACTCGCACCACATGCTGCCGACCACCGACCTCTCCCAGGAGGCGTGGGGCCAGACGGATGCCGTGCCCTTCCGTGCCGGCATCGATGCGGGCGCCGAGCTGCTGATGTTCGGGCACCTCGTCTACACGTCAGTCGATGCCGCACCTGCCACGATGTCGGCCGAGTGGCACCGCATCGCGCGCGAGGATCTGGGCTTCACCGGGGTCGCCATCACCGATGACCTCGGCATGCTGCAGAACACCGGCGATCCTGCGTACGCCGACCCCGTGGCCAACGCGGTGGCCGCCCTCGTCGCCGGCAACGACATGGTGATGGCGGTGATGCTGTCGGATGCCACCACGGCGACGCGCCTGGTCGACGGGATCGCCGCCGCAGTCGACACCGGCGCCCTTCCCGCCGAGCGACTGGAAGAGGCGGCGACCCGGGTGACCGCGCTGCGCCTGCAGTCGAACACCGGCGCCCTGACGCCCTGCGACTCCTGTCAGCCGGTCGGCTGAGGCCCACGCCACGCGGCGAGGATCGCCTGCCGCAGCGCGTTCGCCCGGTCGGCGAACTCACGCTGACCCCGCACGTACTCGGCCTTGCCGTCGGCCGTCTCGATGCGCACCGGCTCGACGCCCCAGTCCTCGAGGTCGTAGGGCGAGGCCGCCATGTCGAGGGCGCGGATGTCGCGCGCGAGCTGGAACGAGTCCAGCAGCAGCTCTCCTGGCACCAGCGGGCCGAGCTTCATCGCCCACTTGTAGACGTCCATGCCGGCGTGCAGGCAGCCAGGCTGCTCCCGCAGCGGCTGGTCTTCCCGCGTCGGCACGAAGTGGTTGCGCGGACCGGCGTCGGGGGTGAAGAAGCGGAACGCGTCGATGTGCGTGCACCGCAGCTCGTGGGCCTCGACGACCGCATCCGTCCCCTCCTGCCCGAGGCGCAGCGGAACGGTGTGCCGCGGCTGCGGGGCCCGGTAGACCATCGCCCACTCGTGCAGCCCGAAGCACCCGAATCGGCCCGGGCGCGCGGCCGTGAGGCGCAGCATCCGCTCGCAGATGTCGAGCAGCTGCGGCTTCGCGGCCTCCAAGCCCGCCGCGTCGACCCGAAGGCTTGCCGGGGCGCTTCCCGCCGCGTACCAGCGCCACGCGGCGCGCGGGGTGACCGCGGCGTCGGCGAGGTCGACGCCGACCCCCGGATGCCAGCGGCGCAGCAACGCGGGCTTGTAGGAGTAGTACGTGTACAGGAAGTCATCCACGGGGTGGGTCTTACCGCGGGCTGAGCGCTCGCGCCGCCCGGCGGTGAGTTCATCGGCGCGGGCGTGGTGCGCGTCCTCACGCTCCTGCCACTCGGCGCGGCTCAGCACCATGGCGGTGCGAGATGCGAGCGCGGTCATGCTTCGAGCCTACGTGGGAGGGCCGCGAGGGGCGTCGTGGTGTGCGGGGCGTGCTGCGGCGGCCGCCGTGCCCGAATGAGGAGATCCGCCCGGATGCGGACCGACCCCGGCATCCGCATCCGCATCTCGGCAGATCCCCGCATCTCGGACGCCGGGGCCAGCAGACGGACGGTGGATGCCGCAGGCCAGGACCGCCCGACGGCAGCGACACCTACCAGGCCCAGCGGCATCCGCAGTGCCCGGATGCGGAGATCTGCCCGGATGCGGACCACCACCGGCATCCGGTCCGCATCTCGGCAGATCTCCGCATCTCGGACGCCGGGGCCACGGGGCATCACGTCACGGCGCCCAGGCACCGAGGCACCAAGGCACCAAAGCACCGAGGCCCCGGCACCGAGTCCCGCCCACGGACGGTGGATGCCGCACCCCGGCACACCGCCCAACCCGGGCGACCCCGCGAGAGTCGCGGACTACGCCGCCGGCTCGATGAGTTCCGGGGAGTCGTTGCGCACGTTGCCGACGGCAGGCGAAACCGGATAGTCGTCGAGTGTGTCGGCCAGCGCGGGCGCCGCGTCGATCGCGGCATCCAGCAGGTCGCGCACGTTGTGGTCGTCGGTGTCGGTGTCGAGCCACGCGTCGGCGAAGTCGCCATCGATGAACAGCGGCATGCGGTCGTGGATCGATCCGAGCCGCCCGATCGAGTCCCGGGTCAGGATCGTGAAGCTCAGCAGCCAGCGCTCAGGGTCATCGTCCGCCTTCTGCGGGTCCTTCCACCACTCGTACAGCCCGGCGAAGAACATCGGCTGGTCGTCGGCGGGGTGGATGTAGTGCGGCACTTTGCCGCCCTCTGTCTGCTTCCACTCGTAGTACCCGGATGCCGGCACGACGGCACGGCGCTTGATCAAAGCGTTGCGGAACATCGGCTTGTCCTCGAGCTCCTCGGCCCGCGCGTTGAACGCGCGGGACCCGATGCTCGGGTCTTTCGCCCACCCGGGAACCAGGCCCCACCGAGCGGACTCCAGGCGGCGGGTCGCCGGCTCCGTCTTGGCGGAGTCGAGCACGATCGCCGCCCGCGCCGTGGGCGCGATGTTGTACGACGGCTGGGGGAGCACGTCACCCTCGACATCGACGCGGAGAACGCCGACCAGTTCGGATGCCACGTTGGCGACGACGAAACGACCACACATGTCAGCCAGCGTACGCGGGGCCTGCGACACCGGCCCGAACCGACCCGGGAACCGCCTCAGGCAGGCGGGTCCGGCTTCACGACCCCGATGTCGGCGAGCCTGTCCAGCAAGCCGGCACCGTCGGAATCCGTCACGAAGGGCACGGTCGACGCCGAGTGGTCATCGACGACGGTGCGACCACCGGCGAGAACCGCCTCGGCCGTCGACAGGCGTCGGATCGCCACTGCGGTCACGTGGTCGGGGTGCTCCACTGCGAAGGCGGTGTAGATGGGATCGTCGTGCTGGCCGTCATCGCCGATCAGCAGCCACTTGATGTGCGGGAACTCCTTCGCGAGCCGCGTGAGGTTGCCCGCTTTGTGCTGCTGGCCACTGCGGAACCAGCGGTCGTGCGTCGGCCCCCAGTCGGTGAGCAGCATGGCCCCGGGCGGAAAGACATGGCGCCGGAAGAAGCGCATCAGCGTCGGCGCGACGTTCCAGGCGCCCGTCGACAGGTAGATGACCGGCGCTCCCGGGTTCTCCCGCGCGATGCGCTCGAGAAGCACGGCCATGCCGGGAACGGGCTGTCGCGCGTGCTCGTCGAGGACGAACGAGTTCCAGGCCGCCACCAGGGGGCGGGGGAGCGCGGTGACCATGACGGTGTCGTCGACGTCGGAGACGATGCCGAATCGGACGTCCGGCCCGACGATGAACACGCGGGTCTCGACCGGTTTCCCGCCTTCGACCGACATCGTGATCGGCTGCCACCCTGCCGGCAGCGTGCCCGGCAGCGTGGCGTCGATGACCCCGCCTCGGTCGGCGACGACCTCATGCCGCACGCCGTCGATCTCGATCGTCACCTGCGCGAAGCCGACGGGAACCGAGGCGAAGCTGCGCCATCCGCGCACGCTCGCATACTCTCCGCGCGGATCCGCGGGCACCGACGGCACCATCAGCACGCGGCCCAGCACGCGCACCCAGTCCGGTCCGCCGTACCCGGGGAACGCCGCCACCGTCGGCAGCTGCCCACGTCGGCGCGCGCGGCGTTCTCGCCAGGAGTGGAAACGGTACTCGAGGCGGGCGATCCAGAGGATCTTGGGACGTGGGGGTGCGGGGTCGGTGCCGGGCATCGCCCTCAGTCTCCCATGCCCTCCGCAGCACTCGGAGCCACCGTGCTGTCGTCGGCTTCCAGATGACGCCTCTCGCGGCGCGCGATGAGCCGCTTGGCCAGATAGGCCAGCAGCAGGAACGCCAGGATGATGCCGACGAAGATGTAGCCGGCGAAGTGGATGGTGTCGGACAGCTCGCGGTACGTCCCTGCCGCCGCGACCGCCACACCGACGTACATCGCCGACCACAGCATGCACGCGGGGAGGGTCCAGGCCAGGAAACGGCGGTAGGCGAAGCCGCTCATACCGACCGTCAACGGCACGAGGGAATGGAAGACCGGAAGAAACCGCGAAAGGAAGATGGCGGGACCGCCGCGGCGACGCAGGTAGGTCTCGGCCCGCTGCCAGTTCTTCTCACCCAGCTTGGCGCCGATCTTCGAGTAGCGGATGCGAGGCCCCAGCACCCGGCCGAGCCAGAAGCCGATGCTCTCGCCGATCAGAGCGCCGATGACGACCACGACGGCCAGCACCACGGCCTCCAGCGGCGAGGCCACCGCGGTCCCCGCGACGATGACGACGGTGTCTCCGGGAACGACGAGACCGACCAGCACACTCGTCTCGAGCATGACGGCCACACCGGCCAGCACCGTCCGCAGTACGGGGTCGACACTCTGGACCGCGTCGAGCAGCCAGGTGAGGAACTCGTTCACGCTCCGAGCCTAGAGCGGTCAGCCGACCCCTAGCCTGGAAAAATGCCCGGTACTCTCGCTGCCCGTCCGCTCGAATGGGCAGACCCTGCGGCACTGTTCGCGGCGGGGCCCTCGCGGGCGCGCCACGCCTTCTGGCTGGATGCCGGCCCCGGCGCCGCCGCCGGGTGGAGCTGGCTGGGAACGGGGGAGCCAGAGACCGATCCCGGTGCCGTCGACGCGGTCCGCCTCGGGGCCACCCCCACGAGTGACCAAGACCCGGTCCCGTGGGGACCGTTCCACGGCGGCTGGGTGGGCTGGCTCGGCTACGACGGCGCCGCCGACCGCGCAGGTGCGCCATGCGACTTCGACGATCTCGCGCCCGACCGGCTCTGGCTGCGGGTGTCCCGCTTCGTCGCCGTGGACCACGGCCGACGACGCCTGTGGGCCGTCGCGCCGGCGGACGAGGTGGATGCCTTCGCCGCGCAGGCAACGGGGTGGGCTGCGGCATCCGTCCCTTCCCCCCTCGCGCCCGAACTCACACCGCTTCCTGCCCAGGCCCGCGTCAGCGCCTCGGCGTACGCGGCTCAGATCGAGCGCTGCCGCGACGCGATCCGTGAGGGCGACGCCTATCAGCTCTGTCTGACGACGCGGTTCGACGTCGCGGCGCCGGGGGGCATCGACCCGCTCGACGTGCACCGGCGCCTGCGCGCGTCATCGTCGGCTCATCACGGCGGGCTCATCCGCAGTGACGACGTCGCTCTGATCTCCGCGAGTCCCGAGCGCTTCCTCGATGCCGCGGACGGGGTCGTGCGCACGCGCCCCATCAAGGGCACCCGCCCGCGTGGGCACGATGCCGACGACGACGCCCGCCTCGCCGCAGAGCTGCGGGCGAGCCCGAAGGAGCGCGCCGAGAACGTCATGATCGTGGACCTCATGCGCAATGACCTGTCGCGGGTGTGCGCGCCGGGCTCGGTGGTCGTCGAAGCCCTGCTCGAGGTGGAGTCGTACCCCGCCGTGCATCAGCTGGTGAGCACGGTTCGCGGGCAGCTGCGTCTCGAGGCGACGGTGGGCGATCTGCTCGATGCGGCCTTTCCCGCCGGCAGCATGACCGGGGCGCCGAAGCTGTCGGCGATGTCGATCCTGCACGGACTCGAGGCCGCCCCGCGGGGCGTGTTCGCGGGCTGCTTCGGGTGGGTGGGCTCGGACGGCGCACTGGATCTCGCCATGGTGATCCGCTCGGTCGTCGTGCACCCGGGTGGCGCGTACGTGGGGGCCGGCGGGGGCATCACGTGGGGCTCGGATGCCGCCGCCGAGGTGGCGGAAGTGGCGCTGAAGGCCACGGCACCGCTCGCCGCACTGGGCGCCCGGCTACCGGCCGGATGGGGATGAGCGCGGTCCGGTAATCTGGATAGACGCGCACCGCGCCGACCCGACCCCCACGATTGGCTCTTTCCACGTGTCTCAGACCCTTCCTCCCGACACCGCCGGCGACGCCGGCGCGTTCGACGTGCACGCCATCCAGGAGAAGTGGCAGCGCCGCTGGGAGCAGGACGACCCTTTCCGCGCCGGCGGCGACGACGACACCCGCCCCCGCAAGTACGTGCTGGCGATGTTCCCGTACCCCTCGGGCGACCTGCACATGGGGCACGCCGAGAACTACCTCTACTCCGACATCGTCGCGCGCTTCTGGCGTCACCGCGGGTACAACGTGCTCAACCCCATCGGGTGGGACTCCTTCGGCCTGCCCGCCGAGAACGCCGCCATCCAGCGCGGTGCCGACCCGCGCGAGTGGACCTACGCGAACATCGCCCAGCAGCGCGAGAGCCTGAAGCGCTACGGCGTCTCGTTCGACTGGAGCCGCGTGCTGCACACCAGCGACCCGGAGTACTACCGCTGGAACCAGTGGCTCTTCCAGCAGCTGTACGAGCGGGGCCTGGCGTACCGCAAGGACAGCCCCGTCAACTGGTGCCCGAAGGACCAGACGGTGCTGGCCAACGAGCAGGTCGTCGACGGCCGGTGCGAGCGCTGCGGCACCGAGGTCGTCAAGAAGAAGCTCACCCAGTGGTACTTCCGCATCACCGACTACGCCGACCGGCTGCTCGACGACCTGAACCAGCTCGAAGGGTTCTGGCCGCACAAGGTGCTGCAGATGCAGCGCAACTGGATCGGCCGCTCCGTCGGTGCCGACATCGACTTCGAGATCGAAGGCCGCGCCGAGAAGGTCACCGTCTTCTCCACCCGCCCCGACACGCTGCACGGCGCGACCTTCTTCGTCGTGGCACCTGACTCCGACCTCGCCGCCGAGCTCGCGGCCGGCGCGTCGGCCGAGGTGCGCATGCGATTCCAGGACTACCTCGAGGGCGTGCAGAAGGCGACCGACATCGATCGGCAGGCCACCGACCGCCCGAAGACCGGCGTCTTCCTCGACCGCTACGCGATCAACCCGATCAACGGCGAGCGACTGCCCATCTGGGCCGCCGACTACGTACTGGCCGACTACGGCCACGGCGCCGTCATGGCGGTGCCGGCGCACGACCAGCGCGACCTGGACTTCGCCCGCGCGTTCGACCTGCCCGTGCGGGTGGTCGTCGACACCAGCGCACCGGTCACCGGCGCGATTCCGGTGATCGAGCTGGACGATGAGGGTGTGCCGATCGATCCGGGCACGGATGCCGACGACACCGACCCCGCCAAGACCGGCATCGCGCTCACCGGCGAAGGGCGCATGATCAACTCCGGGCCGCTCGACGGTCTGAGCAAGCGCAACGCGATCGCGCGCGCGATCGAGCTGCTCGAGGCATCCGGCACCGGCCGCGCGTCGAAGACGTATCGCCTGCGCGATTGGCTGATCTCCCGCCAGCGGTTCTGGGGCACGCCGATCCCGATGATCCACACCGCGGACGGTCGCATCGTGCCGGTGCCCGACGACCAGCTGCCCGTCGAGCTGCCGTCGCGCGAAGGACTGGACCTCACGCCCAAGGGATCCTCGCCGCTGGGTGCGGCGACCGACTGGGTGACCACCGTCGACCCCGAGACGGGCGAGCCCGCCCGGCGCGACGCCGACACGATGGACACCTTCGTCGACAGCTCGTGGTACTTCCTGCGCTTCCTCTCGCCCGGCGACAGCACGCAGGCGTTCTCGCAGCGCGAGGCGGACCGCTGGGGTCCCGTCGACTTCTACATCGGCGGCGTCGAGCACGCCATCCTGCACCTGCTGTACGCGCGCTTCATCACCAAGGCGCTGTACGACATGGGCCATGTCGAGTTCACCGAGCCGTTCTCGAGCCTGATCAACCAGGGCATGGTGATTCTCGACGGCGCGAAGATGTCCAAGAGCAAGGGAAACCTGGTGCTCTTCCAGGAGGAACTCGAGGCGCACGGCGCCGACGCCCTGCGCGTGGGTCTCGCTTTCGCGGGTCCCGTTGAGGACGACAAGGACTGGGCCGACGTCTCCACGGTGGGCGCGGCGAAGTTCCTGGCGCGTGCACTGCGCGTGGCGGGCGACGTCACCAGCCGTCCCGACGTGGTCTGGGCCGATGGCGACACGGCGCTCCGCCGCATCACGCACCGGCTGCTGGCCGATGCGCCGGGGCTGGTCGAGCAGACGAAGTTCAACGTCGTCGTCGCTCGACTCATGGAGCTCGTCAACGCCACCCGCAAGGTCATCGACAGCGGAGCGGGCGCGGCCGACCCCGCCGTGCGCGAGGCGGCCGAGGTGACTGCGCTGGTGCTCGACCTGTTCGCGCCGCACACCGCGGAGGAGATGTGGGAGATCCTCGGCTACCAGCCGTCGATCGGGCTCGCACCGTGGCGGCAGGCCGACCCGACCCTTCTCGTCGAGGACACCGTCAAGGTGGCGGTCCAGATCGACGGCAAGGTGCGGGCGACCCTCGAGGTCCCCGCCCGCATCGAGGCCGCCGAGCTCGAGGCGCTCGCGCGCGGTGACGAGCGCATTGTGCGTTCTCTCGCCGGCCGCGAGATCACGCGCGCGGTGGTGCGGCCACCGAAGGTGGTCAGCTTCAGCACCCGCTGACCCGCAGCGCGCTCAGCTTCACAGGGCGCCCCGACCCGTCACATGACGCAGCAGCGCAGCGACCTGCGTCGACGCGGTGTCGGGGTGCTCGGGATGCCACTGCACGCCCACTGCCGGCGCCGATTCGTGAGCGACGGCCTCGACGACGCCGTCGACGGCACGCACCAGCACGCGCAGTCCCGGCGCGAGCTCGTCGATCGCCTGGTGGTGGGTGCACAGCACCGGTCCGGTCTCCGCGAGGGCCCCTACGGCGCTCTCACCCTGCGCGATCACCGGGGTGGCGACGAAGGGGTCGCCCTCCGCGGAGCGGTGCCCGTGCATGTCGGGCACGAGCGTGCCGCCCAGAGCCACGTTGATCAGCTGCAGCCCGCGGCAGATGCCGAGGAGCGGCGTGCTGCGCTCGACGGCATCCCGGATCACGGCGATGGTGACGCGGTCCGCCACGGGCTCGTGCAGGCCGGATCCCGGATAGTCCCGCGCCCCGCCGTAGAACGCGGGGTCCACGTCCTCACCCCCGAGCACGACGACGACGTCCACCCGCTGTGCTCGCTCGAGAACCGACTGCTCATCCACCTCGGCTGCGGCGACCAGCTCGGCTGTCCAGCCGAGCGCGTTCACCGCTCGCACGGTGGCGTCGTTGAGCACGTTCAGCTGCCGCTGGGAGTCGGGAGCGTGGGGCCTCTCGTCGCGGACGTGCAGCAACATGGCTGCGGGGCGCTGGTGCATCGTGGCCTCCGGTTGTGGGTACAGGCAGGATCCCAGAGGATCACGACGCCGGGGTGACGCCCGCGTTTCGCACGTGTGTCGCGACCGGGCGGCAAGGCGCCGCCGCGCTGACACCCACCGCCGTCTCCTCCACCGCCGCCGCCACAGCCACCGCCTCCACGGATGCAGCCGTGCGGCGGATGCGGCAGGGGTCGCCACACCTAACGTGACGGAGTGACCGGCGATCCTTCCGCACCGCCCGCCCGTCGGCGCCTCGGCGTCGGCGCAGTGACGGTCGTCGTGATCGCGGCGCTGGCGGTGACCGTCGCCATCGGCATCGTGCGCACGTCGTCGGTACCGGTCGAGTCCGTCACGATCGCAGAGACCCAGGCCACGCCCGGCGCAACCGTGCCGGCCGCGGAGGTGTACGTGCACGTGTTCGGCGCGGTGGCGTCTCCGGGGCTGTACCGACTGGCCGAGGGTGCACGCGTGGTCGATGCGGTGGCGGCCGCCGGCGGGCTCACCGAGGGCGCGGACCAGGGCGCGATCAACCTCGCGCGGGTCATCGGCGATGGAGAACAGCTTCGCGTGCCCCTGATCGGCGAGGCCCCCACCGCGCCGGGATCCGCTCCTGGCGGCCCACCGGGCGCCGACGGCGGCAAGGTCAACCTCAACACCGCGGATCTGGCGGCGCTCGACACCCTGCCGCGCATCGGGCCGGCACTGGCCCAGCGCATCATCGACTGGCGCGACGAGAACGGGCGGTTCACCAGTGTCGACGATCTGCTGGCGGTGCCCGGCATCGGCGACAAGATGCTCGCGTCGCTGCGGGATCTGGTGACGGTGTGAGCCTGCGCCGCGCGCGACGACGCGACCTGCGGCTGGTGCCCGCCGTCGGCGGCGCCTGGGCGGCGGCGCTGGTGGGCGCCGTGCATGTCGAGGCGACCCCCGTCGCGGCGATCACCGCGTGGGTGCTGTGTCTCGCGGCACTGGGGCTGACGTGCAGCACTCGGCGGCCTTCCGTCCGCACCGGGTTCGCTGCGGCGGTGATCGCGTGCGCCGCGGCCGGCGCGGTGCTGTCGCACCTGGCCCTCGCGCAGCCCGGCCGGTCCGTGGAGCATCTCGATGTGGACGGCGGCCGCGCGCTGAGCGTTACGGCCGTCGTCACCGGCAAGGTGGAGCCGTCCGCGCAGGGACTGGGTTTCGACGCCGTTGCCGACCGGGTCGTGATCGGGCCCACCGTGCACGTGACGTCCCTGCCTGTGACGGTGCGCGTGGCGCCCGAAGACGTGGACGCTCCCGGCGACCTCGCCCCCGGCGCCCGCGTCGAGGCGGTCGGCACGGCGTTCGCATCGCACCCGGGGGAGCGGGCCGTGCTGGTCGTCCGCGCGACCGGTGGGCTCACCGTGCAGACGGGGCCCGTGGGCGCCTTCGCCGCGACCGCACACCTGCGCGAGCGACTCGTGGCATCCACCCACGGCTTGCCGCACCCGGGTGGCGGGCTCGTCCCCGGCCTCGCCGTCGGGGACACATCAGCCGTCTCGGATGATCTGGATGCCGCGATGAAGGCGTCTTCGCTGTCGCACCTGACCGCGGTCTCGGGGGCGAACTGCGCGCTGGTGGTCGGGATCGCCTTCGCCGTCGCCGCGCTCTGCGGGGCCCGCCGCGGCGTCAGGGTCGCCTGCGGGCTGGCGGTCCTCGCCGGATTCGTCGTTCTCGTGACACCCGAGCCCAGCGTCGTGCGCGCGGCGGCGATGGCCTCGATCGCGATGCTGGGCGTGCTGCTCGGGCGGGTCGGCGCCGGTCTTTCGGTGCTGTGCCTCGCGGTGGTCGCGCTACTGGTCGCCGACCCCTGGATCGCCGCTGAGATCGGCTTCACGCTGTCGGTGGCGGCAACCGGGTCACTTCTGCTGCTCTCCGGTCCACTGGCCGACGGCATCGGCAGATGGATGCCACGCCCCCTCGCGCTGACCCTGGCCGTACCGCTGGCCGCACAGCTCGCCTGCGGGCCGCTGCTCATCATCGTGGAGCCGTCCGTCGCGCTGTACGCCGTCGCGGCGAACCTGCTCGCGGCCCCCGCCGCGCCTGTCGCGACCGTCGTGGGCCTCGCCGCATGTCTGGCCGCGCCGATCCCCGTGCTGCAGGCCGGGCTGACGGCAGCGGCTTGGCCCCCCGCCGCCTGGATCGCGGGTACCGCCCTCACCGCGGCGGGCCTGCCGGGCGCGACCGTGCCGTGGCCCGAAGGCGTGCGGGGAGTCGTCGCCCTCGCCGCGGTGGGCGCGGCGGTGGCAGTCGTTTGCGCAGCCGGCGCGCCGACGCGCGCCTGGCGGCGGGCGCGCGCCGCCAGCGCCGTGCTGCTGGCGATGCTCGCCGGGGCAGGCGCAGGGGCCGCCCTGCTGTCGACGGCGATCGCCCCGGCGACGGTGCCCACCGGGTGGTCGATCGCCGCGTGCGATGTCGGCCAGGGGGATGCGGTGCTGGTGCGCTCGGGAGGGGCGGTCGCCCTCATCGACACCGGGCCAGACCCGGCGGCGCTGGAAGAGTGTCTGCGTCGTTTCGGCATCCGTCGCATCGCCCTGCTCGTGCTGACGCATTTCGATGCCGATCACGTGGGCGGCTTGGAAGCGGTGGCCGGCCGCGTCGACCTCGTGGTGCATGGACCGCCCGCGGATGCGGCGGCGCACACCGCCCTCCGACAGCTCGAGGCGGGCGGGGCGCGCCGGGCCGAAGGCACCGCGGGCGTCTCGGGGGTACTCGGGCAGGCGCGCTGGCGCGTGCTGTGGCCGAACGCCGGGTCGGCGGCGTTCCCCGCCGGAAACGACGCCTCGGTCGTCGTCGATGTCTCGGGCGGCGGGGTGCCCGCGGCACTCTTCCTGGGCGATCTGTCTGCCTCGCCGCAAGAGGCCCTGGCCGCGTCGGGGCGGCTCGCCGCGGGCTATGCCGTCATCAAAGTCGCCCACCATGGCAGTGCCGACCAGGCCCAGCGGCTGTACCGCATGCTGCAGCCCGCGGTGGCGCTGGTCACCGTCGGCGTCGACAACGACTACGGTCATCCGCGCGGCGAAATCCTCGACCTGCTCGTGGAGGTGGGAGCGACCATCGCGCGCACGGATCGCGACGGCATCCTGGTGATCTCCTCCGCCGGCGCGGATGGCTTGACCGTGTGGCGCGAGCGCGCTCCGCTGGGCGTCGACGTCGGCACCCCGGGATAGGCTGGAGACATGGCATCTCCCGCGCGCAGACCCGCTGCGCGCAAGCCCGCAGGCAAGGCCGCGGCGAGCAAGATCCCGCAGCTGTCGTGGCGCAAGCCGCAGCCCGCCCCCATCGTTCTCGTCTCCGGTCCTGAAGAGGTGTGCGCTGAGCGCGCCATCGCCGGGCTGCGCGACTACCTGCGGGCCGAAGATCCGAGCCTCGAAGTCACCGACATCCGTGCCGACGACTACGCCGCCGGCACGCTGCTGGGGGTCACGTCGCCGTCGCTCTTCGGCGAGCCGAGACTGGTGCGTGTGTCGGGCGTGGAGAAGTGCTCCGACACGTTCCTCGCCGAGGCGATCTCGTACCTCGACCACCCACAGGACGGCGCCACGGTGGTGCTGCGCCACACCTCGTCGAGCGTGCGCGGCAAGAAGCTGCTCGATGCGATCCGCGCCGGCACCGGCGGCGGCGTCGAGATCGCCTGCCCCGCGGTCAAGCGCGACAGCGACCGATACGACTTCGCCGCGGGGGAGTTCTCCGCCGCCGGCAAGCGCATCGCCCCGGCCGCCCTACGCGCCCTGGTCTCGGCGTTCGCCGACGACCTGACCGAACTCGCCGCCGCATGCCAGCAGCTCATCGTCGACGTCCCCGACGACGTCACCGAAGCCATCGTCACCCGCTACTACGGCGGCCGAGTCGAGACGTCGGCCTTCACCGTGGCCGACACCGCCATCGCCGGCCGTTACGGTGAGGCGCTGCTGGCGCTGCGCCAGGCGCTGGCATCCGGCTCAGACCCGGTGCCGATGGTCGCCGCCATCGCGATGAAGCTGCGCACGATGGCCAAGGTCGCCGGACACCGCGAGCCCTCCGGCGCGCTCGCGGGCCGCCTGGGGCTGAAGGACTGGCAGGTCGATCGCGCGCGCCGGGACCTGATGGGCTGGAACGAGTCGTCGCTCGGCATGGCGATCCAGGCCGCGGCGCGGGCCGATGCCGAGGTCAAGGGCGGCTCCCGCGACCCCGTGTTCGCGCTGGAGCGCCTCGTCACCGTCATCGCCACCCGGCAGCCGTTCGGCGGCTGACCGCGGCATCCCGACACCTGGAGCCGGGCACCGCCGCTTCGTGTGGCAGAGGTGGTCAGCGACGGCCCATGGATGCCGCAACATCTGCCACCTGAGCGGGTGCGTCGGCGTTCGGGTCCCGCGTGTCTCGCTCGCGACGGCGGCGGCGATCCCCCGTGGCGGCTGTGGTGAGCCCGTGGGCGCGGGCCGTGCGACGGCCGCGAGCGCCCCCACCGCGCGCGCCCCCGCCCGCAACTCCTCAAGGACGAGCACGGACGGGCCCCAGACCGCCCGAACAGCCTCGGACCCGCGCCGTCTTGAGGAGTTCCGACCAACGACGAAGGCCCGCCCCACGCGGGGACGGGCCTTGACGTTCAGCTGCGTGTCAGAGCGCGGCAACCTGCTTGGCGATGGCCGACTTGCGGTTCGCCGCCTGGTTCTCGTGGATGACGCCCTTGCTGACGGCCTTGTCGAGCTTCTTGGCCGCCTTGATGAGGGCCTTCTCGGCCGCGGCCTTGTCGCCGGCGGCGATGGCCTCGCGGGTGCGACGCACCTCGGTGCGAAGCTCGCTCTTGACGGCCTTGTTGCGCTCGCGGGCCTTCTCGTTGGTCTTGTTGCGCTTGATCTGCGACTTGATGTTCGCCACGTCGACGTATCTTTCGTTCGGAGTGATAGGAAATGCCGAGCGGCAGTAGAGGGGTGCCCCCGGCAGTCGTGTGAGGAGGAAACCCACACGCAAGCCGACTACAGAGTCTAGCAGGCTCAGACGACTCGACCCGACGGCGCCACCTCGTGCTCGAGCGTCGCGACGGCGAGGTCGAGCACGGCGTTGAACACCGCGGGACGCATGGCGGTCACCAGGTGGGTGGTCCGGGGCACGACGATGAGTTCCGCCTGCGGCACGAGCCGGCAGAACAGCCGTTCGTTCACCCGCAGCTGGTCGTACTGGCCGTTGACGAACCACGTGGGCACGTCGATCCGTCGCAGGGCCGCCAGCAGGTCCAGGACCGACAGGCTCCGGAGCGCAACGTCCTGGGCGGTGAACGCGTATCCGCCCGCCCCGAAGTCCTCCCGCGTTTCGGGCGGCAGCGTGCGTGCCAGCATCCGCTTTGTGAACCAGATGCCGTGACTCGGCAGCGCGTCGAATCCGCGCGCGATCAGCCGGTACGCGGTCAACCCCACGCCACGCGGCACCGAGGTGCACGAGGCGCCGATGAAGCCGGCGACCGGCGGCCGGTCCTCGCGACCGACGTACTCGGTGCAGATCAGCCCGCCCATCGAGTGACCCACCAGCAGCACGGGACCGCGGGTCGCGGCATCCCGCACCGCCTCGTCGATCGTCGCGAACGCACCCTCTAACGTGAACGTCTCGGCCATGCGCGTGCCGTGTCCCGGCAGATCCAGCGCTTGGACGGGGATGCCACGGGCAGCCAGGTGCTCCACCTGGGCTCGCCACATCGTCGCCGACGTGCGGATCCCGTGGACCAGCACCACCTGCACCGTCATGGGTCCACCCTACGAGCCGGGCGCCCGGGGGAGCACGCAGCTCCGGCCGGACGCCCAGCACTTCGTCAGCCGATGGCGCGCACCTTCACCGGCGCACTCTCCGACCCGGCCACGGTCTCGGCATCCCGGGGGACGAAGACGGCCGTGTACGAGTGGGTGCCGCGGGTGAGCGTGCCCAGCCGCAGCGACGCCAGTCCGCCGCGCACGGGAGCTGTGCCGATGACGGCGCCATCGGGTCCACCCTCGCGGAACTCGACTGTGCCGTCGGCCCGTGTCCCGCTCTGCTGCACGTACGCGACGAGCGTCGTGGGCAGGAAACGGTTGATGTGCACCGGCAGCAGCGCCACGAGGCGGGTGCTGGTCTGCGCCTTCTCGACGGTGCTCGCCGCCACCTCGATCGGCACCGAGACGACGGTGCCCGAGGGCTGGGCCGTCAACGTGAGCGCCGCAGCGCCCGCGGCGACCCCGGCCGGCAGCGTGACCGAGACCGTCGCGGCGCCGGCGGTGACGGGCACCTCACCCAACACCGCGTCGCCGAGAGCGACCGACAGCGTGGTGTTCTCGAGAGCGCCGCGGCTGGTGAGGTTCAGCCCCGCCACCGAGAACTGCACCTGCGCGCCGGCCTCGACCGTCTCGGGCACCCCGGTGACCTGCACGGCCTGCTTGGCGTACGAGGGGGCAAGAGGGGAGTTGTCGGCGATGTAGTCGACCCACGCCTCGTAGTCGAGCAGACCGGTGTCGACGTACCCGGTGCCCTCGGTGAAGACGCGGAAGTTGTCACCGCCGCTGGCCAGGAACGAGAACGTGCCGATGCGGTACTCCGCCGCCGGATCGATGGGCTGGCCGTCGACCGTCACCGACGTGATCCGCTCACCCTCGGGGAGGGCGGGGTCGAACGTGTAGGCGACGTTGTCCGACAGGCCGAGCTGCAGGTACGGACGCTGCGGGACGTTGCCGTCGGCATCGCGCTGCCACTGCTGCTCGAGCATGGTGGTGAACTGCTCACCCGTCAGCGTCACGAGGCCGAGCGTGTTGTTGAACGGCAGCACCGCATTGGCCTGCGAGAACGACACCGTGCCGTCGGGCAGCCCCTGAACCGCGGTCGCTCCGAACTCCGCCTGCGTGTCCCACAGGTCCGCACGAAGCCCACCCGGGTTGGTGACGCCGATGACGGCGCCGTTCGGCAGGTCGGCGAGCGAGTCGCGCAGCATGTTCGCGACGGTGTTGCCGAGCGTCGATTCCGACGCCCGGTCATCGCGGGTGCCGCCGGTCCACACGCCGTCGACGAACGAGCCGCCGGAGTACGCGGTGGTGATGTCGGCCGCGACCTCTCCGACGGCCGTGTTGCCGACCTCGGCGGCTGCCGCCAGTGCCGCCTGAACGATCGCGGACACCTCGGCCACGCGGGGGTACTGCGCGACGAGGGTGGCGTCGTCGACCGTGGTGCGCTCGACGTTGCGCTCGGTGTGCGCGATGACCTCGCCGTTGTCGGCGTCGAGGGTGAGGGTGATCTCACCGACGCGGGCGCCGTACGAACCGGTCTGCACGATCGGACGGGTGCGGTCGGTGCCGGGGATGGCGGCCGACCACGCGTACTCCTTGTGCGTGTGCCCGGTGAAGATCGCGTCGACCTCGGCGGCGGTGTCGTTCACCAGCGCGGCGAAGGGGCCGCCCGCGGCGAGCTCCTCTTCGAGGGTCGCGCCGTCGGGAGTGCCGGCGCCGGCACCCTCGTGGTAGAGCGCCACGAGCACGTCGGCCTCGCCGTTGGCTGCGTCGCCGTCGCTCAGCTCGGCGGCGACGCGGTTGACGGCCTCGACGGGGTCACCGAACTCGAGCGCGGTGATCCCAGCGGGGGAGACGAGCGTCGCGGTCTCCTCGGTCACGGCGCCGATGACGCCGACGGTGAGTCCGTCCACCTCGTGCAGCGAGTACTCGGGTAGGGCCGGGGTCTCGGTGCCGGCCAGGTAGACGTTCGCACCCAGCTGCGGCGCGTCGAACGCGTCGGTCACGCGGCCCGCCAGGTCGTCCCAGCCGCGATCGAACTCGTGGTTGCCGACCGCACTGGATGCCAGATCGAGCGCGTTCAGCATGTCGATGGTCGGCTGGTCCTGCGCGACAGAGGATGCGAACAGCGAGGCGCCGATGTTGTCGCCCGCCGAGAGGAACAGCACATCGCCGGCGGCGCTCTCGCGCAGCTGCTCGATCGTGCCGGCGAACTTCACCGCGTTGGCGTCGATGCGCCCGTGGAAGTCATTGATGCCGAGCAGGGTCAGCTCGACGGGAGCGGCGGCCGCGCTCATCCCCACCTTGATGGGGTCGTGGTCGCTGGAGCGGTAGACGTCGGGGGCGTAGAACTCGGTGCCGTGCGAGCGGAACCGGCTGTACTCCAGGGCGAGGGCCTCGCCGGAGTTGATGTTCCAGATGTCCGCTCCGGTCGCGCGGCCCAGAGCCGCCTCGTTGAGCAGCACGTGGTCGAGCGAGCCCGACAGACCCGAGAAGCTGTAGGACTGCGTGGTCACGCCGAACGCCGACTCCGCGCCGGCGAACCCGGCCTCGTACAGCACCTGCAGCGGGTCCTCCTGGCCGTAGGAGTTGAAGTCGCCCACGAGCGCGACGGCATCCACATCGCCCTGCACGTCGGCCACCCAGTCGCGCAGCGCCGTGGCCTGGCGCACGCGCGACTCGTTCGACGAGCCCTGACCGTCGCCGGTGTCGGCGTCGCCCGGCCAGGGACCGGGGGAGCCCTTCGACTTGAAGTGGTTCACGACGAACAGGAAGGGCGCGCCGCCGTCGGCGGGCTCGAACACCTGCGCGATGGGCTCGCGGGCGTTGCCGAAGGCCTGGTCGGAACCGCTCTGGTCGCCGAGCGCCATCGCCGCACCGACGGGCGAGACCGCGGCCGGCTGGTAGATGATCGCATTGGTGATGACGTCCTGCTGCGACAGATCGGGCAGATCCTCGGACGAGGCGACGTACGCCCACTTCTCCTGCTCAGACGCGGCGTTGAGAGCATCGACGAGCGTCGCGGTGGCCTCGTCGGCCTCTTCGCCGAGGACGGCGGAGTTCTCGATCTCCATGAGCCCCACAACGTCGGCATCCAGCTGCTCGATGGCCGCGACGATCTTGTCCTGCTGACGCTGCAGGTCCTCGGCGTCCCACGCCCCACGCTGGTCGCAGCCCTGGCGCACCGTCACGCCGTCGCCGAAGCGGTCGGTGTAGGCGACGCACGAGGCGCTGTCGGTGCCGACGGTGGTGAAGTAGTTCAGCACGTTGAACGAGGCGATCGACAGGTCGCCACCCACCTCCTCGGGCGCGGCGGTGCGGGGGCTTGTGAAGGACACTCCGTCAGCGCCGGAGCCGTCTCCGGTCAGCGGTGCGGTCGGGTTGAGCTTCCAGGAACCGTTGCGGTAGTCGACGATGACCGGCTCGGCGAACTCCACCGCGCCGCCGACGACGATGGGCTCGGCGAGCGAAACGTACCCGGGGGTGAGCGCGCTGTTGGCGGCACTGAGGAAGTTGATGCTCGCGCCGTCATCGAGCGTCACGGCCCGCGCGGCGTTGTCCGCGGTGACGGCGTCGGCCGCGGGGCTGCCGGGGCGTGCCACGTCGGTCGGCTGACGCAGCGGAGTCTCGCCCGCGGCGAGCCCCACCTCGCCGTACTGGTTGGTCGAGTAGGTGTTGGTCACCGTGAACGACCCCTGCGGGGCGACGAGCATCGACTCGAGCGCCTCGCGCTGCGCGTCGTCAGCGGGCCAGCCCACGGTGGCCGGGACCGGCGCTGCCGCCGGCTCGACCACGGCGGCGGCACCCGGGGAGACGGTCAGCTGGGTGAGGCCTTGATACTCGCCGACGAGGCCGGTGACCTGCACGGTGTCGCCCAGGGCGACCTCCGACACGGCCTCCGGCGCGCGGACGAACACGGCGTCGGATGCCACGTGGGTGGCGGGGTCCAGCGCCCCTCCGGTGCCGGGGGTCTGGATGACGTAGCCGCCGAAACCGCCGGTGGGGTAGTGCGCGGTCACCACGCCGGTGGTCGTGACCGTGCGGCCGACGAGGGGCGACTCCGCCTGCGCGCCCTGGATGTCGGCGATCGCGACGACGGTGGGCTCGGGTTCCGGTTCGGGCTCGGGATCCGGATCGGTGCCTCCCGCGCCGAGACCCTGGGGCGTGGGCGCGGCGGCGGTGAAGTCCGCGGCGTTGTCGGCCGTGTTGGCAGCCGCCTCGTCGCGGCTCACACTCTGCGCGTTGGTGGTGCCGGGCGCGGCGGCGCTTCCGGCGAAGTGGGTCGCGCCGCCCCAGCCGACGAAGTCGACGACCTGGGGAAGGTCCACCAGGGCGCTCGCGCCCGACAGCGGGGTGAGCGAGGAGACCAGGGCGACCTTGCCCTGACCGCCGCTGAGGGCGATGGTCCCGTCGACGTCGGCCTCGAACACCGGCTGGGTCGTGTCGGTGCCGGTGGCCTGCCCGATCAGCAGGCGTTCGCCGGCGGGAAGCACCTGGCCGGTGAGCGCGGTGACCTGCCAGTTGCCACCGGTGGCGGAGGCGTACTGCACGCTGTACGCGGAGAGGTCCACTTCGGAGTCGGAGACGTTGGCGAGTTCGATGAAGTCACGCTGATAGGCGCCACCGGAGTTGCCGCCGCCGCCGTACACCTCCGCGATCACGACCGGCGCCCCGATGCTCACTGCGGCGTGTGCGGCCGGCGCGAGCGAGACACCGGCCGCGACCGTCGCCGCAACCGTGAGCAGCGCCCAGGGCCGCCGAAGCGCGGGCCGTGCGGACAGAGGAAGGGGGCGTTGCGTCACGATCGTCTCCTGTGATGGTCGGGCGCTGGGGGAATCGCGCAGACATCGGACACGCTACTGAGCAGACGGCTCAATTCAGGGGTCAGATCGATGACACGTCGGTTAACTTGTTCTCACCGAACCAGGGCTGGCGTGTCGCACCCCGCATCCCTTAGGATCCCGCGCGCAGCCCGGCGCGCGACCGAGCCCGCGACCGCGGCGCAGCCCCGGTAGACTCGACGCGACATGTCACCCCGTGCCCTCACGCCGCTCGCGCCCGCAGCCACGCCGCCCGCGCAGATCCGCAACTTCTGCATCATCGCCCACATCGACCACGGCAAGTCCACGCTGGCCGACCGCATGCTGCAGATCACCGGCGTCGTGTCCGATCGCGACATGCGCGCCCAGTACCTCGACCGCATGGACATCGAGCGTGAGCGCGGCATCACGATCAAGTCGCAGGCGGTACGCATGCCGTGGGCCGCAGGCGGCGAGACCTTTGCACTGAACATGATCGACACTCCCGGGCACGTCGACTTCACCTACGAGGTCAGTCGGTCCCTCGCCGCCTGTGAGGGGGCAGTCCTTCTCGTGGATGCCGCCCAGGGCATCGAGGCGCAGACGCTCGCCAACCTGTACCTCGCGCTCGAGAACGATCTGCAGATCATCCCGGTGCTGAACAAGATCGACCTTCCGGCGGCCGACCCGGACAAGTTCGCCGCCGAGCTTGCCGGCCTCATCGGCGGACGGCCCGAGGACGTGCTGCGCGTCAGCGGCAAGACCGGCGTGGGCGTCGAAGAGCTGCTCGACCGCATCGTCCGCGATGTGCCGGCGCCGCGCGGCGACGCCGACGCACCCGCCCGTGCCATGATCTTCGACTCGGTCTACGACTCCTATCGCGGCGTGGTGACCTACGTACGCATGATCGACGGCAAGCTGGAGCCGCGCGAGCGCATCCAGATGATGTCGACGCGGGCCACGCACGAGCTGCTGGAGATCGGGGTGTCCAACCCCGAGCCGGTCCCCACGAAAGGGCTCGGCGTCGGCGAGGTGGGCTACCTCATCACCGGTGTGAAGGACGTGCGCCAGTCCAAGGTCGGCGACACGATCACCACCCACCGCAAGCCCGCCACCGAGGCGCTTCCCGGCTACACCGACCCGAAGCCGATGGTCTTCTCCGGCATCTACCCGATCGACGGCAGCGACTACGCGGAGCTGCGCGAGGCCCTCGACAAGCTCAAGCTCTCCGACGCCTCGCTGCAGTACGAGCCCGAGACCTCGGTGGCGCTGGGCTTCGGCTTCCGCTGTGGATTCCTGGGCCTGCTGCACCTGGAGATCATCACCGAGCGGCTCTCGCGCGAGTTCGGCCTGGACCTCATCACCACGGCGCCGTCGGTGCCGTACGAGGTGCATACCGACACCGGCGAGACGATCACGGTCACCAACCCCAGCGAGTACCCCGATGGGCGCGTCGCCGAGGTGTCGGAGCCCGTCGTCAAGGTCGGCATCCTGCTCCCCAAGGAATACGTCGGCACCGTGATGGAGCTCTGCCAGGGCCGCCGCGGCACCCTGCTGGGCATGGACTACCTGAGCGAGGACCGCGTCGAGCTGCGCTACAACATGCCGCTCGGTGAGATCGTGTTCGACTTCTTCGACCACCTCAAGAGCCGCACGCAGGGCTACGCGAGCCTGGACTACGAGCCCGCCGGCTCGCAGACGGCCGATCTCGTCAAGGTCGACATCCTGCTGCAGGGCGAGAAGGTGGATGCCTTCAGCTCGATCGTCCACCGCGACAAGGCCTACGCGTACGGAACGCTGATGACCGAGCGCCTGCGCAAACTCATCCCGCGCCAGCAGTTCGAGGTGCCCATCCAGGCGGCCATCGGCGCACGCATCATCGCCCGCGAGAACATCCGCGCCATTCGCAAGGACGTGCTGGCCAAGTGCTACGGCGGTGACATCACGCGCAAGCGCAAGCTGCTGGAGAAGCAGAAGGAAGGCAAGAAGCGCATGAAGATGGTCGGCCGCGTCGAGGTGCCCCAGGAGGCGTTCATCGCCGCCCTGTCGGGCGACGTCGACGGCAAGAAGTAGTCGACCACCGTTCACGCACCCTCACGAAGTAGGCTGGATTCCATGCGCCGCGGGACCTTCAGGGACGAGACGGTCGACTACGCCGCCGTCGGGGCGACGCAGGCGTCCGACCTTCTGCAGTACCCGCCCGAGCGCAGCATCCCCGCCGCAGAGGCGTGGCGCCTCGGCAGTGGCGAGGACCGCTTCCGCACGGCCGGCGAAGCGCTGCTGTCGTGGGGCGCGCAGCGCGGGGCGGGCCTGGAGCTCGAGGACGTTCGCCCGGCGTCTGGACCGTCCTACTCCGGTGTCGCGTTCGACGCGGAGGGCAACGCCATCGCCCCCAGCCGCCGCGAGGCTGAGCAGCGCTACGACGCCGACGGCACCCCCTACGTCGGCGCCGGCACCACGGTGCACGTGCGCGGCCGCGTCAAGGGCCACCGCGCCGACGCCGAACTGCGCGTCATCTTCTGCGTCGAAGAGGCCCGCCGCATCGGCTTCGCCCTCGGCACCGTCGGCGGCTCGGTCGTCAGCGGCGAGGAGTCGTTCATGATCGAGTGGCGCGACAACGACGAGGTCTGGTTCACCGTCCGCGCGTTCGACGCGCCGACCGCGCCGCTTTACCGCCTGCTGCCGCCGCTCGTGCGGCGCCGGCGCCGCGAACTGTTCCGCGGTTACCTGCGGGCGATCTCGCCGCTGTACACGACATCGTCCTGATGCCCTCCACTCTTCCCGTCGGCGACCCGGCGCCTGCAGACGGCGCGCTGCCCCAGGACCTCCCCGTCGACCCAGCAGTCGACTTCGGCGTCTACCTGCACGTGCCGTTCTGCCGCGTCCGCTGCGGGTACTGCGACTTCAACACCTACACCGCGGGGGAGCTGCGCGGCGCACGCCAGGACCAGTACGCCGACACGCTGCTGCGCGAGGTCGCGCTGTCGCGCGAGGTGCTGGCCGCCGCCGGGGCTATCCGCCCGGCGAGCACCGTCTTCTTCGGCGGCGGCACGCCCACCCTGCTCCCCGCCGGCGACCTCGGCCGCATGCTCGCCGGGGTGCGCGACTGCTTCGGCATCGCGCCGGGGGCCGAAGTCACGGTCGAGGCCAACCCCGACACTGTCACCGAGACGGTGGTCGCCGACCTCGCCGCCTCCGGCGTCACCCGGCTGTCGATCGGAATGCAGTCCGCCGTCCCCCGCGTGCTGGCGGCGCTGGACCGCACCCACAACCCCGACAACGTCGCCACTGCGGTGGCCGCCGCCCGGAGCGCGGGGCTCGACGTGAGCGTCGACCTCATCTACGGTGCGCCCGGGGAGTCGCTCGACGACTGGCGGCGGTCGATCGAGACCGCCGTCGCGCTCGCCCCCGACCACATCTCCGCCTACGCCCTCATCATCGAGGAGGGCACGAAGCTGCACCGCCAGATCCGCCGCGGCGAGGTCCCGGCCCCCGACGACGACCTGCAGGCCGACATGTACGAGCTGGCCGACGAGATGCTCGCCGGCGCCGGCTTCGACTGGTACGAGGTGTCGAACTGGGCGCGTGGCGAGGCGCACCGCTCGCGGCACAACCTCGCATACTGGCGCGGCTCCGATTGGTGGGGGTACGGCCCCGGCGCGCACAGCCACGTCGCGGGGCTGCGCTGGTGGAACGTGAAGCACCCCGCCGCCTACGCCCAGCGCCTGGCCGCAGGCGAGTCTCCCGCAGCGGGCAGGGAACGCCCCGACGCGGCATCCCGCAACCTCGAGGACGTGCTGCTGCGCTCGCGCATCCGCGACGGCTTGGCGGTCTCCGAGGTGACGGATGCCGGGCGGCACGCGGTGGCGGCCCTGATCGCCGACGGTCTGATCGACGGCGCCTCGGCCTTGCGGGGCCGCATCGTGCTCACCCGCCGTGGCCGCCTGCTCGCCGACGCGGTCGTGCGCGCCCTGACCGCCTGACGCCGGTTGCAAGGTCGACACGGTAGAATTGGCACTCACCGACAACGAGTGCCAGCGGAGGGGAGTGGGATGGTCAGCGAACGGGGCCTGCAGGTGCTGCGCGCCATCGTGCAGGACTACGTCGACACCCGCGAACCCGTGGGAAGCAAGGCGATCGTCGAGCGCCACGCGTTCGGCGTCTCGGCGGCCACGATCCGCAACGACATGGCGCAGCTCGAAGACGAAGAGCTCATCGTCGCACCGCACACCTCATCCGGGCGGGTACCCACCGACAAGGGCTACCGCGTCTTCGTCGATCACCTCGCGCAGCTGCGGCCACTGACCACGGCGCAGCGGTCGGCGATCGAGTCGTTCCTCGAAGGATCCGGCGACCTCGACGACCTGCTCGCGCGCACCGTGCGCGCCCTGACCCAGCTGACCGGCCAGGTCGCAATCGTGCAGTATCCGTCGTTCGCCCGGGCGCATGTGTCGCACCTGGAGCTGGTCAACCTCGGCGGCGGCCGCGTGATCGTCATCGTCGTGACCGACATCGGCCGGGTGTCCCAGCGCATCGCGACCGTGCCGACCGAACTCGACGACGAGGGCATGACCCGGGTGCGGACACGGCTTGCCAGCATGCTCACCGGCAGCAGCGTGCAGGGCGGCGCCCAGGCCATCGCGGACCTGCTCGCCGCACCGGCGCAGCCCGATCCGTTCGACCACGCCGTCCGCTCGATCGCAATGGTCGTCGCCGAGGAGCTCGAGGAGTTCCGGCAGGATCGCCTCATGCTCGCCGGCAGCGCCACCCTTGCGCGGCGGGAGCAGGACTTCCGCGGCAGCATCTACCCGCTGCTGGAGGCGATCGAGGAGCAGGTGACGCTCATCCGCCTCATGACCGAGATGGTCCCGGACGACCAGGGTCTGGCGGCGAGCATCGGGCGCGAGAACGAGCCGTTCGGGCTCGCCGAGGCATCCGTCATCACCGGCGACTACGACGCCACCGGTTCCCGTGCGCGCATCGGGCTGCTCGGCCCCACGCGCATGGATTACCCCACGAACATGGCGGCCGTACGCGCCGTCGCACATTATCTGAGCCGGCTGCTCGAAGAAGACGAGCGCTCGCGCTGACGAACCCGACGCCGCCTTGCCGCGGCACGAAAGGCGACTGTGGCTGACCACTATGACGTACTCGGCGTCTCGCGCGACGCGACCCCTGACGAGATCAAGAAGGCGTATCGCCGTCTCGCGCGTGAACTGCACCCCGACGTCAACCCGGGCGAGGAGGCATCGGAGCGCTTCAAGCTGGTGACCCACGCCTACGACGTGCTCAGCGACCCGGACCAGCGCGCGCGCTACGACATGGGCGGCGACAGCGGCCTCGGCGGCGCCGGCGGATTCACCAACTTCGGCGACATCTTCGAGACGTTCTTCGGTGCCGGCGGCGGCGGGGGCCGGTCGGGGCGCCCGCGATCGCGCCGCGAACGCGGGCAGGACGCGCTGGTGCGCGTCACGCTGCAGCTGGGCGACGTCGTGTTCGGCGTGCACCGCGACATCGAGGTCGACACCGCGGTGCTCTGCGACACCTGTCAGGGCTCGTGCTGCCAGCCCGGCACGCAGCCGGCGACCTGCGACATCTGCCACGGCACCGGACACGTGCAGCGCACCGTGCGCAGCCTGCTCGGCAACATGGTCACCTCGCAGCCCTGCAACGTGTGCCAGGGCTACGGCACGACCATTCCGTTCCCCTGCACCACGTGCCAGGGCCAGGGACGCGTGCGCGCCCGGCGCACGGTGTCGCTCGACATCCCCGCGGGCGTCGAGACCGGCTTGCGCCTGCAGCTGCCGGGATCGGGCGAGGTCGGCCCCGCGGGCGGCCCGAACGGCGACCTGTACATCGAGGTCACGGTGGCGTCGCACGAGACCTTCAGCCGCGAGAGCGATGACCTGCTCGCCACTCTCGAGGTGTCCATGCCCGACGCCATCCTCGGCACGACGACGACCATCGAATCGCTCGACGGTCCGGTCGACCTCGAGGTGCGCCCCGGCGTGCAGTCCGGCGACGTGCTCACGATCAAGGGCCGCGGCATCACGCCGTTGCGCGGCGCACAGCGCGGGGACCTGAGGGTGGCCGTGCACGTGGTGACGCCTACGCGCCTCGACGCCAAGGAGCGTGCCCTCATCGAGGACTTCGCCCGGCGCACGAAGTCGCCGAGCCCGCGGCTGGCCGAGTTCCACCAGGGTCTCTTCTCCAAGCTTCGCGACCGATTCCGCGCCTGACGATGGCGCTGCACTTCGTCGATGACGCGGCCGAGGGAGCCGCGCCCGGCGACCACGTCACGCTGACGGGAGCCGAGGCGCACCACGCCGCCGCCGTCCGGCGCGTGCGCGTGGGCGAGGGCGTCACCCTCGGCGACGGCCGTGGCACCTGGCTCACCGGCGTCTGCGCGTCGGTCGCGCCTCGCGAGGTCGTCGTCGAGGTCCTCGAGCGCGAGGTCGTACCGGCGCCGGCTCGCCGCGTGGTGCTCGTGCAGGCGCTGGCGAAGGGCGACCGCGACGAGCTCGCCGTGCAGGCCGCGACCGAGCTCGGCGTGGACGAGGTGATCCCCTGGCAGGCGGCCCGCAGCATCTCGCGCTGGGATGCGGCCAAGGCCGAGAAGGGCCGCTCCCGCTGGGCGACCATCGCCCGCGAGGCCGGAAAGCAAGCGCACCGGGCGTGGCTTCCGGAGGTCGCCCCCGTCGTCACCACCCGGCAGCTGACGCAGATGGCCGAGACGGCCCACGTGCTGGTTCTCGAGCCCACGGCATCCGTTGCTCTGACGACGCTTGCGCTGACCGATGACGATCGCGACGTCGTGCTGGTGGTGGGCCCCGAGGGCGGCATCGCGCCGGAAGAGCTGCAGGCGCTGGATGCCGCCGGCGCGGTGCAGGTGCGCCTGGGCGCCACGGTGCTGCGCACCTCGACCGCGGGACCGGCTGCCCTCGCGGTCGTCAACGCGTCGCTCGGCCGCTGGTGACGGCGACGCGGCGCCCGCCCGCGTCCCGGGGCAGGGCGCAGTGAGCGGGGTGCTCGGTAGACTGGACCGCATGACTGAACCGAGCGTGTTCACCCGCATCCTCAACGGCGAGATCCCCTCCGACATCGTCGCCGAGACCGAGAACGCGTTCGCCATCCGCGACATCGCCCCGCAGGCCCCGGTGCACCTGCTCGTCATCCCCAAGACACAGGAGTACCGCAACGTCGCCGAGCTCGCCGCGGGTGACCCGCAGCTGCTCGCCGAGATGGTCGGCCTGGCCTCGAGCCTGGCCGCCGAGCACGGTGACGGCGACTTCCGTCTGGTGTTCAACACCGGCCCGAGTGCCGGTCAGACCGTCTTCCACGTGCACGCGCACGTGCTGGCCGGTGGCTTGGAGGAGTCGAGTGTCGCAAGCTGACGCAGGGGAGCCCTCGGGCGACGTCACGGTCGACCGCATCTGGGTCGACGGCGTCGCGATGGTGCAGCTGCTGGGACCGCAGGACCGCCTGCTGCGGGTGGTCGAGCGGGAGCACCCCGACGTGGACGTGCACGTGCGGGGAAACGAGATCACGCTGTCGGGAGACGCCGCTGCGGTGGTCGCCGCACGCGAGCTCGTCGACGAGCTGATCACCATGACCCGCGCCGGTCAGGGACTGGACGCCGTCGACGTCTCGAGTTCGAGCCGCATGCTGCGCAGCGACGGCCCGAGGCCGTCCGAGGTCATGGGCGAGGCGATCCTGACCACGCGCGGCAAGGTGATCCGCCCGAAGACCGCGGGTCAGAAGGCCTACGTCGACGCGATCGACGAGAACACCATCGTCTTCGGCATCGGTCCGGCCGGTACCGGCAAGACCTACCTCGCGATGGCCAAGGCCGTGCAGGCCCTGCAGCGCAAAGAGGTCAACCGCATCATCCTCACCCGTCCCGCCGTCGAGGCGGGGGAGCGGCTGGGCTTTCTGCCGGGCTCGCTGACGGACAAGATCGACCCCTACCTGCGCCCGCTGTACGACGCACTCAACGAGATGCTCGACCCCGAGCTCGTTCCCAAGCTCATGGCCAGCGGCACCATCGAAGTCGCGCCGCTGGCGTACATGCGCGGTCGCACCCTGAACGACTCCTTCGTCGTGCTCGACGAGGCGCAGAACACCACCCCCGAGCAGATGAAGATGTTCCTCACCCGCCTGGGCTTCGGCACCCGCATGGTGGTCACCGGCGACATCACCCAGGTCGACCTGCCGCAGGGCACCTCGGGGCTGCGCCTGGTCACGCGCGTGCTGAAGGACATCGACGACATCCACTTCGCCCAGCTCACCAGTGACGACGTCGTGCGTCACACCCTTGTCGGGCGCATCGTCGACGCGTACAGCGTCTACGACGAGCAGCGCCTCGCCCACCGGCGTGAGCGCGATGAGGCATCCGAATTCGCCAACCGCGCCGAACGGCGCGGTGCGTCGCGCACCGCCGGGCCGCGCGACCACATTCCCAAACGAGGACGCTCATGACCATCGAGATCAACAACGAGTCGGGAGTGCCGGTCGACGAGACCGTGCTGCTGCGACTCATGGAGCACAACCTCGCGGGCCTCAACGTCAGTCCCGACGCCGACGTGGCGATTCTGCTCGTCGACGAAGGCGCGATGGAGGCGCTGCACGTGCAGTGGATGGACGAGCCCGGTCCGACCGACGTGCTGAGCTTCCCGATGGACGAGCTGCGCCCCGGAACGGAAGACATGCCGACCCCCGCCGGGCTGCTGGGCGACATCGTGCTCTGCCCGCAGGTGGCCGAGGCGCAGGCGCTGGCGGCACGCCACTCCACGCTTGACGAACTGGTGATGCTCACGACGCACGGTCTGCTGCATCTGCTCGGCTTCGATCACGCCGAGCCCGAAGAAGAGCGCGAGATGTTCGGGTTGCAGAAGCAGCTCATCCTCGACTTCGCCGCGGCTGAGCGGCGGCGCCCCCGCACATGACCGAGCTGCTGCTGCTGCTCGCCGCCGTTGTTCTGGTGGCCCTCGGCGGCCTCATGGCGGCCCTCGACGCCGCTCTGGCGGTCACGGGGCGCGCAGGCCTCACCGAACTCGCCGCCACCGCCCGGTCGCGCACCGCCTTGACCAAGATCGCAGACGACCCCGAGGCGCACGGCAACGCGGTGGTGTTCATCCGCATCCTCGCCGAGACCACCGCCGCGGTGCTGGTGACGGTCGCATTCACCCTGGCCTTCGACAACATCTGGTGGGCGATGCTCGCCGCCGCGCTCCTCATGACCGTGGTGTCGTTCGTGCTGGTGGGCGCCAGTCCGCGTTCGGCGGGACGCCAGCACGCGACCGGGCTGCTGCGCAACGCCGCGCCGATCGTGCGCGGTGCCCGCATCGTGCTGGGACCGCTCGCCCACCTGCTGGTGATCCTCGGCAACCGCTTCACGCCCGGGGTGTCGCGCAACGCGACGTTCGCCTCGGAGGAGCAGCTGCTGAGCATGGTCGACGAGGCCGCCTCGCAGGACCTCATCGAGGAGGACGACCGCGAGCTCATCCACTCGGTGTTCGACTTCACCGACACGTTCGTGCGCGCCGTGATGGTTCCCCGCACCGACATGGTGTCGGTGGATGCCGAAGCAAGCACCCACGAGGCGATGAAGCTGTTCCTCGACAGGGGCGTCTCGCGCCTCCCTGTCGTCGACGACGAGGCCGACGACGTGGTGGGAGTCCTCTACCTGAAGGACCTGGTGCAGTTCGCGTTCCGCGACGAGAGCGCGTGGCGCAACGCCGCCGTCAGCCGCATCGCGCGCAAGGCCGTCTTCGTGCCGGAGTCGATGAAGGCGGAGACACTGCTGCAGCAGATGAAGCGCGACGCCGTGCACGTGTGCCTCGTCGTGGACGAGTACGGCGGAGTGTCGGGCCTGGTGACCCTCGAGGACCTCATCGAGGAGCTCGTCGGCGAGATCGCCGACGAGTACGACGCGCGGGCAGCGGAGGTGGTCGACCTCGGGGAGGGCCGGTTCCGGGTCAGTGCGCGCCTGGGCCTGGACGAAGTCGGCGAGCTGTTCGGCATCGAGCTCGAGGACGACGAAGTGGATTCGATCGGCGGACTGCTGGGCAAGGCCCTGGGACGCGTCCCGATGCCCGGCGTCACCGCCGAGACGCAGGGTCTCGTACTCACCGGCGGCGCATCGCGCGGCCGTGGGCGCGGGCTCGCGACGGTGTTCGTGGAGCGCGCGGAACCCCTCGAGAGCGCGGACGACAGCGCCCGGGCCCCGCGCACCGGCCAGATCCCGCGGACGCGCACCGGCGAGGTACGCGTGAGCCGGGGCGATGCGGAAGCCGCGCAGTCCTCGTAGCGGGCCACCCGACCCGTAGCGGCGCGTGCACGAGCGCCCCTACTGTTGCGCTACCGGACCAGCCGGACACCGCGACATCGGAGGTCGTCACATGTGCACAGGCGCGAACTACACCACCAAAGACCACTACTTCGGGCGCAATCTCGACCTCGAATTCTCGTACCACGAGACGGTCACGATCACCCCGCGGAACTTCCCGTTCGAGTTCCGCAAGGTGCCGACGCTCGCAACGCACCACGCCATCATCGGCATGGCGAACATCGCCGACGGCTACCCGCTGTACTACGACGCGACGAACGAGAAGGGCCTCAGCATGGCGGGGCTCAACTTCCCCGGGAACGCCGACTACAAGCAGGAGAACCCGGAGAAGACGAACGTCGGGTCGTTCGAGTTCATCCCGTGGGTGCTCGCACAGTTCGAGAGTGTCGCCGAGGTGCGGGCCGCGCTCGCGGACCTCGTCGTGACCGATGCTGCGTTCAGCGCCGAGTTCCCGCCGTCGCCCCTGCACTGGATCATCAGCGACAGGGACAGCTCGATCACCGTCGAGAGCGTGAAGGAGGGCCTCAAGGTCTACGACAACCCGTACGGGATCATGACCAACAACCCCACCTTCGACATCCAGTCGTTCAACCTCAACAACTTCATGCACCTGACGAAGAACCCCCCGGAGAACACCTTCGCCCCGGAACTGGACTTCGACGTCTACAGCCGGGGGATGGGGGCCATCGGACTGCCCGGCGACCTGTCGTCGGCATCCCGTTTCGTGAAGGCCGTCTTCACGAAGATGAACTCCGTGTCGGGGGATTCCGAATCGGAATCGATCAGCCAGTTCTTCCAGATCCTCGGATCCGTCGCGCAGCAGCGCGGCCTGGTGGAGGTGGAGCCGGGCAAGTTCGAGATCACGATCTACTCGTCGTGCTGCAACACCGACAAGGGCATCTACTACTACACGACCTACGAGAACAGCCAGGTCACCGGCGTCGACATGCACAAGGAGGATCTCGACGCAACTACACTGGTGGATTACCCCCTGATCAAGGGGCAGCAGATCCATATGCAGAATTGAGAGTTTCGCATCGACGAGAACGTCCACCGCTCCGGCTTCGTCACCTTCGTCGGACGCCCCAATGTGGGCAAGTCCACCCTCACCAACGCGCTGGTCGGCGAGAAGGTCGCGATCACCAGCGACAAGCCGCAGACGACTCGGCGAGCCATCCGCGGCATCCTGAATCGGCCGGACGGCCAGCTCGTGATCGTCGACACCCCCGGCATCCATCGACCCCGCACCCTGCTCGGCGAGCGTCTGAACGATCTCGTGGAACAGGTGCTGGGTGACGTGGACGTCATCGCGTTCTGCGTCCCCGCGACCGAGAAGGTCGGGCCCGGAGACCGCCGCATCGCGGAGTCGCTGTCGAACTACCCGCGCGCCAAGAAGGTCGCGCTCGTGACCAAGACCGACGTGGGCAGCCGCGAGCAGATCACCGAACGGCTGATCGAGGTCGATGGGCTGCGTGAGGACTGGCACGCGGTGATTCCGCTGTCCGCGCTCACGAACAACCAGCTCGATGTGCTTGCCGACGAACTGCTCTCGCTCATGCCGCCGGGACCGGCGCTGTACGAGGAAGGCGTCGTCACCGACGAGTCGACCGAGGACCGCATCGCCGAGATCATCCGTGAGGCGGCGCTCGAGGGCGTCCGGGACGAGCTGCCGCACTCGATCGCGGTGACGGTCGATGACATCGCCCAGCGCGAGGACAGCGACCTCACCGACATCTTCGCGAGCATCGTCGTGGAGCGCGACAGCCAGAAGGCGATCATCATCGGCCACCGGGGTTCACGGCTGAGCGACGTGGGCGCCCGCGCCCGCGCGCAGATCGAGCCGCTGATCGGGAGCCGGGTGTTCCTGAAGCTGCACGTGCGGGTCGCCAAGGAATGGCAGCGCGACCCGAAGCAGCTCGGGCGCCTCGGGTTCTGATGGCCCGCCGCTGGGAGGCGCCGCGCTGGGGCCCACCGGAGGGCTGGGAGCTCGTCGACGTCGAGGTCCCAGCGCCCCTCCACGGCGAGGTCACGATCAGGGTGGCGGCCGCGGGAATGAACCCGGCCGACGTGAAGCACGTGGCCGTCGAACGGCCCGGCCTGGTCTTGCCCGTGCCGATCGGGTACGAGGTATCCGGCGTGCTGACGGCGATCGGACCGGGCACGGAGATCGCCTCGGGCACCGCCGCGGTGGGCGACGAGGTGCTGGCCTTCCGCATCACCGGCGGATACGCGACCGAGCTCACGGTCCCCGCCGACACGGTGTTCGCCAAGCCCGCGTCGCTGACGCACCCGCAGGCGGCGAACCTGCTGCTGGCCGGCACGACGGCATCCGAGCTGCTGCATGTGACGGGCGTGGCGCCGGGGGAGACCGTCCTCCTGCACGGCGGGTCCGGCGCCGTGGGGGTGGCGGTGCTGCAGCTGGCGCGGCGCCTCGGCGCGCGCGTCATCGCGACGGCGTCGCCCTCGTCGTTCGAACGGGTGCGTCGCTACGGCGGGGTGCCGGTGGCGTACGGCGAAGGGCTGCTGGATCGCGTGCGGGATGCCGCGGAGGGCGCCCCCGTGGTCGCCGCGCTCGACGCAGCCGGGACCGACGAGGCCCTGCGCGTCTCCCTCGAGGTCGTCGCCGATCCGTCGCGCGTGGTGACGATCGCCGCGACCGGCGCGGCCGAGAGCCTCGGCATCCGTCGCATCGCCGGTGGCATGCCGGCGAGCGCCGCATACCGCGACAGCGTGCGGGCCGACCTCATCGCCCTCGCCGGGGCGGGGGAGCTGGAGGTGCCGATCGCGGGCGTCTTCCCGCTCGAACGCCTGCACGACGCACTGGAGGTTCTGCTGTCCGGCCACCCCGGCGGCAAGCTCGCCCTCGTCCCCTAACCGGCTCCCCGGAATCGATGACGGTTCCCCGACCGATCGCGTCGGCGGCAGGCGGGTCCGGCTTCACGGGCCCGCCCCTGCTGCCCCGTCGCCGCTGCCCCGGAGCCGGGTGTCGTGGCGCACGCCGAGAGAGGGCGACGGATGCCACGACGATCCCTGCAGCGATGAGCATTCTGCTCGGCGATGGTGTCCTCACACCTCGATCGTGTCCGTATCAGGCGGTCCGTCTCCGCGTCGGCACCGCATCCTGTTAGCATCGACCCATGCGCGCGGGCACGCTTCTCCTTCTTAGCTGCCGCGACGAGTCCTCGTTCTAGGGCCCTCTCGTCGCGGAGCTTCTGGTCGGCCCGTATCAGCCTTGAGCCCGCCTCCCCGGCGAGAGAAGAAGCGAAGACCATGGACAACACTCAGAAGCCGTCCGGCATGCCGATCCACAAGTACCGGGCATATCAGGACCAGTTCCGCGTCGACCTGCCCGACCGCACGTGGCCGGACAACCGCATCACGACCGCACCGCGCTGGTGCGCCGTCGACCTGCGGGACGGCAACCAGGCCCTCATCGACCCGATGAGCCCTGAGCGCAAGCGCATCATGTTCGAGCTTCTCGTCGGCATGGGCTACAAGGAGATCGAGGTCGGCTTCCCGTCGGCGAGCCAGACGGACTTCGACTTCGTGCGTCAGCTGATCGAAGAGGACCTCATCCCCGACGACGTGACCATCCAGGTCCTGACGCAGGCGCGTGAGCACCTCATCGAGCGCACGTACGAGTCGATCGCCGGCGCGAAGCGCGCGATCGTGCACCTGTACAACTCCACCAGCGTGCTGCAGCGCGACGTCGTGTTCCGCACCGACAAGCAGGGCGTCATCGACATCGCCCTCGAGGGCGCGCGCCTGTGTCGCGAGTTCGAGAAGCGCATCCCCGAGACCCAGGTCTTCTACGAGTACTCGCCGGAGAGCTATACCGGGACCGAGCTCGAGTTCGCCGTCGAGATCTGCAACCAGGTGATCGAGGTCTTCGAGCCGACGCCCGACCGCAAGGTGATCATCAACCTGCCGGCGACGGTGGAGATGGCCACCCCCAACGTCTACGCCGATTCGATCGAGTGGATGAGCCGGCGCCTGGCGCACCGCGAGAACATCATCCTGTCGCTGCACCCGCACAACGACCGCGGCACGGCGATCGCCGCGGCGGAACTCGGCTACATGGCCGGCGCCGACCGCATCGAGGGATGCCTGTTCGGCAATGGCGAGCGCACCGGCAACGTCGACCTCGTCGCCCTGGGGATCAACCTGCTCACGCAGGGCATCGACCCGCAGATCGACTTCAGTGACATCGACCAGGTAAAGCGCACCGCGGAGTACTGCAACCAGCTGCCGGTGCCCGAGCGCAGCCCGTGGGCGGGCGACCTCGTCTTCACCGCTTTCAGCGGGTCGCACCAGGACGCGATCAAGAAGGGCTTCGAGGCGATGGAAGCCCGCGCCGCGGCATCCGGGGTCTCGGTCGACGAGATCGAGTGGGCCGTGCCCTATCTGCCGATCGACCCGAAGGACCTGGGGCGCTCGTACGAGGCGGTCATCCGGGTGAACTCGCAGTCGGGCAAGGGGGGCGTCGCCTACCTGCTGCGCACCGACCACGCCTTGGACCTGCCTCGCAAGCTGCAGATCGAGTTCTCGGGTGTCGTGCAGGCCAAGACCGACGCCGAGGGTGGCGAAGTCACCAGCGAGCAGATCTGGGACATCTTCACCGACGAGTACCTGCCCTCGACGGCCGATGAGGCCAAGTGGGGCCGCTTCGAGCTGCTGGCGACCCGCACTCAGAGCGACATGTCGGGCGACGTCACCCTCGATGTGACGCTGCGCGACGGCGACGGCCAGGAGGATCTCACCGGCACCGGCAACGGGCCGATTGCGGCGTTCCTGTCGGTGCTGAGCGCGCGCGGCTTCGACATCTCGCTCTACGACTACGTCGAGCACACGCTCAGCGCGGGGGGCGACGCGCAGGCGGCCGCCTACGTCGAGCTGCAGGTGGACGGCGAGCGGCTGTGGGGGGTCGGAATCGACGGCGACATCTCGACTGCGAGCCTCAAGGCGATCGTCTCGTGCGTGAACCGCGCGATCCGCACGCGCACCCGCGAGGCCCAGCTGACCGCCGTGTGACACCGCCGCGGTCCCTCAGGGCCGTGAGACGAATGCTGGCGGCCGAGACCGTGGGTATCACCCGCTGTCTCGGCCGTCGGTTTTCGTCTCAGCGCTGAGGGCGGGGGCGCGGGCGGGGGCGGCGGAGCCACGCGCGGCGGGGCGGATCCTGCGTGACGATCGGGATCGCGCTCGTCTCGACAGCGACCTTGCGGCGGTGAAGACGCCGCTGCTCGGGAAGTGAGATGTCGAAGATCACGGCGAGCAGCCTGATCACAGCGGTCACCACGACGCTGGCGACCGCGGCAGCAGTGAGCGGCACCCCCAGCGCGTCGAGTCCCGCGAGGACAAAGCAACCGACGCCCGCAGCCACCGCGTACAGCGACCCGACGTGCATGATGGCGACCGGCAGCCCCATGATGACGTCGCGCAGGATGCCGCCGCCCACCGCCGAGCACACCCCGATGAACACCGCCGGCACCATCGGCAGCCCGAGGGCCAGCGCCTTGCTCGTGCCGAAGGCGCCGAACAGCCCGATCACGACGGCATCCAGCGCGATGATCACGTGGTTGAGCCGCTGGAAGATGCCGGACAGCAGCATGCCCACCAGTGCCGCACCCATCGCCGTGAGCAGGTACCAGTTGCTCTGCAGCGTCACCGGTGTGGTGTTCAGCAGCAGGTCGCGGATGAGGCCGCCGCCCATGCCCATGACGATGCCGATGATCGCCACACCCAGCAGGTCGAGGCGTCGCCCGGTGAACCCAGCCGCGAACAGAGCGCCCTGCACCCCGCCCAGTCCGACCGCGAGAAGGTCCGCCCACAGCGGAATGGCGAAGGTGGTTTCGGGCACGCGTTCATTGTTGCCGTCGCCGCGCCGCGACGCGAGTGCGCCTCGCCGGTCGATAATGGAGGGGTGCCCACCTATCGCGACGAAGTCGTGGTTCTGCGCACCCACAAACTGGGTGAAGCCGACCGCATCGTGACGATGCTCAGTCGCCGCCACGGCAAGCTGCGCGCGGTCGCGAAGGGCGTGCGCCGCACCTCGTCGAGGTTCGGCTCCCGGCTCGAGCCGTTCATGGTCGCCGATGTGCAGCTCTACCAAGGCCGATCGCTCGACATCGTGCAGCAGGCCGAGTCGCTGGGCTCCTACGGCGCGCAGATCGCCGCCGATTACGACCGTTACACCGCCGCCAGCGCCATGGTCGAGACCGCCGACCGGCTGAACGAGGCCGAGACCACCTCGCAGCAGTACCTGCTGCTCGTCGGCGGCCTGCGGGCGCTGTCGCGCGCAGAGCACGCGTCGCGGGCCGTGCTGGACTCCTACCTGCTGCGCGTCATGGCGCTGTCGGGCTGGGCACCCAACCTGCTCGACTGCGCCCGATGCGGGGCGAAGGGCCCGCACGAGTGGTTCGTCGCTCAGCTGGGCGGCATGGTGTGCGCCGCGTGCGCGCCGGCCGGCTCGGCGCGCGTGCATCCCGAGACGGGAGCGCAGCTTCGTGCGTTGCTGGCGGGGGACTGGGACGTCGTAGACGGCGCGACCGACGGCGCGTCCGGTGCAGCGTCGGGACTCGTGGCCGCATACGCGCAATGGCATCTGGAGCGCGGCATCCGCTCGCTTTCGCACGTGGCGACAGCCCAGACCCCGAGAGCGGGAGCTTCACGGTGACACCCAAGCCCTACACGCACCGCGACGCGGTGCCGTACCGCCCCCTGGATTGGACGGGACAGTACCCGCCTGACTTCCCCAAGAAGGGCGTGCCGCAGCACATCGCCATCGTCATGGACGGCAACGGCCGCTGGGCGAACCGGCGCGGCCTCACCCGGATCGAGGGCCACAAGGCCGGCGAGGAGGTGCTGCTCGACGTCGTCGCCGGCGCCATCCAGGCAGGCGTCAAGAACCTCTCGGTGTACGCGTTCTCCACCGAGAACTGGGCGCGCTCGCCCGAAGAGGTGCGCTTCCTCATGGGCTACAACCGCGACGTGCTGCACCGCCGGCGCGACCAGCTCAATGAGTGGGGCGTGCGCGTGCGCTGGGCGGGCCGCAAGCCGCGGCTGTGGGGCTCGGTCATCAAAGAGCTGCAGTACGCCGAGCAGCTGACGGCGGGCAACGACGTGCTCACTCTCACCATGTGCGTCAACTACGGTGGCCGGGTCGAGATCGTCGACGCCGTCCGGGCGATCGCCGACGACGTTGCCGCGGGCCGGATCAAGCCCTCGGCGGTGAGCGAGAAGCTGATCCAGCGCCACCTGTACGTGCCCGACATGCCCGACGTCGACCTTTTCCTGCGGTCCAGCGGCGAGCAGCGCACGTCGAATTTCCTGCTGTGGCAGGCGGCCTACGCCGAGATGGTGTTCCTCGACACCCTGTGGCCGGACTTCTCCCGCACCGAGCTGTGGCGCGCGATCGGCATCTATCTCGATCGCGACCGCCGCTTCGGCGGGGCGGTCGACGCGCCGAGTGTATGACCCGCACGGAATAGATCGCCCGAGCGCGGCGTTGGCCCCGGCATGACGGATGCCATCAAGATCGACGTATGGAGTGACATCGCCTGCCCGTGGTGTTACATCGGCAAGCGCAACCTCGAGAACGGGCTGGCCGCGGCATCCACCGACGCCGACGCGCCCATCGTCGAGGTGACCTACCACTCGTACGAGCTGTCACCCGACACGCCCGTCGACTTCGACGGCGACGAGATCGACTTCCTCGCCGGCCACAAGGGCATGCCCCGCGAGCAGGTGCAGCAGATGCTCGAGCGCGTCACGGGGGTCGCCGCCGAAGCCGGACTGGACTACCGGTTCGACCTCCTGAAGCACACCAACACCGTCAAGGCGCACGAGCTGCTGCACTTCGCCAAGGCACACGGTCGCCAGCACGAGATGGCCGAGCGACTGATGGCCGCGTACTTCACCGAGGGGCGTCACGTCGGCCGTATCGATGACCTCGTGCAACTGGCGGCCGATGCCGGCCTCGACGCCGAGGCCGCCCGCGCGGCGCTCGAGAGCGGTCAGTACCTGGCCGACGTTCGCGCCGACCAGGCGCAGGCGCAGGCCTATGGGATCACCGGCGTGCCGTTCTTCGTCATCGACGGCAAGTACGGTGTGAGCGGCGCCCAGCCCGCCGACGCGTTCGCGCAGATCGCACGACAGGTGTGGGCGGAGCGCACCACCCAGTCCGACCCGGACTCCGCCGTCCCCGCCGCCTGAGACCGATGAGAAGGGCCTCGCCGCTGCTGCGGCGAGGCCCTTCTCGTATGTTGCGACGCGCGCCCGCCCGCCGGCGCTCTCAGCCCGCCAGTGCGTCTTCGATCGCGGCGATGACCTCGGGTGCGTCGGGCTTGACCTGCGGACGGAACCGGTGAACGGCGCCGTCGGGGGTGACCAGGAACTTCTCGAAGTTCCACATCACGGGCCCTCGGGCTCCTTCGACGTTGCGGGCCTTCTTCAGCGCCTTGTACAGGGGAGCCGCGTTGCGACCGTTGACGTGGATCTTCTCCTGCACCGGGAAGGTCACGCCCCACGTGGTCGAGCAGTACTCGAGGATCTCCTCCATCGAGCCGGGCTCCTGGCCCATGAACTGGTTGCTCGGGAACCCCACGACCGTCAGCCCACGGTCGCCGTAGGTGCGCTGCAGTTCTTCGAGCGTCTCGTACTGCGGCGCCAGGCCGCACTTCGATGCGACGTTGACGACGAGGAAGGGTCCGTCGCCGAGATCGGCGAGCGTCTTCTGCTCCCCGTCGGCCGTGCGGAAGGGGATCTGGCGGATGTCCACACTCTGGTCGTCGGTCATGTTCTCCACGATAGGGCCGTGGGTCGCCTGTGGGGCGGCCAGCATCTGGGAGAATGGAGAGGATGTCTTCCACCGTCGCACTCGCCCCCACGCTGCGCATCGGGCCGATCGAGCTCGATGCGCCCGTCGTGCTGGCTCCGATGGCGGGTATCACCAACACCGCCTTCCGGCGGCTGTGCCGCGAATACGGCGCCGGGCTGTACGTCAGCGAGATGATCACCAGCCGTGCGCTGGTCGAGCGCAACGCCACGACCATGCGTCTCATCCGCCACCACGAGTCCGAAACACCTCGCTCCATCCAGCTGTACGGCGTGGATCCGGTCACGGTCGAAGCCGCCGTGCGCATCATCGTCGACGAGGGCCACGCCGACCACATCGACCTCAACTTCGGCTGCCCCGTACCCAAGGTGACCCGCAAGGGCGGGGGAGCGGCACTGCCCTGGAAACTCGGGCTCTTCCGCGACATCGTCACGCGCGCCGCCCGGGCCGCAGGCGACATCCCCCTGACCGTGAAGATGCGCAAGGGCATCGACCGCGATCACCTCACCTATCTCGATGCCGGGCGCATCGCCGAGGATGCCGGCGTCGCCGCCGTGGCCCTGCACGCCCGCACCGCGGCGGAGTTCTACTCGGGGCACGCCGACTGGGATGCCATCGCGCGCCTGAAAGAGACCGTCACCAGCGTGCCCGTGCTCGGCAACGGCGACATCTGGTCCGCCGAAGACGCGGTGCGCATGATGAGCGAGACGGGCTGCGACGGCGTCGTGGTCGGTCGCGGCTGCCTCGGGCGTCCGTGGCTCTTCGGGGATCTCGCGCGCTCGCTTGCTCCGGGCTCCGCGACTGCGCCGCCGGTGGACGCCACGCTCGGCTTCGTGGCGGCCGCCTTCCGCCGGCACGCCGACCTGCTCGTGGAATTCCACGAAAGCGAAGACCGCGGCTGCCGCGACATCCGCAAGCACGCGTCGTGGTACTTCAAGGGCTACCCCGTGGGCGGCGACACCCGGGCGCGGCTGGCCACCGTGTCGAGCCTCGCCGAGATCGACGAGGTGCTCGCCACCCTCGACCTCGACGCGCCCTACCCTGGCAGCGGCGCCGAAGGCCAGCGCGGCCGCGCCGGCACCCCCAAGCGCCCTGCGCTGCCCGATGGGTGGCTCGCCTCGCGCGACATCGCCGCCGACGCCGGCGCGCTGCTCGCAGAAGCGGAGATCGACAACAGTGGCGGGTGAGCGGGCCAGCGGCGTCGGCGTCTTCACCGGGCGCCCCGACGGATACGACGACGACGACGCGGCACGGTTCCACCCCGAGCGCCACCGGTCGCAGCGCGACAGCTTCGCTCGCGACCGCGCGCGGGTGCTGCACTCGGCCGCGCTTCGACGCCTGGCATCCAAGACCCAGGTACTCAGCCCGGCGAGCCCGTACGACTTCGCCCGCAACCGTCTGACGCACTCGCTCGAGGTCGCACAGGTGGGGCGGGAGCTGGCGACCGCGCTTCAGCTCTCACCCGACGTCGTCGACACCGCCTGCCTCAGCCACGACATCGGGCATCCGCCTTTCGGTCACAACGGCGAGCGGGCACTGAACGACTGGGCCGCCGACATCGGCGGGTTCGAGGGCAACGCGCAGACGCTGCGGATCCTCTCGCGCCTGGAACCGAAGGTCGTCGACGACGACGGGGTGAGCTTCGGCCTGAACCTCACCCGGGCGAGTCTCGACGCGACCTGCAAGTACCCGTGGACCGCGGAGCACCCCGTCCCCGATCCCGGGGGGCGCCTGAAGTTCGGCGTCTACCCCGAGGACGAGGCCGTCTTCCGCTGGATGCGCCAGGATGCACCGGGACGACTGCGCTGCATCGAAGCCGAGGTGATGGACCTCTCCGACGACATCGCCTACTCGGTGCACGACTTCGAAGACGCGATCGTGAACGGCTATCTCGAGCCGCAGCGCCTGTCGGACCCGCGCGAGCACGAGGCCATCCTCAGCGCGATCCAGACCTGGGTCGGCTACGACTTCGCCCGTGACGAGCTCGACGACGCGCTGTTCCGTCTGATGCGGATGCCGGAGTGGATCACGACCTTCGACGGGTCGCGTGCCGCGCATGCCAGGCTGAAGAACCTCACCTCCGACCTCATCGGCCGCTTCGCCCGCGCCGCCACATCGGCTACACGCGAGCACTTCGATACCCCGGTGCTCACGCGCTACCGCGGTCGCGTCATCGTGCCGCGGGTGATCGAGGCCGAGATGGCGGTGCTCAAGGGCATCATCGGCGCGTTCGTCGTCTCCATCGAAGGTCGCAAGGGCCTCTACAAGGAGCAGCGCCGCCTGCTCAAGCGCCTCGCGACCGCGCTGTGGGAGCGGCCCGACCACCTGGACCTGCTCCATGCCGAGGACTTCGCCCGCGCCGAGACCGACGCCGCGCGCCGCCGGGTCGTGGTCGATCAGGTCGCCACGCTCACCGACCGTTTCGCAATCTCGTGGCACTCACGCCTGGTCGAGCCGGTGGATCTGGCGAGCCTCGGCCTCTGGGCGCCGGGAAGCCGGGTCATCGCCTCGGACGCGTACGCGCTGCCCGAGCCCCTCGAGGGGCTTTGATGGCGGGGCGCATCCGTCAGGCCGACGTCGACGAGGTGAAGGCCCGCACCAACATCGCCGACGTCATCGGTGAGCGCGTCGCTCTCAAGCCCGCGGGCGTCGGATCGCTCAAGGGGCTCTGCCCATTCCACGACGAGCGCAGCCCCAGCTTCAACGTGCGCTCGCAGGCCGGCTTCTACCACTGCTTCGGCTGCGGGGAATCGGGCGACGTCTACACCTTTCTGCGGCAGATGGACCACGTCTCATTCACCGAGGCGGTGGAGCGGCTGGCCGGCCGCCTGGGTTACACGCTGCACTACGAGGACGGCGCGGCCGCACCCGAGACCTCGGGCAGGTCACGGCTCTACGCCGCCAATGCGGCAGCAGCGGAGTGGTTCCGCTCGCAGCTGTCGATCCCCGAGGCCGAGGCCGCGCGCAGCTTTCTGGGCGGGCGCGGGTTCGACGCCAACGCGGCCGCGCACTTCGGGGTCGGTTATGCCCCCAAGGGCTGGTCGCACCTGCGGGACGCGCTGAAGTCGAAAGGCTTCAGCGACGACGAGCAGGTCGCGGCGGGCCTGCTCTCGCAGGGCCAGCGCGGTGTGTACGACCGGTTCCGGGGCAGGCTGGTCTGGCCCATCCGCGACGTCACCGGGCAGGTCATCGGCTTCGGCGCGCGCAAGCTCTTCGACGACGACCAGGGCCCGAAGTACCTCAACACCCCCGAGACGACGATCTACAAGAAGTCGCAGGTGCTCTACGGCCTCGATCTCGCCAAGCGGGACATCTCCCGCCAGCACCGCGTCGTGGTCGTCGAGGGGTACACCGACGTCATGGCATGCCACCTCGCGGGGGTCACGACCGCCATCGCCACGTGCGGCACCGCCTTCGGGTCCGAGCACATCACGGTGCTGCGCCGGGTCATGGGCGACAGCGACGTTTCGGGCGAGGTCGTCTTCACCTTCGATCCCGACGCTGCCGGGCAGAAGGCCGCTCTGCGCGCATTCTCCGAGGAGAAGCGCTTCGCCGCGCAGACCTACGTCGCCGTCGCCCCCGGGGGACTGGACCCGTGCGACCTGCGTGTGCAGCGCGGCGACGGCGCCGTGCGCGCCCTGCTCGAGTCGAAGTCGCCGATGTTCGAGTTCGTCATCGAGCAGCGCCTCGCCGGGTTCGACCTTGCCACGGTCGAGGGTCAGGTCGGGGCGCTCCGCGCCGCCGCGCCGATCGTCGCCGACATCCGCGATCCTTCGCTGCGTCCGGGCTACACCCGCGTGCTCGCGCGCAAGCTCGGGCTCGACCTCGGCGAGGTGAGCCAGGCGGTCGAACGCGCCGCCCGCAGCGGTGGCGACCGGCATCCGCCGAAGAATGCAGCCCCCACCTCGTCCACAGCGCCGGTCGCGGACGGCGGCGAGGCGCCGACGCCGCGGGTGACGCTGGCATCGCTTCCGCGCACCGCCGACGTGGCGCTCGAGCGCGACGCGATCATGGGCGTGCTGCAGTACGGTCACGCGGTGGATGCCGCCATCCTCGACCCCGCGCTGGCGCTGCCGTTCCACCATCCTGCGCTCGAAGCCGTACGTCGCGCCGTCGTCGAACAGCCCGACCGTACCCGGATCGGCTGGGCGGCGGCCGCCGTCGAAGCGGTGCGCGAGCCCTACCGCACCCTGGCCGCCGAACTGCTCACGGCCGACTTCCCGGCGCGCACCGAAGCCGGCGCCCTGGCCTCGACCGCCGACCTCGCGCGTCGGCTGCGCTTGCGGGTCATCGAACGCGAGAAGAGCGAGCTCATGCGGCACATCCAGCGTGTTGATGTGGACTCCGACGGGGGCCGCGCGGTGCGCATCCGCCTTCGGGAGCTCGACGTCGAGCGTGCCCGGCTGATCGCCGAGTAGCCCGCGCCCGCCCGACCGGGCAGGATGGGACCATGACCCCGAGCAGTGGCGACGAGTTCTCTGTCCGGTGCGACGACCTCTCCATCGCCCACACCGGGTCGATGCAGCGGGTCGTGGACGGTGCCACGTTCACCCTCCCGCGCGGCGGCACGCTCGCCCTCATGGGACCCACCGGCTCCGGCAAGTCCAGCCTGGCCGCGGTCTTGGCGGGCCGCGGCGGCTCTGCGTTGTCGCTCGTGGGTGGCAGTGCCGTCGTCGAAGGCGTGCGGCTCGGCCGCCGCGGACGCGCCCACCGCCTGCACACCTACCTCACCGGCTACCTTCCCCAGCGGGCCGGCGCCGACCTTCCGGCACGCTCGACCGTCGCAGAGGTGGTGGGGGAGCCCGTCACCAGTCGCGACCGGAGGGTGAACCAGCGCGCACTGGCGGTGCGCGTCGCCGCTCTGCTCGACGAACTGCAACTGCCCCTGGGTGCGGCACAGAAGTACCCCTACGAGCTGAGCGCGGGCATGCGCCAGCGCGTCGCGCTGGCGCGCGCACTCATGCTGCGTCCGCATCTGCTGGTCGCCGATGAACCGTACGCGAACCTCGACGTCGAGGTGAGGCGGGCCGCGCGCGACGCGATCCTGCGCCGCCGGGCGGAGTACGGCATGGCCGCCGTCATCGTCACCAATGAAGCGGCCGCCGTCGACGAATTGGATGCCGACGTGCTCGTCCTTCGCGGCGGACACACCGTCGCGACCGGCCACGGGACGGGCGGTCTGCTGTGGACGCCCGGCGACGATGCGAACCCGAGACTGGTCGCGTCGTAAGTCACGAGCACCCTCTGACGTTTGCTAGGATTGACGAGTTGCCCGCCGCAAGGTGTGCATGATCCTCGGTAGCTCAATTGGCAGAGCAATCGGCTGTTAACCGATAGGTTCTTGGTTCGAGTCCAAGCCGGGGAGCCAACAAGCCCCGAACTCCCTTGATTCATCAAGGGAGTTCTTGCTTTGGGGCACTCTCCGGCTGCCTATCGCGCAAAGTACTCGACGCGAGCGCAGCGTGGAACACTGGCACACCCATCGGGCCTACATATAAACGGGATTGATGCTGCGCATTGGCAACCGGGTGTTCCCTGATACGTCCGAGATGCGGATAGTGGGAAACACGAGGCGCATGGAAGCCCTCTCGGAAAGGTCAATGATGATCACGCTTCTCTCCCACCTCTCGTACGTCTCGATCACGTCGACGGATGTCGAGGCCTCGGTGGAGTTCTACAAGGATCAGGTCGGTCTCACCGAAGTCGACCGCGTGGGCGATGCCGTCTACCTGCGCTGCTGGGGCGACTACTACGCCTACTCGCTCGTGGTGGTGCCCGGCGACGAGCCCTCTCTCGAGACGATGGCATGGCGTACTTCCAGTGCCGAGGCGCTGGAAGAGGCCGTCCGCCGCATCGAGGGCGCCGGAGTGCAGGGCGAATGGATCGAGGCGCACGCCATCGGTCGCGCCTACCGCTTCACGGGACCGTGGGGACACTCGATGACCCTGCACTGGGACGTCACGCGCCACCGCGCAGATCCGTCGGTCGCGTCGATCTACCCCGACCGTCCGCAGAAGCGCAGCCACGTTGCCGGCGCCCCCCGCCAGCTCGACCACGTCACGATCGCCACGAGCGATGTCGACGGATTCGCGCGCTGGTACAACGAGGTGCTGGGCTTCCGGATCATGGCCCGTACCGTGCTCGACGAAGCGCCGATGTCGGTGTTCTCGGTGCTGACCACGAACGAGAAGTCTCACGACCTCGGCGTTGTGCTCGACGGATCCTCGCGCGCCGGGCGGGTCAACCACTACGCCTTCTGGGTCGACACGCGGGAGGAGCTGCTGATCGCCGCCGACGTCCTGATGGAGCGCGGCACCGCGATCGAGTACGGGCCCTCCATCCACGGCATCGGCGAGCAGAGCTTCCTCTACTACCGTGAGCCCTCGAGCATGCGGGTCGAACTGAACACCGGGGGGTACCGCAACTACGTGCCCGACTGGGAGCCGCAGACGTGGAAGCCGTCGCTCGGGTCGAGCAACATGTACCGCAACGGCGCCATGCCGATGTCGATGACCGAGTCGTTCCCGCCCGCCGACGGGCCCACCGCCACGGAGGAAGGCGTGCCCGACGAGATCAAGGCGGCGCTGCTGAACCCGTACACCCGTCACGGCTGAGCGCTGTTCTCTGTCCCGGGGCGGCCGCTGAAGCGGCCGTCCCGGGTCGCACTACGTCACGACTCGAGGAGGATTCATGACCCATACCCCACCCACCGCCCCCTTCGCGCTCGGCCGATACCGACAGGGCGATGATGTCGTTCTCGGGCTCGTCGCGGGCGACCGCATCCGCCCCCTCGGTGAGGAGGAACTCGGTGCGTCCGATCTGAACGCGTTCCTCGCAGCCCCCGACTGGGACCGCCTCGCCGCGCTCGCCGAGGCGGAGGGGCCGTGGACTGCGCTGTCCGAGGCGGTCCTGACCGCGCCGGTGCAGCCGCGGCAGGTGCTCCAGGCCGGCGCGAACTACCGCACGCACGTCGTGCAGCTGATCGTCGGCGGACTGACCAAGGGCGAGTCGGCGCTGACGCCGGAGGAGGCGCGGGCCCGTGCCGAACGCATCATGGATGCGCGCGCCGCCAGCGGTCGCCCGTTCGTCTTCATCGGCATGCCGCAGTGCGTCGTGGGAGACGACGTCCCCCTCACGCTTCCGTCCTACAGTGACGTGCATGACTGGGAGCTCGAACTCGCCGTCGTCATCGGCCCCGAGGCGTTCCGCGTGGGGCGAGACGAGGCCATGAGCCACGTTGCGGGGTACACGATCACCAACGACATCTCGACCCGCGATCTGCTCTTCCCCTCCGACGTGGGCGACATCGGCGCCGACTGGTTCAGCGCCAAGAACGCGCCGGGCTTCCTCCCCACGGGGCCCTACCTCGTCCCGGCGCCGTTCGTTGACCCCGCGAACCTCGCCATCCGCCTGGAGCTGAACGGCGAGGTGATGCAGGATGCCACGACCGCGGAGCTGGTCTTCGACGTCGCCGCGCTCGTGTCGACCGCGTCCCAGACGCTGCCGCTTCTGCCGGGCGACATCCTGCTCACCGGCAGCCCCGCGGGCAACGGCCAGCACTGGAAACGATTCCTGCGCGACGGTGACGTGATGACCGGCACGATCGAGGGCGTCGGCACGCAAGTCGTCCGCTGCGTCGCGGAGGCGGCCGCATGACCGCGCCGAGCGAACATCCCGCCGACCTCGACCGCAACGATCCCGAAGGCGAGATCGCCGCGCGCGTGATGGCGTATCGCAATTGGGGCCGGTGGGGCGAGGACGACGTCCTGGGCACCCTCAACTTCATCGACGAGGCCAAGCGCGTCGAGGCGGCGGCACTCGTGACGCAAGGGCGTGTCGTCTCGCTGTCGCAGGCGTTCAACACGGACGGCCCCCAGAAGGGGTGGCGGCGCCGGATCAATCCCGTCCACACCATGACCGACACCGGCACCGACGCCGAACGCGGCAACCAGCCGTTCCCGCACGGCATCGGCGGCGCCGACGACTACATCACGATGCCTCTGCAGTGCTCCACGCAGTGGGACGGCCTCGGCCACATCTTCGACCACGGGATGGCGTGGAACGGTCGCCGTGCGGGCGATGTCGTCACCAGTGACGGCGACCTCGTCACCGGGATCGAGCACGCGGCCGCTGTCATCGTCTCCCGTGGCGTCCTGCTCGACATGGGCCGCTTCCTGCAGCCCGACACCGGAGAACTGCCCGACGGCTACGGCATCACCGCCGCCGACCTCGACGCGTGCATCGCGGCACAGGGGGAGTCCAGCCGGGTCGGACGCGGCGACATCCTGCTGGTGCGCACGGGCCGGCTCGCCCGTGCCCGACGCGAGGGGTGGAACGACTATGCCGGCGGCGAAGCGGCCGGCATGTCGCTGACCACCGCCGGCTGGCTGCACCGGAGCGAGATCGCAGCGGTCGCCACCGACACGTGGGGCTTCGAAGTGCGCCCCAACGAGTTCGACGCGCCGTCGTTCCAGCCGCTGCACCAGATCGCTATCCCGAACATGGGACTCACGATCGGCGAGATGTGGGACTTCGACGAGCTCGCCGACGCGTGCGCCGCACGCGGACGCTGGGACGTGCTGCTGTCGGCGCCACCACTGCCGATCACCGGGGCGGTCGGTTCGCCGATCAATCCGGTGGCCGTCTTCTGACACACACCACCGCACACCCGAACAGAACAGAGAGGTTCTGACATGACTGCAGTGCACACCGTCGCGATCGTGGGGTCCGGCGTCGCCGGCCTGGCCGCCGGCATCCAGCTGGCCAAGGCCGGCGTCGAGGTCGATCTCTTCGAAGCCAAGCCGCAGCTGACCGCCCTCGGCTCCGGCATCAGCCTGCAGGGCAACGCCCTGCGGGTGTTCGACGCGCTGGGCGCGTGGGACGACATCCGCGAGGCCGGATACCCGTTCGAGGGGCTCACCTTGCGCGCGCCCGGTCCCGGTGCTCCCGTGGTCGCCGAGCTTCCCGATGTGAAGACGGGAGGTCCGGATTATCCGGCCGGGATGGGGATGCCGCGGGCAGAGCTTGCCCGCATCCTCTTGGCGCACGCCGAGCGCGCGGGCGTGCAGGTGCACTTCGGGGCGAAGCTGACCGGCCTCACCCAGGATGCGGACGGCGTCCAGATCGAGATCGAGGGCGCGCCTGCGGGTCGCTACGACCTCGTGATCGGCGCGGATGGGCTGCACTCGACGGTGCGCGAGCTCATCGGGATCGAGGCGAAGCCCGAGTCGACGGGGATGGGGATCTGGCGCACGTTCGTCTCGCGCCCGGCGGAGGTCGAACGCAGCACGCTCTACTACGGCGGACCGGTCTACATCGCCGGCTACACCCCGACGGGTGAGGACAGCATGTACGCGTTCCTCGTGGAGAAGGCCGAAGACCGCTTCGGCGTCGACCCTGACGAGGCGCGCCGGCTCATGCTCGAGGCATCGCGCGCGTACGACGGGCCGTGGAACCAGATCCGCGCCGACATCGAAGCCGGCGCCGACGCGCACTACACGTGGTTCACGCAGCATCTCGTGGCAGAGCCGTGGAACCGTGGCCGCGTGGTCATCATCGGTGACGCCGCGCACAGCTGCCCCCCGACGATCGCCCAGGGCGCCGCGCAGGGGCTGGAGGATGCCTTCGTCCTCACCGAACTGCTCACGCGGGGCGAGAGCCTCGACCAGGGGATGTGGGACGAGTTCCACGCCCGCCGCATCCCCCGCGCGGGGGCGGTGGTGGCGGCGTCGGTGCAACTCGGCCAATGGCAGATCGACGGTGATCGCAGCGCCGACGCCGGCGGGCTGATCTTCGGGATCGCGCAGAAGATGGCGGAGCCCGCATGACCGCGCCGCGGCAGCCCGTCACCGACGTCCACGCCCATCTTCTCCTGCCTGGGCTGCACGCCGAGGTCGCGCGCCGCGCCCCCGATCTCGTCGCCGAGGCCGCTGCACTGGAGCTCGTGCGCCACGGTGCCGACAGCCAGGCGGTGTCAGGACCGATGGTCGGTGCCCGCGTCCCCAAGCTCACCGACGTGGGCCTGCGCCTGGTGGCGATGGACGCGCAGGGCGTCGACGTGCAGTGGGTCAGCGCCTCGCCCAACCATTTCTATCCGTGGGCGCCCGAGGGACTTGCGGTGTGGGCCGCGGCCGAAGCGAACCGCCTCATCGCAGAGCACACCGCACAGGCGCCCGATCGCCTCGTGGGACTGGGACTCGTGCCCCTGCAGCATCCGGAGCGCCTCGTCGAACTGCTCGACGACGCCGTGCTCGGCCGCGGGCTCGCGGGGGTGGAGATCTCCTCCTTCGCCGGTGACGTGGAACTGTCGGATGAGCGGCTGGAGCGGTTCTGGGCGCGCGCGGCGGAGCTCGGCTGCGTCGTCTTCCTGCATCCGTTCGGCTGCTCGCTCGACGAGCGGCTCGACCGGTTCTACCTCGCCAACACCGTCGGGCAGCCCGTCGAGAACGCCGTCGCCCTGTCGCACCTGATCTTCGCGGGGGTGCTGGACCGTCACCCCGGTCTTCGGCTCGTCGCGGCGCACGGCGGCGGGTACCTGCCGACCTCGATCGGCCGCAGCGATCACGCGTGGCGCGTGCGTCCCGATGCGCGCGGCTGCGCGCACGCACCGTCCAGCTACCTGCGGAAGATCTGGTTCGACACGGTCGTCCACGACGCCGGCGCGCTGCGTCACCTCATCGAGGTCGCCGGCGAGAGCCAGGTCGTGCTCGGCAGCGATTTCCCGTTCGACATGGGCTCGGAGGATCCCGTCGCCTTCGTGGAGTCCGCCGGTCTCGCACCGCAGACCGCGGAGCGCATCCTGCGCTCGAACGCGGCGGCCCTGCTGGGAAAGACGGTGAACGCATGAGAATCGCTCGCTGGACCCACGAAGAGACCGTGGGGGAGGGCTTCGTCGTGGACGACCGCGTCGTGCCCTTCCCCGACGGGCTGACGGTCGCCCACGCCCTCGCCCGGGGGATCGACGGAGCGGCCGCGCTGCTGTCGCGCGTCGCCGACACCGCCGGCATCCCGCTCGCCGACGTGGACCTCCTCGCCCCCGTCGTACCGCCCTCCGTGCGCGACTTCGTCGCCTTCGAGGAGCACGTCGAAGGCGTCAGTGCCGGAGTGGAGGGGAAGAGCGACGTGCCGCCCGAGTGGTACCAGGCGCCGACGTTCTACTTCACGAACCCGCACACGATCCTCGCCCCGTTCCAGGAGGTCACGCCACCGGTCACCGAGCGCCTCGACTTCGAGCTCGAGGTCGCCGTCGTGATCGGGGCAGTGCCGGGATCGACGGGGTCCAACCTCACGCCGGACGCGGCCGCCGAGCACATCTTCGGGTACACGATCATGAACGACTGGTCGGCCCGCGACCTGCAGGCCCGCGAGATGAAGGTGCGCCTCGGGCCGTGCAAGGGCAAGGACTTCGGCACGACGCTGGGGCCCTGGATCGTGACGGCGGACGAGCTCGCGCCCTACCTCGACGCGGAGGGCTTCCTCGCCGTCCACGCCGAGGTGTACGTCAACGACGCGCTCGTCGGCGAGGACCTCGTGTCCAACGCGGGCTGGCCGTTCCCGGAGTTCGTGGCGTACGCGTCGCGCAACTCGCGAGTGGTCCCCGGCGATGTGCTCGGCTCGGGCACCGTCGGCAACGGTGGATGCCTCGGCGAGCTGTGGGGACGCAACCAGGGCCTCATTCCGCCTCCGCTGCAGACCGGCGACGAGGTGCGGATGGTCGTCGAGGGCATCGGCGAGATCCGCGCCCGCGTCGGCGCGCCCGTGCCGGCTCCGGTTCTGCCGCCCGCACGCCCGCGCTCACGGGCGCGTCGTCGCTGACGGCTCCTCGGGAGCACAGAAGATCGCCCCCCGCACGGTATCCGTGCGGGGGGCGATCTCTTGCGTTGCGGCTATTCGACGATGCCGAGGTCGCGGAGGTCGATCACGTCGCCCTGCGGCACCCAGGTCTCACCGTCGAACTGCGTGAGCTGCACCTGGAAGATGAGTCGCCCGCCGAAGCCCGCGTCCAGCGTCATGCCGTCCTGGAGGTACGGGTTCTCGGTGTCCTCGAGAGCGTCCCACGCCTCGAGCAGCCCGTCTGCGGTCAGCTCGGGAGCGTTGTTCAGTGCCTCCACCAGCGCGGCACCCAGTCCGTAGCCGTTGAACGCGAGGGCCTGTCGGATGTCGCTCTCGTAGCCGTACTCGGTCATGACCTCGATGAACGTCTGGGTCGCGGCATCCTCGGCGTTCTTCGGGTCGGCCGGGTCCTTGCCCCAGTGGAACGCGTAGGCGTCGGCGACGGCGTCCGCGCCGGCGGGGTCGACCACGGTGACGAAGTCGGCCATGTTGCCTGCGAGCAGGAGAGTGGGCTCGTAGCCGATCTCGTCCATGTACTTCGTGACCGCGCCGATCGTGGGGGCGCCGATGTTGATGATGACGGTGTCCACGCCCGCCGCCTGGAACTGGCTGACCTGCGCGGTGAGGTCGGCCGTGCCCGGGGGAACCATGGCGACCTGCGCGGGGGCCAGGCCACCGGCCTCGAGACCCGCGATGTGGCTCTCGCTGAGGTCGTTGTTGAACCCGATGAAGCCGACGACCGCGTCGGGGCGGTTCTCCTGCAGCCACTGGGCGTGCAGCTGGCCCTCCCACACCACGTCGGGCCAGAAGGCGCGCGTATAGGGGAAGTTCTCCACGTCGCTGAGCGGGGTCTGCCCGGCCAGTGCGATCTGCGCGACCTTCTTGTCGTTGAGATACGGCCGGCCGGGAACCGCGATGCCGCCGAAGTTGACGACGGCGATGGCGCCCTCCTTCTCCACGAAGCTGCGCTGGTTGTCGGCGAGACGGGCGGGGTCATAGCCGTCGTCAGCGGTGACGAGCTTGATCTCGCGTCCGTCGATGCCGCCTTCGGCGTTGGTCATCTCGATGTAGGCCTCGAAGCCGTGCAAGCCTGCGGCCGCGGCGGCGAGCGGCCCGCTTTGGGGCCAGCTGGCCCCGATGACGATCGGGCTGTCATCCTGCGGCTCAGCGGCTGGTTCGTTCGCGGCCTGCCGTCCCGTGCAGCCGCTGAGCAGCAGTGCGGTGACCGCTACCGCGGCGGCGGAGATGACGGCGGAGCGAGCTCGTCGTGACGTCTTCATCATCGATTCGCTTCCTTTCGTGTGAATGCTGTTGTTGTTTCGGGATAGGACTCGGGGTCGGTGCTGCTGCCGGATTCGGTCTCGGGGGTGCGTGGGGCGGTGCTTCGGCGACCGCGCACGAGCGCGGCGCCGCGGCGGGCGATCGACGTGCCCCACGCGGCCAGGCCGCCGGGCGCGAGGATCAGGCAGACACCGAGGAGCACGGCGAAGATGAGCTGGGCGAACTGCCCTGACGCCTGGCCGGGCAGGACCTTGCTGGCGAAGTCGGGGAGGTACACGACGATCGCCGCACCCACGATCGCGCCGATCCACGAGCGGCTGCCTCCGACCGTGGCGGCCATGAGCAGGATCAGCGAGAACGTCAGCAGGTAGCTGTCGGGCGTCGCGACCGTCAGGACGAGCACGAGGATGCCGCCGGCCAGACCCGCCACGGCCGAGCTGACGACGAAGGCGATGAGCTTCAGCTGGGGCACGCGCACGCCGTTGGACACGGCGAGGATCCGGTTCGTCCGAACCGCGGCGTAGGCGCGGCCGAAGCGACCCACCGTGATGTTGCGGAGGAGCACGAGCGCGCCCGCGAGCGCCAGGAGGGCGAAGAGGAAACCGAACTGGGCGGGCGTGAGCGCGATCCCGTCGGGCGCGACGAAGGGAGAGGTCGGCAGCGCCAGCCCCACGGTCCCGCCCGTGAAGTCACTGAACCGGCTCACCACGAGCGGGAAGACCGCGGCGATGGCTATGGTGAACAGCCCGAGGTTCAGTCCGCCGAGCTTCAGCGCCGGAATGCCGATCACGAGGCCGACGAGGAGCCCTGCGCCGATGCTCGCCACGAGGGCGAGCGGCCACGGCACGTCGATCCTCAGCATCAGGAGCATCGTCGTGTAGCCGCCGATGCCGAAGATCGCGCCGTGGCCGACGCTGATCTGCCCCGAGAACCCGACGAGGAGGTTCAGACCCGCCACACCCAGAGCGATCGCGAGCACGCGCGTCATGTTGAACAGGTCGTAGTCGCTCACCAGGAACGGGATCGCGACGCCCACCGAGAACAGGGCGAGGGTGAGCAGGCCCCGCGGGGTGCGGTACCAGGGCCGCGCATGGGGGTAGGGGATGGGACTGGTCATGCGCGCACCATCCGCTCTTTTCCGAAGAGTCCGCCGGGCTTGACAAGCAGGACGATCACGATGAGGACGAAGGCGACCACGATGTTGAGGTCCCCGCCGAGGAAGGGGATGTACCGGCCGGCGAACGCCGTGACGACGCCGATCAGCAGGCCACCGACGACCGCGCCCACTCGACTGGTCAAGCCTCCGAGCGTGGCGGCGGCGAGGGCCATCAACAGCGGGAAGTTCATCATCGACGGGGACAGTCCCAGGGTGGGGGCGGCCACGACGCCGGCCACCGCGCCGACGGCGCCGGCGATCGCCCACCCCAGGGCGAGCCACACGGGGGCCGACAGCCCCAGCAGTGCCGCCGAGGGGGCATTCTGCGCGACGGCGCGCAGACGCAATCCGATCGGGGTCTTCTGGAAGAGGAGCGCGGTCAGGCTCATCGCGACGACGACGAGGAGCGCGCCACCGGCCTGCTGGTAGGTGAGGCGCAGTCCGGCGAACTCGATGAGTCCGGAGCCGAAGGGGCTGGGGTAGCTGCGCGGGTCGGTTCCCCAGATGATGCCGGCGAGCGCGCTGATCCCGAGGAGCAACGCCACACCCATCGCCATCAGCACGCCTTCATTGCGGGTGTCGGCCCAGCGGACCACCAGCACGTGCACGAGGGCGCCGATCACGGCGGATGCGGCGACGGCGATCAGGATCGCGAGCCACGGCGAGATGCCGGTCGACAGCGTCGTGAACGCGATGAAGGCGGCCACGACGGCGAGCTCCCCCTGCGCGAAGTTCAGCATGCCGGTGCCTTGGAACACGACGCTCAGCGCCAGGGCGAGGGCGGCGTAGACGGTTCCGGTGGTGAGGCCGTCCAGGAAGATCTGGAAGAACTCAGTCATCGAGCGCTCCTCGGGTCGAAGGGAACGGGCGGTCCGCAGGAGCGGACGGCCCCTCGCCGAGGTAGGCCGCACGCAGCGCGTCGTGATCCTGCAGATCCGCGGCGGGGCCCTCGAGCGACACACGACCCCGGGTGAGGACGACCGCGCGGTCGGCCACCCGCAGCGACAATCGCGCATTCTGCTCGGCGAGCAGGATCGTCAGCGACCACGCGTCCCGCAGCGACTGGAAGCGGTTGAACAGCTCCAGCGTGGTCAGGGGGGCGAGCCCCAGTGACGGCTCGTCGACGAGAAGCAGCCGGGGTCGGGCGAGAAGTGCCCGCGCCACTGCGAGCATCTGCGCCTGTCCTCCCGACAGCGCCCCCGCCTGGCGGCCGCGCATCTCGTGCAGCACCGGGAAGGTCTCATTGATCAGGTCCAGGTCCTCGTCCGCCGTCGCACGCACGGGGCGAGGCCGGGCGAGAATGCCCAGGCGCAGGTTCTCCTCGACGGTCAGCTCCGTGAAGGTTCCGCGGCCCTCGGGGACATGGCCGATGCCGAGGCGGGCCACGCGCGCCGTCGTCATCTTGTCGATGCGGGTGCCGTCGAGTGTGATGGCACCGGTCGAGTCGACCTGCCTGCAGATGGCACGGAGCAGGCTCGTCTTGCCGGCGCCGTTCGCGCCGAGCAAGGCGACGATCTCACCCTCCTCGACGGTGAGATCCACACCGTGGAGCACTTCGACCCCGCCGTAGCGCGCGCGGAGGTTCTGGGTCGTGAGGACGGTCATGGCAGCAGCTCCCCGTCAGAAGGCGCGTCGGCACCGAGGTACGCGGCGATCACGCGGGGGTCAGCGGACACGGTTGTCGGGTCCCCGGAGGCGAGCAGCCGGCCGGCGTCGAGCACCGCGACGAAGCGAGCGACGCGCATGACGAGGCCGACGTCGTGCTCGACGAGGAGGCTCGTCATGTGTGTGTCGGCCCCGAAGTCGGCGATGACCTCCAGCAGTTCGTCGGCTTCGTCGGCACTCAGTCCGGCGGCGGGTTCGTCGAGCAGGAGCAGCGAGGGACGTGACAGCAGCGCGCGCGCCACTTCCACTCGGCGTCGATCGGCGTGGGCCAGGCTGCTCACCGGCGCGAGCGCCAGAGGTTGCAGCGCGAGCGGACCCATCAGATCCCACGCCTCGAGGCGGACGGCGCGTTCCTCGCGGCTCGCTCGGCCGATCCGCAGCGCGGCGGACCACATTCCGGCGCGCATTGCACCGTGCGCACCCAGCAGGACGTTTTCGAAGACGTTGAGGTCGGGAAGGAGCGCGGGCGTCTGGAAGGTGCGGGCGATGCCTGCAATCGCCCGGGCCTGCGCAGGCACGCCGCTCATGGGCCGGCCGGCCAGCTCGATCTCGCCCTCGTGGCGGTAGATCCCGCTGATGCAGTTGAACAGGGTCGTCTTGCCCGCCCCGTTGGGCCCGATGACCGCGCTCGTTCCGCCGCGAGGGATCGAGAAGCTGACGGCGTCCAGCGCGCGGACGCCGCGAAAGCCGATGCCCACGTCACGGATCGTCAGGGCAGGGGCGGGCATATCGCGCTCGTCAAGGCCGACGGTCGCATCGGTGTCCAGGGTCATCATCCTCGATGTCTCGGGTAGGCGGGGCGGCAATGCCTCATCGCCAACATACGAGGATGCACGCCTATGGGCGAGGGTGATTCACCTATATGCCTAATCGACCGTGTTTATAACGGGCGCCGATCCCACGAGCACGACGACACCGCCGCGGCGGAGTATGGAGGTCGGCCATCCGAGACGACCGTGCAGAATCTGCAACACGCTGTCGCGGCCTAGCGGGGGGCTGCGCCCCCGTCAACGGGGTGCGCGGCCCCCGGCAGCGTCGCATCCTGGCCGAGAGGAAAGGAAAGCGACATGAGCCTGAGTATCCCCGACGGCGAGGGTCTCATCGACCCTCGCACGGGCGTCCCCATCCCCTTCATCGACGACGATCGCCCCCTCGACCCGGAGACGGGCCTGCCGGAGCCCCTGCCACCGCATGAGCGCCCGATACCGCTCGACGCCGACGGCGAGGCCATCGCGGACGCGGAGGATTGAGGCGCCCAGCGGCCGGCAAAAGGTGAAGGCCAGGGGTGGAAGCCCTGGCCTTCGGTCGAGGGCCGCGCAGATGACGCGGGATCCTCGGTACCAGCTTAGGCCACGCGTCACGCGGGCGTGAACATCCGGCTCCACCGGTGAGATTCGGAAGGGCGAGGGCGCGCGGCAGGGTCAGAGCGTGCGCAGCTTCTCCAGGAGCGGCCGGGCGACCTCGGTCACGAAGCGGTCCTGCTGCTCGTCGCCGACCTGCACGATCGCGACGTCGGTGAAGCCCGCGTCCAGGAAGGGCTGTACGCTCTCGGCCAGCTCGTCCAGGTCGGGGCCCGCGGCGATGGATTCGGCGACGTCTTCGGGCCGGACGAACTGGGATGCCGCGGCGAAGCCGGCCGGCGTCGGCAGGTCCGCGTTGACGGACCATCCGCCCGCGAACCACCGGAACTGCTCGTGGGCGCGTGCGATCCCCGCCTCGCGGTCGGGGTCCCAGCTGATCGGGATCTGGCCGATCTTGCGGGATGCCTCTGGATGCACGGCATCCCACCCCTCGATCAGCTCCGCCTGCGGCTCCACCGCGATGAGATGGTCAGCCAGTCCCGCGAACCGCTCGATGGAGGACTCGCCCGACACCGCGACGCCGAGAGGCACGCCACCCTCGGGGCAGTCCCAGATGCGCGCCGAATCCACCCGGAAGTACTGGCCGTCGTAGGTGACGAGCTCTCCGGTGTGCAGCGCACGGATGATCTCGATCGCCTCGACCAGCATGTCCTGGCGCATCTGCACCGCCGGCCACCCCTCGCCGACGACATGCTCGTTCAGGTTCTCACCGGACCCGAGGCCCAGGGTGAAGCGGCCCTCCGAGAGCAGCTGCATCGTCGCCGCCTTCTGCGCGACGATCGCGGGGTGATAGCGCATGGTCGGGCAGGTGACGTAGGTCATGAGCTCCACGTCGTGGGTGGCGTAGGCGACGGCCCCGAGCATGCTCCAGGCATATGCGGCGTGCCCCTGAGCGGTGAGCCAGGGGGAGTAGTGATCGCTCGAGACGACGAAGTCGAACCCGGCCGCCTCGGCTTTCACCGCGTAGTCCACGAGCTGACGTGGACCGCTCTGCTCCGTCATGAGTGTGTATCCGAACCGAGCCATGCCGTCCTCCTCGCGTGGGTGTGCGGGGAACGCTACCGATCGATGACGGCGCGCGAACGGGGGTTGCGAGGGCGGATCGGATGAGGCAGGTCACGCCCTCGCGTCGGCGGTCGCTTCCCCTTCTGCGTGCGGCGAAAGGTCGACCGCGCCCTGCGGCTCCCACCGCAGCAGGTCGCCCGGCTGACAGTCGAGGGCTTGGCAGAGCGCCTCGAGGGTGGTGAAGCGCACCGCTTTCGCACGTCCGTTCTTCAGCACGGCGAGGTTCGCCGCCGTGATGCCCACGCGTTCGGCGAGCACCGCGACCGGCATCTTGCGTCGGGCGAGCATGACGTCGATGTCGACGACGATCGGCATCAGATCACCTCGCTCAGCTCAGACCGCAGCCGCCGCGCCTCGACCTCACGCTCGACGGCCTGCGCCAGCAGCATCCGCAGCACGTAGACCACCAACGCGACACCGCCGATCACCAGTGCGGCCCCACAGATCAGCCCGACTAGGCCGGGCGCCACCTCTCCCGGAGCCAAGAGCACCGCCAGCGCGAAGACGAGCACCGCCGCGGTGAGAATCGCACCGATCATCGCATCCACGTAGCGGAACGCCCGTGACGAGAAGACGGACCCGTGGCGCACCATCGAGAGGAGCTGCCAGATGCACACGGCGCACACCTGCAGGGTCATGATCCCGAGCACCACGATCACGACCGCCGTGACACGCGCGGCGTCGGGCGCCCCCTCGAGGTCGACCCACAACAGAGGAACCATCACTGCCTGCACGAAGAGGGCTCCGGCGAAGGACACAGCCAGCACCACACGGAGCGCACCGATCACGAAAGCACCCATCGCACACCTCCGAACCTCGATACATATCTATCGAAATACGATAGCTCTACGCATCCAGGAGCGAAAGGGTCAGGCGTCGAGGTCGTCGACTCCCGGCATCCAGCTGACTCCAGGGCGACCCCAGCCGCGCTTGCGGGCGATCTTCTGCACGGTCTTCCAGTCGCCGTCGTCGAGGCGATCGACGTAGAGGATGCCATCGAGGTGGTCGAACTCGTGCTGCATGATGCGCGCGCGCCACCCGTCGACCTCGATGCGCACGGGTGCGCCGTCGAGGTCGATGCCGGTGACCAGGACCTCATCCGAGCGCCGTAGCGGGAACCGCTCGCCGGGGAACGACAGACATCCTTCGGACTCCGACTCGGGGTCGGGGGAGCCGGGCTCTGGGGGGCGCATCCACAGCTCGGGGTTGAGGATCACGCCGCGCCACGGCTGACCGTCGTCGTCTTCGTACGTGTACGTGTAGATGCGCAGGGGCACACCCACCTGCGGGGCCGCTAGGCCGACGCCAGGCGCGGCATCCATCGTCTCGAACATGTCGGCCACCAGCTGACGCACCTCGTCGGTGATCTCGTCGACGGGGGCGGCGGGGGAGTGCAGGACGGGATCGCCCATGATGCGAATCGGTAGAACAGCCACGTCCTTGAGCCTACCGAGAAGGCGTTGGCGCTACTGTCGAGGGGTGATGTGGGCGGTGGGTATCGAAGATGTCGGCGACCAGCTGGTCGGCGTCTTCCGCAACCCCGGATTGCTGCTCGGAATCCCGCTGGCGCTCGCCGGCGCCGTCTTCATGTCGTTCGGTGCCCAGTACCAGCATCGGGGTGTCGAGAAGGTCGAGCGCCTCAGCGGCAAGGACGGCTCGACTGGGCTCACCGGCGGTCAGCTGCGACAGCTGCTCGCGCGGCCCTCGTGGGTGGTCGGCACGCTCATGCTCGGCCTCGCCATCGTCTGCCAGCTCGGCGCGCTGACCGTCGCGCCCCTGATCGTCGTGCAGCCCCTGGGCGCCGTGGCGCTCGTCATCACCACACTGCTCAATGCGCGTGTGACCGGGCATGCCCCCACCCGCCGGTCGCTGATGGCGATCATCGCCTGCGTCGGCGGCATCTTCTGGTTCGTGATCGTCGCGGCACTGTTCGCCGTCGAGCAGACCGTCACGAACCGCCAGCTGATCACGGTGCTCATCATCCTCGTGATCGTCGCGGCAGTCCTCGTCGTCTCATGGCTGCTGGTGAGGCGTCGCCATGGCATCCGGGCGCTGTTCTACATCCTGGCCGCGGGCATCGTGTACGGATTCGTCGCGACCCTCGCCAAGATCGTGATCAAACGCATCGAGGCGGGCGACTTCGAGTGGCTGACAGTGCTCTGCGTCGTAGCGCTGCTGGCAGGCACGGCGCTGGGCGCCTACTTCGTGCAGACCGCATACTCATCGGGCCCGCCCGACCTGGTGATCGCGGGCCTCACGGTCGTCGACCCGATGGTCGCCGTCCTTCTCGGCCTGCTCGTGCTCGGCGAAGGCGCTGCGGTCCCCGTCTGGGGCTACGTCATGTTCGCCCTCGCCGGCGCCATCGCCATCTGGGGCGTCATGACGCTGGCGCGCTATCACCCGCAGGTGGTCTCCCAGAGCCAGGAGCTGCCGTTCCCTCGAGGCAGTTCCGGGGGCACCGAGGGTCCTGCATCGCCCGGCGACAAGCCCCGCGGCTGAGGGTCCGCTTCAGAGCTGCCGCCCACATGCCAGGTGCGAGCGAAGCCAGGCACGCCTAGTAAGGTCGTTGTGAGGGGGCGGTGGCCAAGCTGGTCAAGGCAGCGGGCTCATAACCCGACGATCGTGGGTTCAAGTCCCACCCGCCCTACAAAACCCTCCCGATTCCCACACGGTCACGGGTCTAGAGGGGATGAGGGAGAGCGAAGCTTCGCACTGCTCGCGATCACGACTCGCCCGCGACGATCTCGACATTGGAGCCCGCCGAGTTCTCGAGCCACCCTGCGTAGGGATCGGGTCCTCCCGCGTGCGGCTAAGCGTGCTGGTCGTCGCCGACCGTGGGCGGCTGCGCCGTCCACGGCGGGGGCTCATCCGTGCCGGCCGCCTCGTCTCGCTCCGCGTCGGCCCGTGTCGCCTGCACGATCCCGGCCGCGTGGTGTGAGGGCGCGTAGACCGTATAGAGGCGCAGGGCTTCGTCGCCCGTGTTGATGACGTCGTGCCATGTGCCTGCGGGAACCTGGATGGACCATCCGTCCGCGACATCCTGCTCGAAATCGAGCTGATCCTTCTCGGGGCCCATGACGACCCGACCCCGACCGGCATCCAGGCGAAGGAACTGGTCGGTGTCGGGATGCGCCTCGAGGCCGATGGACTCACCCGGGCGAATGGACATCAGCGTGACCTGCAGGTGCTTCCCCGTCCACACGACCGCGCGGTAGTTCTCGTTCTGCCGGGTCGCGGCTTCGATGTCGAAGGCGTGAGGGCGAGGGCCGATGTCGCTGCCAGTCATGATCGTGTCTCCTTGTTGAGATAAGGCGGCCCGAAGGGCGCGGGCCTGCTGATCATCGCAAGGTGAGGCATCCGTGGGAAGGGGAGAGGCCGCCCCCACGCGTCGATCGCCGGAATCACACACTTGTCATCCCGCACGTGCTTCCGTGATAATGGCGGGAACACAACCGAAGAAGCCGTGGTCCGCATCAGGTCGTAGGGGAAGACGTACCTGACGAAGGAGAGATCATGGCGACACCACAGGCGCGCGGAGTGATCTACATTCACTCGGCGCCGCGCGCGTTGTGCCCGCACCTCGAATGGGCTGTGGGCCGCGCGCTCGGCCGCGCCGTCAACTTCGAATGGGCCGACCAGCCGGTGCTGGCCGGCAGCCGCCGCGCGGAATTCTACTGGGAGGGCCCCGCCGGAACGGGGGCTGCCCTGGCCACGGCAATCCGCGGCTGGGAGCACCTGCGTTTCGAGGTCAGCGAGGACCCGACGCCCCGCAGCGACGGAGGTCGCTGGCTGCACACGCCGGGGCTCGGCATCCACTATGCCCAGACCGACACCGCTGGAAACATCGTCATCGGCGAGGATCGCGTGCGCTACGCGATGGAAGTCGCCGCCGGTGACCCGATCGAGCTGCAGCACGAGCTGCAGGTCGCGCTCGGCTCCGCATGGGACGAGGAGCTGGAGCCCTTCCGCCACGCCGGCGATGACGCATCGGTGGTGTGGCTGCACAAGGTGGGATGAGACCCCCGCCGCGGATCTCAGGGCACGCGGCGCCAGTACCGGACCTCGGTGATCATTCCCGGGAACCGGGAGAGCGTCCCCTCCCTGAGACCCGGAACGCCCCCGGATGCCGTCAGCGACAGCATCCGGGGGCGTGGCGTCGGGGGTCAGACCGAGCGGAACGCGACGACCGCGTTGTGCCCGCCGAAGCCGAACGAGTTGCTGATCGCGAGCTGATCGCCGTCGCCGAGCGGCGTCGGTTCCCCCGACAGTCGGAAGGGAACGGCGGGGTCCTGCTCGGTGAGGTTGATGGTGGGCGGCGCGACTCGGTCGCGCAGGGCCAGCACGGTGAAGATCGCCTCGAGCGCTCCGGTGCCGCCGAGCAGGTGGCCGGTCGATGCCTTCGTCGCCGACACGGGGATCTCGTCGACGCGATCGCCGAAGACCGCTCGCAGCGCCTGATACTCGTTCGGGTCTCCCACGGGAGTCGACGTGGCGTGGGCGTTGATGTGCGTCACATCGTCAGGGGAGGCATCCGCCTGGGCGAGCGCCATGGACACGGCGCGCGCTGCGCCCTTGCCCTCGGGGTCGTTGGCGGTGATGTGGTACGAGTCGGCGGTCACGCCGCCGCCCGCGACCACCGCGTAGATCTTCGCGCCTCGCGCCTTGGCGTGCTCCTCGGTCTCGAGGATCAGCACGCCCGCGCCCTCGCCCATGACGAAGCCGTCACGGTCGATGCTCGCCGGTCGCGACGCCGTTGCAGGATCGTCGTTGCGGCGCGACAGCGCCTGCATCGACGCGAACGATGCGACCGTGATCGGATGGATGGCCGATTCCGTGCCACCGGCGATGACGACGTCGGCGTACCCGGCCCGGATGTGCTCCACGGCGTTGACGATCGACTCCGTGCTCGAGGCGCAGGCGCTGGCCACGGTGCGCGCGTAGGCGCGGGCACCGAAGTGCAGCGAGAGGTTGCCGGCAGCGGCGTTGGGCATGAGCATCGGGACGGTCATCGGCATGACGCGCCGCGGACCCTTCTCGCGCAGCGTGTCCCAGGCGTCGAGCAGGGTCCACACGCCGCCGATGCCGGTCGCGAAGTCGACACCCAGTCGCTCGGGATCGATCTCGGGGGCCCCGGCGTCCTCCCAGGCCTCCATGGCGGCGACCATCGCGAACTGCGACGCGGGGTCGAGCCGCTTGGAGACCGGCCGCGCCAGAACGGTGTCCGGGCGCACAGCGGCCTGCGCGGCGAATGTGACGGGCAGCTGGTACTCCTCCACCCAGTCGTATTCCAACGTGCGCGCGCCGGACGCACCGGCCAGCAATGCGGACCAGCTCTCGGGCGCGGTGCCGCCGATCGGCGACGAGGCGCCGATCCCGGTGACAACGATGCGGGGGCTGCTCATGTGTGTGGTTCCTCCACGCCAGCGGGTGGGGGCCGCAGCCCCCACCGGTGCCGGCTCAGACCTGGTTGGACGTGATGTAGGTGACAGCGTCGCCGACGGTCTTGAGGTTCTTGACCTCTTCGTCGGGGATCGTGACGCCGAACTTCTCCTCGGCGTTGACGACGATCGTCATCATCGAGATGGAGTCGATGTCGAGGTCGTCGGTGAACGACTTCTCCAGCGCGACCTCGTCGGCCGAGATGCCGGTCTCGTCGGTGATGAGCTCGGCGAGTCCTGCGAGGACCTCGTCGTTCGTGTAAGCCATGGGTGCTCCTGTTCTTAGGTGTGACGGGGATGGTCGGCCCGGCGGGCCGCTGTTCAGTTTAGGGTCGCGGTCGCCGCGCTCACGGGAGCACGACCACCTGCGCGCCGAAGACGAGACCGGCGCCGAAGCCGATCTGCAGCGCCAGGCCGCCCGACAGCTCCGGGTGCTCTTCGAGCAGCCGGTGGGTGGCGAGCGGGATGGACGCTGCGGAGGTGTTGCCCGTCGTCTCGATGTCGCGCGCAATGACGACGGACTCGGGCAGCTTCAGCTGCTTGGCGAACTCGTCGATGATCCGCATGTTCGCCTGGTGCGGAACGAAGGCGGCGAGATCCGCTGCCGTCACGCCCGCAGCCTCGAGCGCCTGGCGAGCGACCTTGACCATCTCCCAGACCGCCCACCGGAAGACCGTGGGGCCTTCCTGCCGGAGGGTCGGCCAGGGGGCGAGTCCGTCGCGGAAGTCCACGAGAGTGTGACTCATGCCGACGGCGTCGGCCTTCGAGCCGTCGGAGCCCCAGACGGTCGGGCCGATGCCCGGGAAGTCGCTCGGACCGATGACGACGGCCCCGGCGCCGTCGCCGAGCAGGAACGAGATCGAGCGGTCGGTGGGGTCGACGATGTCACTGAGCTTCTCGGCCCCGACGACCACGGCGTAGTGTGCGGCGCCGGCGCGGATGAGCGCGTCGGCTTGCGCGACCGCATAGGCGAAGCCGGCGCAGGCGGCGTTCACGTCGTACGCCGCGGCGGGGTTCGCCCCGATGCGGTCCGCGACGATCGCCGACACCGACGGGGTCTGCTTGGGGTTCGAGACGGTCGCGACGATCACCGCGTCGATCTCGGACGGGTCGACGCCCGACCGGGCGACGGCCTCGGCCGCGGCAGTCGACGCGAGATCCACCGCGGTGGTCTCACGGACCGCTCGAGTGCGGGTGACGATGCCGGTGCGCTGGCGGATCCACTCGTCACTGGAGTCGATGGGTCCCACGAGGTCGTCGTTGGGCACGGACACCTCACCGCGCGCGGCGCCGTAGGCGTAGATGCGGGTGTGGGCCGGGCCCGTGACCTGGTGCAGGGTCGCGCTCATCTTCATGCTCCCAAGAGGGCCGCCGCAGCGCCCAGATCGTCAGGTGTCTTCACTGCCACGGTCGGAACGCCCCGCAGCGCCCGTTTCGCCAGGCCCGTCAGGGTGCCGGCGGGGGCCAACTCGATGATGCCGGTGACCCCATGCTCGGCGAACGACGCCATGCAGAGGTCCCAGCGCACCGGCGAGGCGACCTGCGCCACCAGCAGGTCGAGCGCTTCGCGTCCGCCGGTCACGGTGGCGCCGTCGTGGTTGGTCCACAGGGTGAGCGCGGGGTCCGCAGGCTCGAGGTCGGCAGCGGCGGTGCGCAGCGTCTCGACGGCGGGCACCATGTAGCGGGTGTGGAAAGCCCCCGCCACCTGCAGCGGGATCACGCGGGCGCCCTTCAGCGGTTCCGCGGACAGTTCCGCGAGCGCCGCCAGCGCTCCGGCTGCAACGATCTGCCCACCGCCGTTGTGGTTCGCCGCGGTGAGGTCGAGGTCCGCAAGTCGCGCGAGCACGGCATCCTGGTCGCCCCCGAGCACGGCGCTCATGCCGGTCCGCTCCAGGGCGGCGGCGTCCGCCATCGCACGACCCCGAACTCCCACCAGTCGCATGCCTTCGTCGAACGAGAGCACGCCGGATGCCACGAGGGCCGCAACTTCGCCCACGGAGTGGCCGGCGACCCCTTCGGGCCGGGCCGGCGCGGCGGCCAGCAGCGCCTCCCACGACAGCAGGCCGGCGGCGACGATGAGCGGCTGGGCGACGCTGGTGTCGCGGATGCGGTCGGCATCCCACTCGGTGCCGGCGGCGATCAGATCGACTCCTGCCGCGTCGGACGCGGCGGCGAGGCGCTCGCGAGCACCGTCGATCTCAAGCCAGGGGGAGAGGAACCCGGGGGTCTGCGAGCCCTGACCGGGGAAGACGGCGATGATCACTTCACCCATCCTGCCAACAAGAACGACCGGTCATCTGGCGAACACGTCACAAGAATCGCTGAATCCCTTGTACTGCCCCCACAGCTCACGCGTGCGGGCGACGGTGAGGGGAGGGTCGCCGACGCGCGGCATCCGTCCCGATCGAACCCAGGATGAGCGCAGTCTGCAGGATGAGTGCCTCGCGCGGCCCGGTCGCGTCCCAGCCGATGACGTCGGAGACGCGCTTGAGCCGGTACCGCACGGTGTTCGGGTGAACGAACAGCTCCCGGGCGGTCGCCTCGAGCGAGCGCCCGTTGTCGAGGTAGCTCCACAGTGTCGCCACCAGATCAGGGCTGTGCGCCTGCAGCGGCCGGTAGATGCGCTCCACGAGCGTCTGCTTGGCGACGGAATCGCCCGCCAGCGCACGCTCGGGGAGCAGATCGTCCGCCTCGACGGGCCGCGGGGCGTTGCGCCAGGCGCGGGCCACGGCGAAGCCCGCCAACGCCGCACGAGCGCTCTGACTCGCCTCGACCAGCGCCGGAACGGCGGGGCCGAGCACCAGGTATCCCGGGCCGAAGCACGGCTCGAGCCGCTGAGCGATCTCGGGGAACGGAAGCTCGTTCTCGGGTGCTTCCTCGCGTCCGGCGGGCTGCGAGCGCCCGATGACGAGCACGAGGCGCGAGCCCTGCACTCCGATCAGCACGTCGACGTCGAGCTTGCGCGCGGTGCGGCGCACCTGGTCGACGTCGAACTGCGGGGGCGTCGTGCCGACGAGCACCGCGACCTCGCCGTGACCGTGCCAGCCGAGGGCGGCGATGCGACTGGGAAGCTCTTCGTCGGTCTCGCCGGTGAGGATGGAATCGACCACCAACGCCTCGAGTCGTGCGTCCCAGAGACCGCGGGCCTCGGCAGCACGGGCGTAGACGTCGGCGGCGGCGAAGGCCACCTCGCGCGAGTAGAGCAGGATCGCCTCGCGCAGGTCCTCGTCGCGGCCCGCCACCCGCTCCTCGGTGACCGCGACGGTCACCCGGATGAGCTGCAGGGTCTGCGTGAGGCTGACGCTGCGCAGCAGCTCACGGGGAGCGGCGGCGAAGATGTCGGCGGCTATCCAGGGCGTGGACGTGGGGTCTTCGTACCACTGGATGAACGACGTGATGCCGGCCTGGGCGACCAGCCCCACCGCCGACCGGCGCGCCGGCGGCATCTCTGCGTACCAGGGGAGAGTGTCCTCCAGTCGCTTGATGGTCGCCGACGCGAGGTCGCCTGAGACGCGCCGGAGCCAGGCGAGGGTCTCGGCTTTCTCGGACGCGGTCGGTGGTGAGGCCATACGGTTTATCAGCTTTCGCCGCCCGCATTGCCGCTGGTGCCGGCGGTGACGTCGTACAGACGGTACTTGTCGATCGCCTGCGCCGAGAGGCCACGGTCGACGACGCCCTCCTGCGCGAGCGCCTGGAGCGTGCGCACCACGATCGACGGACCGTCGATCTTGAAGAAGCGACGCGCTGCGGGGCGGGTGTCCGAGAAGCCGAAGCCGTCGGCGCCGAGCGTGGCGAAACGCTGCGGCACCCAGGGCCGGATCTGGTCCTGCACCGCGTGCATGAAGTCGCTGACCGCCACCACAGGACCCTGCGCGTCGCGCAGCTTCTCGGTGATGTACGCGGTGCGGGGCTCTTCCGTGGGGTGCAGGAAGTTGTGCTCGTCGGCTGCGAGGCCGTCGCGACGCAGCTCCGACCACGACGTGACCGACCAGACGTCGGCGATCACGCCCCAGTCGTCCTTGAGCAGCTTCTGAGCCTCGAGCGCCCACTGCACGCCGACACCCGACGCGAGCAGCTGGGTGCGGGGACCCTCGCCCTCGCCGACCGAGATGCGGTGGATGCCGCGGACGATCCCGTCCACGTCGACGCCCTCGGGCTCCGTCGGCTGCACATACGGCTCGTTGTACACCGTGAGGTAGTACATGACGTTCGGATCCGGGTGGTTCCCGCCGTACATGCGCTCGAGTCCCGTGCGCACGATGTGGGCGATCTCGTAACCGAAGGCCGGGTCGTAGGAGATCGTGGCCGGGTTCGTGGATGCCAGCAGCTGGGAGTGACCGTCGGCATGCTGCAGACCTTCACCAGTGAGCGTGGTGCGGCCGGCGGTCGCGCCGATGATGAACCCGCGGGCCATCTGGTCGCCGGCTGCCCACTGAGCGTCGCCGGTGCGCTGGAAGCCGAACATCGAGTAGAAGATGTACACCGGGATGAGCGGCTCGCCGTGCGTGGAGTACGAGGTACCCACGTTGGTGAACGCCGCCACGGCACCGGCCTCGTTGATGCCGACGTGCAGGATCTGGCCCTGCGGGCTCTCCTTGTACGCCAGCAGCAGCTCGCGGTCGACCGAGGTGTAGTTCTGGCCGTGCGGGTTGTAGATCTTCGCCGTGGGGAAGTAGGCGTCCATACCGAACGTGCGCGCCTCGTCGGGGATGATCGGCACGATGCGGTGACCGAAGTCCTTCGATCGCAGCAGGTCCTTCAGCAGACGCACGAACGCCATAGTGGTGGCGATCTCCTGAGTACCGGAGCCCTTCTTCGGCAGGGCGTAGGCCTTGTCGTCGGGAAGGGGGAGCGGCACGTGCGTCGTGCGACGCTCAGGCAGGAATCCACCGAGGTTTCGACGACGCTCGACCATGTACTTGATCGTGTCGTCCTCCATACCGGGGTGGTAGTACGGCGGCAGGTACGGGTTCTCTTCGAGCTGCGCGTCGGTGATCGGGATGCGCATCGAGTCGCGGAAGTGCTTGAGGTCCTCGAGCGTCATCTTCTTCATCTGGTGGGTCGCGTTGCGTCCCTCGAAGTGGTGACCGAGACCGTAGCCCTTGATGGTCTTCGCGAGGATGACCGTCGGCTGACCCTTGTGAGCCTTGGCGGTCTTGTAGGCCGCGTAGACCTTCTGGTAGTCCAGCCCGCCGCGGCGGAGCTTGCCCCAGATGTCGTCGTCGGACCAGTCCTCGACCATCTTGGCGGTGCGCTCGTCGCGACCGAAGAAGTGGTCGCGGATGAACTTGCCGTCCTCGGCGCGGTACGTCTGGAAGTCCCCGTCGGGGGTGGTGTTCATGAGGCGCACGAGGGCGCCGTCGTCGTCCTGCTGCAGCAGCTCGTCCCAGCCACGACCCCAGACGACCTTGATGACGTTCCAGCCGGCACCGCGGAAGAAGCTCTCCAGTTCCTGGATGATCTTGCCGTTGCCGCGCACCGGGCCGTCGAGGCGCTGGAGGTTGCAGTTGACGACGAAGGTGAGGTTGTCGAGTCCCTCGTTGGCTGCCACCTGCAGCTGACCGCGGCTCTCGACCTCGTCCATCTCGCCGTCACCGAGGAAGGCCCAGACGTGCGAGTCCGAGAGGTCCTTGATGCCGCGGTTGGTGAGGTACTTGTTGGTCATCGCCTGGTAGATCGCGTTGATGGGGCCGAGGCCCATCGACACGGTCGGGAACTGCCAGTAGTCCGGCATGAGCCGCGGGTGAGGGTACGACGGCAGTCCGTTGGGCGCTTTCGACGCCTCCTGGCGGAACCCGTCGAGCTGCTCGGTGCTGAGGCGGCCTTCGAGGAAGGATCGCGCGTAGATGCCGGGGGAGGCGTGACCCTGGATGAAGATCTGGTCGCCACCGGACGGGTCGTCAAGGCCGCGGAAGAAGTGGTTGAAGCCGACTTCGTACAGCGACGCCGACGAGGCGTAGGTGGAGATGTGGCCGCCGACGCCGATACCGGGGCGCTGCGCGCGGTGCACCGTGATGGCGGCGTTCCAGCGGATCCACCGGCGGTAGCGGCGTTCGAGCTCCTCGTCACCGGGGAACTCGGGTTCGTTCTCGGGCGCGATGGTGTTGATGTAGTCCGTGGTCGGCACCTGCGGCACGTTCAGCTGCAGCTCGTGCGACTTCTGCAGCAGGCTGAGCATGATCTCGCGGCCGCGGCCGGAGCCCTTGGCATCGACGAGCTGCGAGAGCGACTCCTGCCACTCGGAGGTCTCCTCCGGGTCGCTATCGAGGGCCTCCTGCGAGTACGGATCCTGATCGTTGACAGTCACGGAAGACCTTTCTCGTATGGCAGATCGTGCCAGGTATTCGTGGCGCGGATCGCGCGGACGTTGTCCGCACCGCACAAAGCGCCATCGTTCAGCCTACCCACTCAGCGCGCCGCGGTCGCGGGCCTGAGTGGTGCAGTCCGCAACGGTTTTCGCCCGCTGGGGCCGCATCGTGGCCGGTACCAGGATCGAACTGGTGACCTTCTCCGTGTAAAGGAGCTGCGCTACCGCTGCGCCAACCGGCCACCAGCCATCCTAGGCCTCTGTGGGAGCGTCGCTCGGGCGGTAGGTTGAAGGGGTGAACGCCAGCCCCGCCGACCAGCGCCGACTCCTCGACCTCACTGAACTCGATGCCAGGATCGCTCAGGCCGATCGGCTGCGCCAGAACCCCCCGCAGGGAGTCCGGGTGAAGGAGCTGCTCGCGCAGCGCCAGGCCTATTCGCAGGAGCTGTCGCGGCTGCTGGGCGCCCGTGACGACGCCCGCACCGAACTGGCACGCATCGAGTCGGACGTCGCCGTCGTGCAGGCGCGCAGCGACCGGGATGCCGGCCGACTGGCATCCAGCGCCAACGCCAAGGAGGCGCAGGGCCTCGAAAGCGAGATCGCGTCGCTTGCCAAGCGCAAGAGCGCCCTCGAAGACGCGGAGCTCGAGGTTATGGAGCGCCTGGAGCAGTGCGAGGCGGCCGTCGTCGCGCAGGAGGCCCTCATGGCGGAGACCAACGCCGAGGGCGTGCGCCTCTCAGACGAGGCGAAGGCGGTCGTCGCCGATGCGACGGCGCGTCTGGACCAGGCCAAGCGCGACCGCGCGGCCATCGTCGCAGCGCTGCCGGCCGACCTGGTCGCGCTTTACGACCGCACCGCGGCGCGCTCGACGGGCGCCGCCCTGCTGCGCCGCGGCACCTGCGAGGGATGCCGCATGGTGCTCTCGGGCACCGACTTGCAGAACCTCCGCGAGACGCCGGACAACGCCGTCGTCACCTGCCCCGAGTGCGGCTGCATCCTGGTGCGCACGGAGGAGTCCGGCCTGTGACCGTCTCCGTCGGTGCCCGGCGCTGAGTCGTCGCCGACGTGGATCGCCGTCGGACGTGATGGCGACGGCATCACCGCCGCACTGCTGAACGACCAGGGCGGCGAGACCGCCCGCGTGGCGGTCGCCGATCTGCCGTCCTGGGTGGCCGACGCCGAGACGGCCCACGCACCCCGGTGGGTGTGGAGCGACACCCCCACGTGGTACGACGGGCTGCTGGATGCCGGCGTGCGCGTTGCGCGCTGCCACGATCTGCGCCTGTGTCACGCAATCCTGCGCGGCAGCGTCTACGTGACCGACTCCGGGCCCCTGCGCGATGCGGGGGAGTGGGATGCCGCTGCCCCCGATCCCGGCGATTCGCCGCCGACGCTGTTCGAGTTCGAGACGGCATCCGCCCCCTCTCTGCCGCAGTCCCTCGACGCCGCCCTCGCCGAATTCGCCCGCCAGCGGGCGGCACTTGCCGGCGCGACCGAAGCGGGACGTCTGCGCCTGCTGCTGGCGGCGGAGTCCGCCGGCGCGCTGGTGGCCGCAGAGATGCGCGCCGCCGGGCTGCCCTGGGACGAGGCGGCCCATGACGGCATCCTCACCGAACTGCTGGGTCCTCGCCCGGCAGCGGGCAGCCAGCCGCGTGAGCTCGAACGCGCCGCGGCGCAGGTGCGCGCGGCGCTCGGAGACCCGACGGCGGCCCTGGACTCACAGCCGAAGCTGCTGCGGTCGCTGCACCGGGTCGGGGTGCTCGCCACGTCGACGAGCAAGTGGGAGCTGGCGCAGTACGACCACCCGGCGATCGCGCCGCTTTTGGAGTACAAGCGCCTGGCAAGACTGCTGAGCGCCAACGGGTGGGCCTGGCTGGACGAGTGGGTGCATGACGGTCGATTCCGGCCCGTCTACGTCCCCGGCGGCGTCGTCACCGGCCGCTGGGCGTCATCGGGCGGCGGCGCGCTGCAGCTGCCACGCCAGCTGCGTGACGCCGTGCGCGCCGATCCCGGGTGGGTGCTCGTGGTCGCCGACGTCGCCCAACTCGAGCCGCGAGTGCTGGCGGCGATGGCCGGCGACGTCGCGCTGGCCGAGGCGGCCCGCGGGCGGGATCTGTACGCCGGCATCGTCGAGCGCGGCGCCGTGTCGACGCGGTCCGAGGCCAAGTTCGCCATGCTCGGCGCCATGTACGGAGCGACAACCGGCGACAGCGGCCGGCTCGTGCCGGCATTGCGTCGCACGTTCCCTCGCGCCATGGCCCTCGTCGATGACGCCGCTCGGACGGGGGAGGAGGGCGGCATCGTCGCCACCCGGCTGGGCCGCACCTCGCCGCCGCCGTCCGCAGTGTGGCGCGCGGCACAGGGGCAAGCCGGCGACCCGGAAGCCACCGGCGTAGACGAGACCCGCGCGCGGCGCTGGGCACGCGATCGAGGTCGCTTCACCCGCAACTTCGTCGTGCAGGGCACCGCTGCCGAGTGGGCACTGGCGTGGCTGGCGGACCTGCGCGGCAGACTCGCCGCGCTGCCGGCGGTCCCTGCCCACGAGTCGGCCTCACGGTCCGGGCCCGCCTTTGAGCGGCGGGCGCACCTGGCGTTCTTCCTGCACGACGAGGTGATCGTGCACGCCCCCGCTGCGCAGGCGGATGCCGCGGCTCACGCGGTCGCCGAGGCGGCGGCATCCGCCGGGCGACTTCTGTTCGGCACGTTCCCGATCGACTTCCCCCTCGACGTGCGCATCGCGCAGTCCGCCCAGAAGGACTGAGTCACCCGCAGATCGCGGGCTTGATCTCGACCGGCGGCGCGTCGATCATCGGGGTGTGGAGCACGCTCGGCAGCACTTCGCTCTGGACCGGCCCGACGAAACTGAAGGCGAGCGTGCCGGTCCCTCCCGGGTCCAGCCGCAACTCGGCGGCCGTGTTAGCGAACCCCGCCTCGACCGCCTCCACCGAAGGCTGGCCCGTGCCGTCGAGGTGAACCCCGGCGGCTGACCACCCCTCGGGAGCCGCGACGGAGACGATCGTCCCGATCTGACCCGCCGGCACGCCCCAGATCCCGCCGCCGGTGACGCTCGGCGGGAACCGCTCGCCGGCGTCCCCCGGTGCGTCGCTTTCGAGAACGACGGAGACCGTCACCTCGGCGCGGCCGTCGGCGCCGCATGACGCCGCCACCTCGATCCCCGTGTGCAGGAAGACCCCCATCTTGCCGCCGGTGGTGTCGTTGAAGTACACGCCGAAGGCGTCGGGCCCGGCAGCGTCGTGGCGCGCCGCGGCGCCTCCCAGAACCGTGCCGGTCAGCCCGGCTTGAACGTCGGCATCGGGGCTCCACAGAGCCAGCCGCCCGGCCGCGACCGGTTCGGCCAGGACGCGCGCCCAGGCGAGAGGATCGATGCTGCGTGAGGTCAGCGCGCCGAACACCGAGTTGGTGACCCCCTGCAGGAACACCGTCTGCTCTTCGACGCTCAGGTTCTGGTACGGCTCGACCAGCAGCCGGGGGACCAGGTTGTCAGCGGTCAGTTCGCTGCCGTCGGCAAGGGCGATCGGGCCGGTCGCCTCGATGAAGGCGCGCATGACCAGCGGGTCCAGCGAGAGGACGGCATCCGGTGCTGTGCCGGTGCGGCCCAGCCACCACGCCGACGCGAGCTGGCCGGTGACGGCGAAATCGGCCGTCATCGACGCGTTCTGCGCCGATGTGGCCACGCCGTCACCGTAGAGCGCGGTCGTCCCCTCGGGCAGGGCCATGATCGGTTCGCTCTGGCGACGGAACTCGGTCGAATCGGCCTGCTCTTGCAGCGTCAGCGCGCCCCGGTCAGCGCCCACCAGCGCGAACGACTCCGTGATCCCCCCACCCGTGCGCAGTTCGGCGTTGTTCTGGAGCACGACCAGCAAGGTCCGCGGCCCGTCGGCACCGAGGAGACCCGGCAGTACGCCGGACGCCTGCGCCGCGATGTTGAGCGCGGGCTCCACCTGCTCGAGGGCGACCTGCAGCAAGTCCACGCCGGACGCGAGCGGCGGGAGCAGGCCTGCCTGTTCCACGGCATCGATCTCACTTCGCGCATCGGTCGACGCCTCGGCGGCGATCGTCAGGGGTTCGTGTGCGGCTGCGAGGGCGACGACGTCGACCATGGCGCCGTTGCCGGGAGGGCGGAACAGACCTGCGGCGGTATCGCCGACCGCGGCCATCGCGGAGGCGAGCGCGTGCCCGTGTTCCGCGATCACCCCGAGGGCGCCGACATCATCCCCGAACCAGGGCATCGTCTCGGCGACCGCCCACACCGGATCAGTCGCCGCCTGCGCGGCTCTGTCTGCGGAGCCCGACAGCTCGCCGACCAATCCTTGCGCGGCGGCGAGGTCACCTCGGTCCACGGCGCTGGAGAGGTGGCGCGCCGTCGACGCGACTTCGGACAACGCCAGACCCGCGCCGACGACCCGTAAGGCAGCCCAGCCCACCCCGGCGAGGAGCAGGCACAGCATCGCGATGCTCGCCCACACCAACCTGCGCACCGGAACAATCCGGTGCGCAGGAGGTGTCTGACTCACGACCGCGCGGAGCGGTGGCGACGAAGCAGCAGCAGACCCGCGCCGCCGGCGACGAGGGCACCGGCGCCGAGACCCAGCGGCAGCAGAGCGGCTGTCGTGCCGCCGGTGGCGGCCAGATCGCCCGATGCCGCGGCGCGCGGGCCGTTGGAGCCGGCGGTGGTCGCCGTGAGGCACTCAGGCGTCGCCTGCGGGTACGCGAGCGGCACGGAGACCGTCGGATTCACGCTGAGCACAGCGTTGACACCGGCGCGGGTCCACGCGAACTCAGGATCCGAGAGCACCCACTTTCCGTCGACAATCTCGTGTCCCGGCATTCCGAGGTCCGTGCCCTCCGCCCCGACGACGGTGCCGGGCCACGGCACCGTGCCCGACAGCCGGCCGTCGACGAGGTCGCCCAGCGCGATGGGGTCTGTCGACTGCACGCCGTTCGTCAGCACCAACGTCACCGCGGTCTCGGTCACCTGGGAGTCAGGGTCGTCCAAGGTTACGGAGTACTCGATGAACGGTGCGCCGCGAAGGCACTCGCCGACGGCGACCGCCGCGATCAGGCTGGACTCGACGGGCAGCTCCGGCGTGTACTCGTCTGGCGGCGGCGGCGTCGCGGCGGATGCCGCGGCCGGAGCTCCGAAGATCACGAGCGCGGCAAGCGCGAACGCAGAAACGGATGAACGAATCATCATGCCTCCCCAAAGGCTGATTGCGGACACCCCCGTGCCCGACCCCAATGGCGAGAGGCTACCTCAGCTCGGGCCAGGAAGCAACGGTGCGTGGGGCACGTCGGATGCGTCCGGACGGGCACCGGTAGACTTCTGGGGCGAATGGGTCGGCCGGACGGTCGCGTAGCGGGAAACCGCGCCGAGGAACGTCCGGGCTCCACAGGGCAGGATGGTGGGTAACACCCACCCGGAGTGATCCGCGAGACAGTGCCACAGAGAGCAGACCGCCGGGACTACCGTCCCGGTAAGGGTGAAAGGGTGGTGTAAGAGACCACCGGGGTCGTGGTGACACGACCTGCAAGGTAAACCTCGTCCGGAGCAAGGCCAGACAGGGGATGACGACGCGGCCCGCCGAGTCCCCGGGTAGGCCGCTGGAGCGGCACGGCAACGTGTCGCCGAGAGAGATGACCGTCGACGGGGCTTCGGCCCCCGAACAGAACCCGGCGTACAGGCCGGCCCATTCGCTCCGCTCAGCCCGCAACCGTATCCGCGAGAGAATCGGCGGCGCCGCCGACGGCATCCGCCCCGGCCGTCGTCAGTGCGAGAGCCGCAGCGCCGATGATGCCCGCATTGTTGCGGTGCACCGCAGGCACGATCGGGGTCTTCAGATCCAGCAGCGGCAAGAACTGGTCGGCGTGCTTGGACACGCCGCCGCCGACGATGAAGAGGTCGGGGCTGAAGAGGAACTCGACGTGGCTGTAGTACCACTGCAGCCGAGCGGCCCACTGCGGCCAGTCGAGGTTCTCGCGCTCCATCGCCGAGTACGCGGCGTAGGCCTCGGCGTCGGTCTGCTCGCCGGCGCGCTGCAGGTGGCCGAGCTCGGAGTTCGGGATGAGCACGCCGTCGTGGATCATCGCCGACCCGATGCCGGTGCCGAGGGTGGTGAGAATCGTCAGTCCGGCCTGTCCCCGCGCCGCGCCGAAGCGCAGTTCCGCGACGCCGGCCACATCGGCGTCGTTGGCGAAGTGGATCTCGCGCCCGAGACCCTCCTCGAAGAACTTCTCCGCTTCGAAGCCGATCCAGGTGTCGGCGACATTCGCCGCGGACAGCGTGCGGCCGTGCTTGACGATGGCGGGGAAGGCCACGCCCAGCGGTATCTCGGCGTCGCTGACGCCCAGCGAGTCCAGCACCTGGCGCACGGCAGCCAGCACGTCATCCGGCTCCGCGCCGGCGGGCGTGCGGACCTTGACGCGGTCGCTCAGAAGAACTCCGGACTCCAGGTCGACCAGGGCGCCCTTGATGCCGGTGCCGCCGATGTCCACCCCGACTGCCGTGATCGCATTGCTCATGACTCCAGCCTATCCAGGCCGTCGGGGGCCCTCGGTAAGATCGGGCTCGCACACCCACGAAGGAGCGGATCATGAGCAGCGGCGCCGAGAAGTTCTGGTACAACCTGACCACGGGCAAGGTCGAGCGGGGATACGAGTCACCGGCCGTCGATCGCGCCGGTCCGTTCGACACCGAAGAAGAAGCGGCGCGCGCACCGAAGCTGCTCGCCGACCGGTCCCGGGCATGGGCCGACGAAGAGGCCCGAGAGGACTCTTGGGGAGCCGGTTCCGCGCGGAGCGGCGAAGGCGCCGACGACCAGTAGGCTGGCCGAGGCGACACCCGCCGGAGGGGAAGCGATGGACAAGCAGCGTGACTTCGTACTGCGCACGATCGAGGAGCGCGGCGTCAAGTTCGTCCGCCTGTGGTTCACCGATGTCATCGGAACCCTGAAGTCGGTCGCGATCGCCCCCGCCGAGGTCGAAGGGGCCTTTGCCGAAGGTCTGGGATTCGACGGCTCGGCCATTGAGGGCCTCACCCGCTCGTACGAGTCGGACCTGCTCGCGCACCCCGACCCGTCGACCTTCCAGATTCTGCCGTGGCGCGGTGAGATCGACCCGACCGCGCGCATGTTCTGCGACATCACGACGCCAGACGGGCAGCCGGCCGTCGCCGACCCGCGCAATGTTCTCAAGCGCGCCCTTGCCAAGGCAGCCGACGCCGGCTTCACGTTCTACACGCACCCCGAGATCGAGTTCTACCTGCTCAAGTCGTCGTCGTACGGAGCGGATGGCCCCGAGCCCGTCGACTCGGCGGGCTATTTCGACAACGTCCCGGGTGGCACCGCACACGACTTCCGCCGTCGCTCGGTGCGCATGCTCGAAGACCTTGGAATCTCGGTCGAGTACAGCCACCACGAGGGTGGTCCCGGTCAGAACGAGATCGATCTGCGGTACGCAGACGCCCTGGCGACCGCTGACAACATCATGACGTTCCGCACCGTGATCAAAGAGGTGGCCATCGAGCAGGGCGTGTATGCCACGTTCATGCCCAAGCCCCTCAGCGGCAAGCCGGGCAGCGGCATGCACACGCACATGTCGCTCTTCGAGGGCGACACGAACGCGTTCTACGAAGCCGGCGCGCAGTACCAGCTGTCCAAGACAGGCCGTCACTTCATCGCGGGCCTGCTGCACCACGCACCCGAGATCGCGGCGGTGACCAACCAGTTCGTCAACTCGTACAAGCGCCTGTGGGGCGGCGACGAGGCTCCGAGCTTCATCTGCTGGGGCCACAACAACCGCTCCGCGCTGGTGCGCGTGCCCATGTACAAGCCCAACAAGGGGCAGTCTTCGCGTGTGGAGTACCGCGGCATCGACTCGGCGGCGAACCCCTACCTCGCCTACGCGCTGCTGCTGGCAGCGGGGCTCAAGGGAATCGAAGAGGGATACGAGCTGCCCCCCGAGGCGGAGGACAACGTCTGGTCGCTCACCGACGCCGAGCGCCGTGCCCTCGGCTACCCGCCGCTGCCTGCCAGCCTCGACCGGGCGCTCGAGCGCATGGAGGATTCGGAACTCGTCGCCGAGACGCTGGGCGAGACGGTGTTCAACTACGTGCTGCTCAACAAGCGGCGCGAGTGGCAGGAGTACCGCTCCCAGGTGACGCCCTTCGAGCTGAAGAGCAATCTGGAGATGCTCTAAAACCCCGCGCCCATGTCCACGAGCGAACGGTCGTCGGCTCTCACCGCTCTGGCGCGACAGGGGTTCACCCGTCTCGCCGAAGCGGATCAGCTCTTCGGTGAGCTGGAGGAGTGCCTCGGCCTGAGCCGGGCCCAGATCGGCGCGGACGCCGAGATCGCGGCCGACCCGAACGGCGCGCTCGACGCTCTGGCCCGCATCGCACGACGCGACCCCGAGCCGGTGCGCGCGCTCTTCGCCCCGCGCGGCGCGGCGCGATCCGCCTGGACCCTGCTGGGCGCCTCGACGGGGTTCGGCCAGTTCTACCTGCGGCATCCGGGGGAACTCGCGCACCTGCCGGTGACCGCCGAGGTGCTTCCCACCGCGACGGAGCTGCGGCAGAGCCTGCTGCAGTCGGTGGATGCGGTGGACGGGTTCGCCGCGGCGGGCGACGAGGCGGCGTGGGTCGCCCTGCGCGTGCGCTACCGGCGCATGCTCGCGCGCATCGCCGTGTATGACCTGTGCAGCCCCGCGCCCGAAGAGGTGCTCGCCCCGGTCGCCGCAGCGCTGGCGGATGCCGCGGGTGCGGCCTTGGAAGCATCGCTGTGCGTGGCGCGCACCCGGGTGACGGGGCCGACCGGTCCCGGGTTGTTCTCGCGGGAGCACGTGGCGGCGACGCAGCTGGCGATCATCGGAATGGGCAAAGCCGGGGCCCGCGAGCTCAACTACGTCAGCGACGTCGACGTGATCTTCGTCGGCGACGGTGATGACACCGTCGTGTCGGACCTCGGCGAGGGCCGCGTGATCGACATCGCGACGCGGCTGGCGGTGCTGACCATGCGCGGCGTCTCCAGCGTCGAGACGGAGCCGCCGCTGTGGGAGGTTGACGCGAACCTGCGCCCCGAGGGCACGCAGGGCGCGCTCGTGCGCACCCTCGACTCGCACCTGGCGTACTACGACCGGTGGGCCAAGAGCTGGGAGTTCCAGGCGCTGCTCAAGGCACGGCCCCTCGCCGGCGACGCCGACCTCGGCGCGCGCTACGTCGCCGCGGTGCAGCCGAAGATCTGGACGAGCGCCGCGCGGGAGAACTTCGTCGACAGCGTGCAGCGCATGCGCGAGCGCGTGACCGAGCACATTCCGGCGGACGACGTCCCGTACCAGCTGAAGCTCGGCCCCGGCGGCATCCGCGACATCGAGTTCACGGTGCAGCTGCTGCAGCTGGTGCACGGGCTCGCCGACGAAGCGATTCGGCAGCGGGGCACCCTCGACGCCCTCGACGCGCTGGTGGCCGAGGGCTACATCGCGCGCACCGACGCGGGCGTGTTCGGCCGCGACTACCGCATCCTGCGGGTGCTGGAGCATCGACTGCAGCTGCGTGGACTGAGTCGCACCCACCTCATGCCCCGCACGCCCGAGGGCCTGCGCGAGCTCGCCCGCGCCTCGCGCCTGGCCGAAACCGGCGACGCGGTCTGGACCCTCTGGGAATCCGTCAAGCGCGAGGTGCGGGAGATCCACGTGCGGCTGTTCTACAAGCCGCTGCTGTCGGCCGTGGCGGCACTCCCCGCCGAAGAGCAGAGGCTGTCGCCCGCGCAGGCGCACGATCGGCTCGCTGCGATCGGTTTCCGTGATCCCGCGGGCGCCCTCCGTCACATCGGAGCGCTCACCAGCGGCATCAGCCGCAAGGCCGCCATCCAGCGGCACCTCATCCCCGTCATGCTGCGCTGGTTCGCCGACGGCGTCGATCCGGACTATGGCCTCCTCGCCTTCCGCCGCATCAGCGAGCGACTGGGGGACACCCCCTGGTTCCTGCGCATGCTGCGGGATTCGTCGGGCGCGGCCGAACGCCTCACCCACGTGCTGTCGGGCTCGCGCTACGTCGGCGAGCTGATGGAGTGGATTCCCGAGTCGGTGGCCTGGCTCGATTCCGGCGAGCAGCTGCGCCCGCGCGCGGGTGTGGTGCTCGAAGAAGAGGCGCGGGCGATACAGGCCCGGCACCGCACCATCGAAGATGCCATGCGCGCCGTGCGGGCGCTGCGCCGCAGGGAGTTGCTGCGCCTGGCAATGGCATCCATGCTCGAGGATCTGTCGATCGAGCAGATCGCCCACGCGTTGACGACCGTCACCGAGGTCACGATCCAGGCGACGCTGCGGGCGGTGCGCCGCGAGGTCGTGCCGCCCGAAGACGACGAGCTGGACTTCTCGGTCATCGCGATGGGCAGATTCGGCGGCGCGGAGCTCGGCTTCGGGTCGGATGCCGATGTCCTCTACGTCTACCGCGCCAACGGCGTCGACCCGCAGCGGGCGCACGAGCTGGCGCTGAAGCTCGTGGCGGGTCTGCGCGCCCACTCCGAGGACAACCGGGTTCCGCTGGACCTCGACGCCGACCTCCGCCCGGAGGGGCGCAACGGCCCGCTCGTGCGCTCGCTCGAGGCGTATGAGGAGTACTACCGCCGCTGGTCGGTGTCGTGGGAGGCGCAGGCTCTGCTGCGCGCACGCGGTGTGGCCGGCAGCGTGAAGCTCATCGCCGCCTTCACCGAGATGGCCGATGCGGTGCGTTATCGGGCATCCGTCGATCAGCAGGCGGTGCGGGAGATCAAACGCATCAAGGCCCGCGTCGAGAACGAGCGTCTGCCGCAGGGCGCTGACCGATCCCGGCACCTCAAGCTCGGCCCCGGGTCGCTCAGCGACGTGGAGTGGCTGGTGCAGCTGCTGCAGCTGCAGCACGGGCACGAGATCGCAGGGCTGCGCACCACCTCGACGATGACGGCGCTGGCCGCCGCCGTGGAGGCCGGTCTCGTGCCGCAGGCCGCGGCCGAGCGTCTCGCCCACGCGTGGCGATTGGCCAGCCGGTTGCGGTCGGCCAACACCCTGCTGTCGGGTCAGACGAGCGACATCCTGCCCACCGACCGCCGGCGGCTGGACGGCATCGGGCGGCTGCTGGAGTATCCGCCCCGCTCGGCGACGCAGGTCGAAGAGGATTACCTCGGCGCCGCCCGCCGTGCCCGGCGCGTGTTCGAGAAGCTCTTCTACGGCTGAGTGGGGATCATGAGCGCAGCACGGGAGTCGGGTGGGTCCGTGACGACGATCCGCGCCATGACACCGGGGGACTGGCCCGAGGTGGCGGAGATCTATCGCGAAGGCATCGAGGACGGCGAGGCGACGTTCGAGACCCGTGTGCCGTCATGGCACGACTTCGACGCCGGAAAGCTGTCCGAGATGCGTCTGGTCGCCGTGGACGACGACGGCCGAGTGCTCGGCTGGGCCGCGGCGGCGCCCGTGTCGGCCCGTGAGGCGTACCGCGGGGTCGTCGAGCACTCCGTCTACGTCCTGCGCGCCGCCCGCGGGCGCGGCGTCGGCCGCTTGCTGCTCAGCGCGTTCGTCGATGCCGCCGATGCCGCCGGCGTCTGGACGATCCAGGCCAGCGTGTTCCCCGAGAACGCCGCGAGCCTGCGCCTGCACGAAGCGGCCGGGTTCCGCATCGTGGGTCGCCGTGAACGCATCGCCCGCGCCGGTGCCGGCCGGCACACCGGCAGCTGGCGTGACACCATGCTCATCGAGCGGCGCAGCGCCCGCAACGGCATCCGCTGAGTCCCGGCGACGGTGTCGCTGGAGACGCCACAACGCGCGTGCGCGAGCGTGGCCTGCGCATGCTCCCTCGAGGTGCCGCAGCCCGACGCGCACACCGTCGCCGATCCGGGTCGCCCGGCGGCGAAAACCTGACCGGAGAGGCCGCCCAGGCGGGAGATTGCCGACGTTGTGCACAGCGACGACCCAGGACCCGTCCCCACCCGCCCGTGATGCCGCCGCAGACAGCAGAAACCCCCCGGGCCGTGACCCGGAGGGGCTCCTGTGTGCGCTGGTGCGTCAGACGCCGAAGTACAGCTCGTACTCGAACGGGTGCGGACGGGCCGCGATCGGCTTGATCTCGTTCTCGATCTTGTACTCGATCCACGTCTCGATGAGCTCGGGCGTGAACACGTTGCCGCGCGTGAGGAACTCGTGGTCGGCACGCAGCGCCTCGAGCGAGTCGAGCAGCGAGTTCGGCACCTGCGGGATGTTCTTGGCCTCCTCGGGCGGCAGCTCGTAGAGGTCCTTGTCGACGGGCTCGTGCGGCTCGATGCGGTTCTGGATGCCGTCCAGGCCCGCCATCAGCTGCGCCGCGAAGGCGAGGTAGGGGTTGCCCGAGGCGTCCGGCGCACGGAACTCGACACGCTTGGCCTTGGGGTTCGAGCCCGTGATCGGGATGCGGATGGCGGCCGAGCGGTTGCCGGCCGAGTAGACCAGGTTGACCGGCGCCTCGTAGCCCTTGACCAGACGCTTGTAGGAGTTCAGCGTCGGGTTGGTGAACGCCAGCAGCGCGGGTGCGTGCGCCAGGATGCCGCCGATGTACCACCGGGCGAGGTCCGAGAGCTGCGCGTAGCCCTTCTCATCGTAGAAGAGCGGCTTGCCCTCGAGCCACAGCGACTGGTGGGTGTGCATGCCCGAGCCGTTGTCACCGAAGAGGGGCTTGGGCATGAAGGTCGCGACCTTGCCCCACTCGAGCGCGGTGTTCTTGACGATGTACTTGAACTTCAGGATGTCGTCGGCCGCGTGCACCATCGTGTCGAAGCGGTAGTTGATCTCCGCCTGACCGCCGGTGCCCACCTCGTGGTGCGAGCGCTCCAGGTGAAGGCCCGAGTCGATCAGACGCAGGCAGATGTCGTCACGCAGGTCGGCCTGCTTGTCGACGGGGCTGACGGGGAAGTAGCCGCCCTTGTAGGGCGTCTTGTTGGCGAGGTTGCCGCCCTCTTCGACGCGACCGGAATTCCAGGCCCCCTCCTCGGAGTCGACGTGGTAGAAGCTCGAGTTCTGCTTCACCTCGTAGCGCACGTCGTCGAAGATGTAGAACTCCGCCTCGGGCGCGAAGAACGCGGTGTCGGCGATGCCGGTGGAGGCGAGGTACTTCTCGGCCTTCTTGGCGACCTGACGGGGGTCCTTCGCGTAGATCTCGCCGTTGCGCGGGTTGTAGATGTCGAAGATCATGATCAGCGTCTTCGCCTCGCGGAACGGGTCGAGGTACGCCGTCGACACATCCGGGATCAGCTGCATGTCGGATTCGTGGATGTTCGCGAAGCCGCGGATCGACGATCCGTCGAACAGCTGGCCGACGGTGAAGAACTCCTCGTCGACCGTGGATGCGGGGATGTTGAAGTGCTGCTGCACACCGGGAAGATCCGTGAAACGGATGTCGAGGAACTTGACGTCCTCGTCCTGGATGAACTTCAGCACCTCTGATGAATCACGGAACATGCGCTCTCCAAAGGTGGGGCTTGTGTCGGGACCCGTCGGGACGGGCACTATCGAACCTATCCCGAGGGGGTTGCCCTGCAGTATCTCCCGTGTTTCGGGCGTGTTACGTGGAGCCGGTTAGGCTTGATACGTGCCCGAAACGCCTGTCGACAACGTCTATCCCGGCGAGCGGCTGGGTCTTCCCGCCGACGGACCGGGGAGTATCGCCCCGCTGGGGCGTCGCGTCGGAGCGCTCTTCATCGATTACACGAGCGCCTACATCATCGCCATCGCGATCACGCTCGCCACGTCGGGGGACTACTCCGCGCCACCCCTGCTGATCCTGTCGATCTTCGCGGTTCTGCAGGTGCTGTTCATCCCCACGCTCGGCGGCAGCCCGGGGCACCGCCTGCTCGGCATGCGGGTGAACCTCGCCACCGGTGGCTGGCCGGGGCTGTGGCGTCCGATCGTGCGCACGCTGCTGCTGGTGATCGTCATCCCCGCCGCGATCTGGGACGCCGACCAGCGGGGTCTTCACGACAAGGCCGCCGGAACGGTGCTCGTCCGCGGGTGAGACCCCGACGCCCGCTCAGCGGGGACGGGGCGCGCGCACCTTGGTGGGGTCGATGCCCTTGGGGATCGGCAGCGACGTCACAGACTTCGACACCGAGTCCACGCGCTTGATGACGGCGGCCATGGTCGCCCGGTCGATCTTCTTCGGCAGCGCCTTGATGGTGGATGCCAGCTTCGAGATCGGCACCTCGTCCTCGCCGTGGCCGACGTAGAGCACGGTCACCGGCACGCCGGATGCCACGCGCTGCACCTTGGCGCGCTCGTCGGCGACCAGCCGCGTGAGGCGACCGCGAGACCCCTCACCGACGATGACCACACCGCCGCGACCGATCACTCGATACACCGCATCCTGGGTCTTGGGGTTCACGCCGACGGGCATCTCCGTGGCCTGCCACTTGCGACCGAGGCCGGTTGAGAGGATGTGACCCGCTGCACCCGGCATCCCGTCGAGCTTCTGGTACATCGCACGCGTCGACAGTCTCGTCATCGTGATCATCGCGCCGAGGAAACCGGCCATGAGACCGCTGAGGCCCCAGAGGATGACGCTCCAGACGGCGAAGGGCGGGATCAGGAATCCGACCAGGATGCCGAGCGCGATGCCCAGCACGATGATCCCGATCAGGACCCATCCGAGCCACGGATAGACGTTCTTGGTGAAGACGAACAGCGACTTGATCTGGGAGAAGAAACCCGGGCGCTTCTCTGGTGCGGGCGTGCGTGCGGCCATACCCTCCAGCCTACCTTTCGCCACCTCGTCTCCTGCACAGGACTGCGTCACGGCGATGCATCCCCGGATGCCGCCTCCAGCCGTCCCGCCGAGGGGACGCTCGCGCAGACTCGTCGCATGCACAGCGACGCACGCCTCGTCGGGTCGACGCCCCTCCCCGGAGGCGGGGCGGTGCTCCGCGTCGTGCGGGAGGGAGCACCCTGGCCGGGCACCATCGTGCGACACGACGACGGGCACAGCGCCCTGCATGTCGACGTTGACCTGCTCGAGGGCACCGCGGTGTGGCGCGCGGAGCCCGACGGCCACATCCTCGCGCCGAGCGAGGTCGTGCGCACCGCGTCCGGCCACGAGGCGGTGTTCGCGCTGTGTCACGGCAGGTTGGACCACGTGCTTCACGAACGACGAGAGGCGCAGGTCCCGCCTTCGGCAGGGGAGTGCGTGACCGTCGCGGTGAGCGTGCTGCGCGGCACCGACGAGGCCGGGCCGGGTGCGTGCGGCCAGTGGTGGGTGACCGATGAAGGCCGCCCCGTCCTCGCGTTGGGCGGCACGACCCCGGTCGCCGATGCCTCGCGCCACATCCTGGGTCTGATGTGCGCCGACGCCCAGGGCGGGCTCGCCGATGCTCTGCGGGCAGCGGGCGCTGCCCTCGAAGATCCGCTTCGAGACGCCCTCGAGCGCGCCGAGGACGCCCTGTTCGCGGCGGCGCAGGCGGCGCCGCTGCTGACCGCCCTTCCCGGACCAGCCCGAGCACTCACGGTCTCGGTCACGGCGCGACCCGGCGCGGGTGCGGGTGCGGGTGCAGCGTTGCGAGGCGCGGTGGAGCGCCACGTCGACAGCGAGGTCGCCGAGCAGGTCGCGCAGGCGGGCGAGGAATTGCGGCGAAGGTGGCGGCAGCGCCGGGAGCGGCGGGCGACACGACGCGCGGCACGGCCGGCCAGGCGCCCCGTCGGCAGGCCACCCGCGACCGCCGGCGTCTCCGCCGGCACGCGGGCGACGCGCATCAGGCCGATGCTGGCGGGATGCGTGGTCGCTGGCATCGTCCTGGCGGGCGGGTTGCTGTGGCCCTCGGATGACGGCCCCGCGACGGCGACGGCGCCTACGCCCGGGACGCGCGGCGCCCCGCTGTCGACAGACACCCCTTCGCAGGCCCCGACCCAGACCCCGACGCCGGCCGGCGATCCGGTCGCGGCCGCCGAGGCCCTGCTCGCCGCCGCCGCGGCGTGCGTCGACGACGCCTGCCTGAGCGCGCTGCGGGAGTCGCCGGGACGGCCTGCGATCGAGGGCGTGCTCGCACTGCCGCCCGCCGAGCGCCAGATCACGCTCGTCGACGACTACGGGGGAGTGGCGGTCCTGCGCGTGTCGGCGGAGGGGGTCGCCCCGGATCGCCTGCTGGTCATCGTCGACGCCGGCCACACATGGCTGATCCGCGACGCCTACGACGTCGCGGATCAGCTGTGAGAGGTGCCGGGGTCAGATTCCGAGGGAGCCCTCGAAGTCCGCCGCCTCCAGGCGTGCCTTGACCGCACCCAGGAAGCGCGCAGCGTCGGCGCCGTCGACGACACGGTGGTCGTACGACAGTGCGAGGTAGACGTAGGAGCGCACCGAGATGGCATCCTTTCCGTCCACCGACACGATGCCCGGGCGCTTCACGACGATGCCGGTACCCAGGATCGCCGTCTGCGGAAGGAACACCACCGGGGTGTCGAACAGCGCGCCGCGCGATCCGGTGTTGGTCAGCGTGAACGTGCCGCCGGCCAGCTCGTCGGGCTTCAGCTTGTTGTTGCGGGTGCGAGACGCGAGGTCGGCGATCTCGTGGGCGATCTGGGCGATGGTCTTGTCACCGGCGTCACGGAGAACCGGGGTGAGGAGTCCTCGCTCGGTGTCCACAGCGATCGAAAGGTTCTCGCTGGCGGGGTAGACGATCTTGTCGCCGTCCACCGTGGAGTTGATCACGGGGAACGCCTTGAGCGCCTCGGCCGCGGCCAGTGCGAAGAACGGCAGGAACGACAGCTTGTCGCCGGTCTTCTCCTGGAACGTGCCCTTCATCTTGTCGCGGTAGTTCGCCAGCTTGGTGACGTCGACCTCGACGACCGTCGTCAGCTGCGCCGTCTGCTGCATCGACGCGACGGCACGCTCGGCGAGCACCTTGCGCAGGCGCGACATCGGCTGGGTCGTGCCACGCAGCGGCGACACTTCCAGCGCCGGAGCCGCAGGAGCGGCGGGCGCCGCCGCTGCAGCGGGAGCGGACTCGGCCGGCTTGGCTGCAGCCTCGGCGGCGGCGAGCACGTCTTCCTTGCGGATGCGACCACCCACGCCGGTGCCCTTGACCGTGGACAGATCCACGCCCTGCTGCTGCGCCAGGCGACGCACGAGCGGGGTCACGTACGTGAGCGAGTCGTCGTCGGCAGCGACCGAGAGCGAAGGCGAGGTCGCCTGAGCCTGCTGCTGAGCCGGGGCAGCCTCGGCGGGAGCTGCCTGCGGAGCAGGAGCCTGCTGGGCGGGAGCCTCGGCGGCAGGAGCCTGCTGGGCGGGAGCCTCGGAAGCCTCGGGCGCCTGGGCCGGAGCCTCCTGCGCAGCCTCTGCGGCGGGCGCCGAGTCCTGCTGCGCCGGCGCCGCGGCCGGCGCGCCGGAGCCGATGCGGGCCAGGGCGGAACCGACCTCGACGGTCTCGTCCTCCTGGACCAGGATCTCGAGGAGGGTGCCGGCGTACGGCGACGGGATCTCGGTGTCGACCTTGTCGGTCGAGATCTCCATCAGCGGCTCGTCGACGGCGATTTCGTCGCCGACCTGCTTCAGCCAGCGGGTGACGGTGCCCTCGGTGACGCTCTCGCCGAGTTCGGGAAGAAGCACGTCCTTCGCGTCGGAGGTATCGGTGTCTGCCGCGGGGGCGGGCTGCTCAGCCGGGGCGGGCTGCTCGGCGGGCGCGGGCTGCTCGGCCGCGGGGGCCGCGGCGGGCGCGGTGGCCGCGGCGGCGGGGGTCTCTGCGGCGGGCGCCTCGGCGGCGGGTGCCGAAGCACCGGAACCGTCACCGATCTTCGCCAGCACCGCGCCGACCTCGACGGTGTCGTCCTCCTGCACGAGGATCTCTTCGATGACGCCGCTGACCGGCGAGGGGATCTCGGTGTCGACCTTGTCGGTGGAGATTTCCAGCAGACCCTCGTCCGCCTCTACCGTGTCCCCGACTTGCTTGAGCCAGCGGGTGACCGTTCCCTCGGTGACGCTCTCGCCGAGCGCGGGGAGGACCACGGAAGTGCTCATGAGCTTTGTCTCCTTCTGATGGCGAATTCTCGACCAGCTTAGTTGCCTGGGCGCTTTGGCGCGTCAGCGTGCGTGCAGCGGCTTGCCCGCGAGGGCCAGGAAGGCCTCGCCGAGCGCCTCGCTCTGGGTGGGATGCGCGTGAATGAAGGGCGCGATGTCCTCGGGGTGGGCTTCCCATCCCACCGCGAGCTGTCCTTCGGTGATGAGTTCCCCGACGCGGTCGCCGACCAGGTGCACGCCGATCACCGGTCCGTCAGCCAGGCGAACGACCTTCACGATGCCGGCCGTCCCGAGGATCTCGCTGCGGGCGTTGCCGGCGAGGTTGTACTCGTAGGTCACCACCGCGTCGCCGTGCGCCTCGCGCGCGGCGGCTTCGCTGAGACCGACGGATGCCACCTCGGGGCTGCTGTAGCTGACCCGAGGAACCTGGGAGTCGGGGACGATCACGGTGCTGAGTCCGGCGATGCGCTCGGCGACCGCGATGCCCTGTTGGAAGCTGCGGTGCGCCAGCTGCAGGCCCGCGACGATGTCGCCGACAGCCCAGATTCCGGGAACACCCGTGCGCAGCTGCTCGTCGACCACAACGAACCCGCGGTCAAGCGCGACGCCGGCATCCTCGAGCCCCAGTCCGTCCGTGACCGGGCCGCGGCCCACGGCCACCAGCAGGTAGTCCGCCTCGAGCTCGCTGCCGTCCTCGAGCCGAACCGTCACGCCATCGGGAGTCTGCGCCACGCCGGCGAAACGCACGCCCAGGCGTGATGCGATGCCGCGCTTGCGGAACGCCCGCTCGAGCGCCTTGCTCAGCGCGATGTCCTCAGTGGGCACGAGGTGATCCAGCGCCTCGACGATCGTCACCTCTGCACCGAACGAGCGCCAGACGCTGGCGAACTCGACGCCGATGACGCCGCCACCGAGGATCACCACGTGCGCCGGGACCTCGTCGAGCTCGAGCGCCTGCTCGCTGGTGAGGACCCGGCCGCCGATCTCGAGCCCCGGAAGGGTGCGGCTGTACGAGCCTGTGGCCAGCACGATGTCGCCGCCGCGGTAGAGGTCGTCGCCCACCTGCACGGCACGGTCGGCCGTCAGCCGGCCGGTGCCGGAGACGACCGTGATGCCGCGGGCGGCGACGAGCCCCTGCAGGCCCGCGAACTTCTTCGCCACGATGGCTTCCCGGTACGCGCGGACCCCGGCGACGTCGACTCCCTCGAGCGAGGCGCGCACACCCACCGCCGCGGCATGACGGGCCGAGTCGGCCACCTCGCCCGCGTGCAGCAGCGCCTTCGTGGGAACGCACCCCCGGTGCAGGCACGTGCCGCCGAGCTTGTCCTTCTCGATGAGCACGACGCTCTTGCCGAGCTCGGCCGCGCGCAGGGCGGCGGCGTACCCGCCGCTGCCGCCGCCGAGGATCACGACATCCGAGGTGTGCTCGGCCATCAGCGTCCTCCCGCGGCGACGAATTCGATGAGGCTGCGCACCGCGGCAGCGGTGGGTCCCTTGTCGGTCGCGCCGAAGGCGGCTCCCTTGTTCCATCCGGAGCCGGCGATGTCCAGGTGCACCCAGGGGATGCGCTCGGCATCAGGGGCGTCGGAGACGCGGCCGACGAACCGCTGCAGGAACAGCCCGGCGAACATCGTGCCGCCCGCGGAATCGCCGATCTTGGCGTTCTGCATGTCGGCGATGGGGGAGTCGAGCTCCTCTTCCATATGTGCGGGGAGCGGCAGGGGCCATGCATCCTCGCCGGCACGGGCGGCGGCGTCGAGGAACGCCTGCACCGCGGCATCCTCACCCATCACACCCGTGTGACGTGTCCCGAGCGCGACCATGACGGCGCCGGTGAGCGTGGCCACGTCGACGAGCACGTCGGGGTGCTCACGGCTGGCGGCCACCAGGCCGTCGGCCATCACCAGTCGGCCTTCGGCGTCGGTGTTGAGCACCTCGACCGTCGTGCCGTCGAGCATGCGCAGCACGTCGCCCGGGCGGGTCGCCTGACCCGAGGGCATGTTGTCGGCGATGCAGAGCCATCCCGACACCCGCACCGGCATCTTCAACGCGGCCGCGGCGCGGACGACGGCCAGCACGACGGCCGCACCGCACATGTCGTACTTCATCCCGACCATGCTGGCCGCGGGCTTCAGCGACAGCCCGCCACTGTCGAAGGTGATTCCCTTGCCCACGAGGGCAACGTGACGATCGGCGCCCTCGGGGGCGTAGTCCAGACGCACGACACGCGGGGGCCGCGCGGAACCCTGGCCGACACCGAGGATGCCGCCGAAACCCTGCTCCTGCAGCTGCTTCTCGTCGAGCACGGTGACGGTGACGGGGAGTTCCGCCACCGATTCGACGGCGCTGTCCGCGAGCTGCGCGGGCGACTGCCACTCCGCCGGGGTGTTCACGAGGTCCTTCACCAGCGCGGCGGCTTCGCCGATGGCGGTCACCTCGGCGAGATCGGCCTCGGTCAGCGCCTGCGAGGTGTGCACGATCACGCGGGTGGCGCGCCGCTTTCCGGGGTCGCTCTTGTATCCGTCGAACTGGTAACCGCCCAGCACCGCGCCTTCGGCCGCGGCGCGCCACAGCTCCGCCGCCGCGAGCGGCGCGGCGACAGCCAGCGTCTCGTATCCGGTGGTGGTGCGCAGCACCGCGCCGACCGCGTCGCGCACGTCAGCGGCATCCGGGGCGTCGCCCGTGCCGACAACGATCAGCGGAAGGGCCGAGACCTCGGGGAGGAACACGCGCTGCTGAGCGCCCGCGGCGCCGGTGAAGGCGAAGGCGGCGAGGGCGGATGCCAGGCCGGGCCATGCGTCAAGCGCATCGCCGGCGGCATCCAGCGGAGGAAGCGCGAGGACGAGGGCATCTGCCTGCGCCTCGGTCAGCGGAAGGGTGCTGTGTGCGAGCTCAGGGAAAGGCATTTCACCATCCTAGGTCGGCCGTGTTCGCTGTCAGCGGGCGTCACGACAGCCATGGGGCCACGCGCGGATCGTAAAGTTGGGGCATGCCTTATCCCGGACCCCTCTATGAGCGTGTCGCTTCCGCGCCGCCGGTCCCCGCCGGGCTCCCCATGATCATCGCGATGACCGGCTTCACCGACGCCGGGGGCGCCGTGGCACAAGTCCTCCAGCATTTCCGCGACGACCTCGAGCCGTCGCCGGTCATCACCTTCTCCAACGACGCCCTGCTGGACTACCGGGCGCGGCGCCCGATCGTGTCGTTCCAGGCCGACCACCTCACCGACTACCGGCCGCAGCGGCTCGAGCTCTCGCTTGCGCATGACGCAGTCGGTCAGCCCTTCGTGCTGCTCTCCGGCTACGAGCCGGACTTCGGGTGGGAAGCATTCTCCGAGACCGTGCTCGGTCTGGCCGAGGGCCTCGAGGTCTCGACCGTCACCTGGGTGCACGCCATTCCCATGCCTGTGCCGCACACCCGCCCGATCGGCACGACCGTCAGCGGGACCCGCTCCGACCTGACCGAGGCCCATTCGGTGTGGCAGCCCCACACGCAGGTTCCCGCCACCATCGGCCACCTGCTGGAGTACCGGTTCGCGCAGTCGGGCACACGGGTCGCGGGCTTCGTGCTCCTTGTTCCGCATTACCTCGCCGACACCGAGTACCCGGCCGCGGCGCTGGCGGCCCTCGACAGCCTGACCGTTGCGACCGGCCTCGTCTTCGACGGCGACGAGCTGCGCGAAGACAACCGCGAGTTCGTCGAGAAGGTCACCGAGCAGGTGTCGGGCAGCGACGAACTGAGCCGCATGCTGCAGGGACTGGAAGAGCGCTACGACTCCTATATGGCAGGATCCAACCTCGGCCAGCCCATCATCCACACCGGCGACCTCCCCAGCGCCGATGAGCTCGCCGCAGAGCTGGAGCGCTTTCTGGCGAGCCGGCCCCGGGGCGACGACGACAAGCGGGGCGGCGGGGGACTGGGCTGACAAGCCTGGGAATGCCGGAGGGACACTCAGCGTTATCTCAGGTGCGCGTCGTCAGGACGCGCGCACAACGTATGAGAGAATGGGCAATCTGACCCGTTGTCGACTGGTCGTGGCTCCGCCCGCGGAGGCTCGACGGACTTGACAAGGGTCTTAATAGTGTCCGAGAACCAACCGGCGAATGTTCGTCGGTGAAAGGCGAACCGTGACGTCAGGCACGAAGACAACCACGCGCTCCCGCGCCACCGCGGAGACCGCGGCCGCTGAGCCCGAGACCGACGAGACGACGACGTCCCCGGCAACGAAGGCACCCGCCAAGAAGACCGCCGCAGTCAAGAAGCCGGCGGCCAAGAAGGCGCCCGCGAAGAAGGCACCCGCGAAGAAGGCGGCCACCTCGAAGGCCAAGTCCGACGAGGAAGACATCGACGAAGAGGAGATCGTCGACGTCGACCTCGACGTCGACGTCGACGCATCGGATGCCGACGACGACGCGCCTGCCACCCCGGCTCGCACCAAGGCCAAGCCGGGCGACGAGGCGGCATCCGACGACGATGACGACGATGACGACGACAAGAAGAAGCCGGCCTTCAGTGAGCCGCTTCCGACGGGCGCGATCGTCATCTCCTCGAGCGATGAGGACGACGTCCCCGTCTACTCGACGCAGATCACCGGCGCGACCGCCGACCCGGTCAAGGACTACCTGAAGCAGATCGGCAAGGTGCCGCTGCTGAACGCGGCCGAAGAGGTCGAGCTCGCGATGCGCATCGAGGCGGGACTGTTCGCCGAAGAGAAGCTGTCGCACATGTCGGCTTCGGAGAAGTCGTCGCAGCTGGGCCTGGACCTGCAGTGGGTCGCCCGCGACGGCCACCGCGCCAAGAGCCACCTGCTGGGCGCCAACCTGCGCCTGGTCGTCTCGCTCGCCAAGCGCTACACCGGTCGTGGCATGCAGTTCCTGGACCTCATCCAGGAGGGCAACCTGGGCCTCATCCGCGCGGTCGAGAAGTTCGACTACACCAAGGGCTTCAAGTTCTCGACGTACGCCACCTGGTGGATCCGTCAGGCGATCACCCGCGCCATGGCCGACCAGGCCCGCACCATCCGCATTCCGGTGCACATGGTCGAGGTCATCAACAAGCTGGCCCGCGTGCAGCGGCAGATGCTGCAGGACCTGGGTCGCGAGCCCACGCCCGAGGAGCTCAGCCGTGAGCTGGACATGACGCCTGAGAAGGTCGTCGAGGTTCAGAAGTACGGCCGTGAGCCCATCTCGCTGCACACCCCGCTCGGCGAGGACGGCGACAGCGAGTTCGGCGACCTGATCGAAGACACCGAGGCGGTCGTGCCGGCCGACGCGGTGGGCTTCACCATGCTCCAGCGCCAGCTCGAGTCGCTGCTGGACTCGCTCTCGGAGCGCGAGGCCGGTGTCATCCGCATGCGCTTCGGCCTGGGCGACGGCCAGCCGAAGACCCTCGACCAGATCGGCGACACCTTCGGTGTGACCCGCGAGCGGATCCGCCAGATCGAGTCGAAGACGATGGCGAAGCTGCGGCATCCGTCGCGTTCGCAGTCGCTGCGGGACTACCTCGAGTGATGGGCGAGGTTCCGATGTCGGCCGTGCCCAACGATGGCAAGGCCCTGACCGTGACGGTGGACGGCGCCACGTTCGAGCGGATTCCGATCCGCACGCGCGTGGTCATGCCCGAGGACGATCTCGACGCATTCATCCGCGAGTATGCGGCGGACGTCGTGCAGCCGGGCGACCTGCTGTTCGTGACGGAGAAGATCGTCGCGATCACGCAGGGCCGGTCGTACCCGATCGACTCGGTGCAGCCCCGCAAGCTGGCGACGTTCCTGTCGAAGTACGTCACGAAGACCTCATACGGCATCGGCCTCGGCATGCCCGAGACGATGGAGATGGCGCTACGGGAGTGCGGCACGCCGCGCATCCTGTTCGCCGCCGCCGTCGCCGCGGTCACGAAGGCGTTCGGTCGCAAGGGCGACTTCTACCGCATCGCCGGCGACAAGGCGCGCGCCATCGACGGCCCGACCAGCGGCACGATCCCGCCGTACAACAAGGCTGTCGTGCTCGGGCCCGAGCGTCCGCGTGAGGTTGCCGCCCACCTGCAGCAGCTGCTGGGTGGCGGCTTCGACGTCGCCGTGGTCGACATCAACGACATCGGCGGCAACATCCTCGGCTCGACGCTGGACAAGGGCAGGGAGGCGCTTCTCGTGCGCATCCTCCGCGACAACCCGCTGGGCCAGGGCCACCAGTCCACGCCGCTCGGGATCGTCCGCCCCTCCTGACGCCGACGCCGACGCCGACGCCGACGCCGACGCCGACGCCGAGTGAGTATTCGGCACATCGAGTGAGTATTCGACCCCGCGAGTGAGCACTCGCGGGGTCGTTTGCGTCGGCCGAGTGAGTATTCGTCCCCTCCGTCGTGGCGGATGCTCACTCGGGTTCGGTCGCACGGTGGACGCGTCCTCAACGGCATCCATTCGACGCCCGCCGGACATTCGCCGTGTTGCAGGCGCGGCTCAGACACCGCGAATACTCACTCGGCAACGCGAATACTCACTCGGCAGCAAGTCAGAAGCCCATCGCGGCACGGTAACGGGGGAGGTGCCCGTGACGGATGCCCGTCGCGGTCGGCTTGTTCTCGAACACGCCCGCACCCCAGTTGCCCTCGACCAGCAGCGGCCGCTCCGGCCCGACGACGATGTCCCAGCCGACGTAGCGCACCTGCGGCACCACGAGGGCGACGTCCGTGACCAGCTCGCGCACCTGATCCATCAGCGGCAGCTGGAAATCCGCGATGCGGTAGCCGGTCTCGGGGTGCGTCTCGTACAGGTGCCCATGGACGTCATAGCCCTTGCCGAGCGCGTGCCCGTTCTCGTCGAGCACCGTGTAGAAGCCGCCGAACGACCCCTGGTCGCTCACCTGCCCACGCCCGAACTTCTGCGCCATGTTGATGATCTCGACAGTGCCGTCGTCCTTCACGAACGTCGTCACCCGCGTGGTGTTGACGGTGCCGGGGCACGTTGCCGCGATGTCAGGGTGCTGCTCGATGTTCTCCTCGATCAGCACCTCGCCGCGCGAGATCAGGTCGCTGTGGAAGGCCGCCCAGTCCTCGACCTCCGAGGCCAGGTACCGACGCACGCCCAGCCCGGACTTGCTGACCGGCACCTTGGCGATGAGCACGGGATGCCGCTGCGCGAAAGCCTCGAGTTCGGCCGCGTTGCCGGCGGTCAGCTCGAGCCACTCCCGACCGAGGAACCGGTCGAAGTCACGGTTGAAATCGATCTTGTTGTGGAACCGGTGCACGTGCGCGGGGTCGTCATACCGGTTGGAGAGCTCCAGCGCGAGCGGACTGGTCACCCAGGTGGCGCGCTCGGCGCGTGTGAGGATCGCGAAGTCGAACTCCAGATAGTCGTTGAACCCGACACGGTGGCGGGCGGCCGACCAGAGCATGTCGGCGAGGACGACGGGGTATCGCTTGCCGTGCACCTTCGCGGTGAAGCGTGCCCGGTCGGTCACCGACGCGACGTCGATACGACGGGCGCGCTCGAGCAGAACGCGGAAACGGTGTTGAAGCGCGAGGCCACGCGAGGCCATGAAAGTCCTCCCCGGACGAAAAAGCGGTGCCCCGCCAGTCTAGGCGGGGCACCGCAACAGGCCGTGACGGCCCTGGGTCAGTGGGACTCGATCAGCCGCGCCGTCTCGTCGTGCCAGCTCGTGGCGACGGCACGCAGCTTCTCTTCGTACTTGCGCCCGTGGTGAGCGCAGAAGAGCAGTTCGCTGCCGTTCACCTCTGCGGCGATGTACGCCTGCGCTCCGCAGGAATCGCATCGGTCGGCCGCGGTCAGGCGGTAGTCGAGGACGGCGGTCTGGTGGTCGTGTGTTGAGGTCATGCTCATCTCGGTGCCTCCTCGGGATGTCGCGCTGCTGTCGGTCTCCACATACAACCACGCAGACCTCCGAATCATGCCCCGCGGCAGGGACATTTCGCTCAGCGCGTACGCCCGCGACCGCGCCGGGCGTGTCAGTCTGCTGTCGGCCGAGTGTGTCGAGGGCCTGCTGTCGGCCGCCCCGGATAATCTTGAGGATTGTGACTTCCGAGTACTCCGCCCATCATCTCCAGGTATTGGAAGGCCTCGAGGCCGTACGCAAGCGGCCCGGCATGTACATCGGCTCGACCGACTCGCGCGGCCTCATGCACTGCCTCTGGGAGATCATCGACAACTCCGTCGACGAGGCCCTCGGCGGGCACGGCGACCGCATCGACATCGTCCTTCACTCCGACGGCAGCGTCGAGGTGCGTGACCGCGCACGCGGCATCCCGGTCGACATCGAGCCGCGGACCGGGCTGTCCGGTGTTGAGGTCGTCTTCACGAAGCTGCACGCCGGCGGCAAGTTCGGCGGCGGCTCTTACGCGGCATCCGGTGGCCTTCATGGTGTCGGCGCTTCGGTCGTCAATGCCCTGTCCGAACGCCTGGACGTCGAGGTGGATCGCGGCGGCAAGACGTGGGCGATGTCGTTCCACCGTGGAGAGCCGGGCAACTTCGCCGGCCCGACCCCCGACTCCCCGTTCAGCCCCTTCGAACGCGCCAGCGAACTGCGGTTGGCCGGCAAGACCCGCAAGGGCGTCACCGGAACGCGCATCCGCTACTGGGCCGATCGGCAGATCTTCACGAAGGATGCCGCGTTCATCCTCGACGAGCTCGTGCAGCGCGCCCGTCAGACCGCCTTCCTCGTGCCCGGCCTCGAGATCGTCATCCGTGACGAGCGCGGCACCGCGCGCGGCGAAGAGGCGGTCGAGACCAGCTACCGGTTCGACGGCGGCATCTCGGAGTTCGCCGAGTTCCTCGCCCCCGACGCCGCCATCACCGACGTATGGCGCCTCACCGGCACCGGAACCTTCACCGAGACGGTGCCCGTGCTGCAGCCGACGGGCGCGATGGTCCCCACCGATGTCGAGCGTGAGTGCGTGGTCGACATCGCGCTGCGCTGGGGCACGGGCTACGACACCGTGACGCGCTCGTTCGTGAACATCATCGCAACCCCCAAGGGCGGAACCCACCAGCAGGGATTCGAGCAGGGCCTCATGAAGGTGCTGCGCGCCCAGGTCGAGCAGAACGCCCGGCGCCTGAAGGTCGGCAACGACAAGCTCGAGAAGGACGACATCCTCGCCGGGCTCACGACCGTGCTGACCGTGCGGCTGGCCGAGCCGCAGTTCGAGGGCCAGACCAAGGAGATCCTGGGCACCCCGGCGGTGCGCCAGATCGTCGCGAACGTCGTCACGCGCGAGCTGACGTCGCGCTTCACCTCCACCAAGCGCGACGACAAGACGCAGGCCGCCCTGGTGCTCGACAAGGTCGTCTCGGAGATGAAGGCGCGCATCTCCGCGCGCACCCACAAAGAGACCCAGCGGCGCAAGAACGCCCTGGAATCCTCCTCCCTCCCCGCAAAGCTCGCCGATTGCCGCACGAACGACGTCGCGCAGTCCGAGCTGTTCATCGTGGAGGGTGACTCGGCCCTGGGGACGGCCAAGCTGGCCCGCAACAGCGAGTACCAGGCGCTTCTGCCGATCCGAGGCAAGATCCTCAACGTGCAGAAGGCCTCGGTGAGCGACATGCTCTCCAACGCCGAGTGCGCCGCGATCATCCAGGTGATCGGCGCCGGGTCGGGCCGCTCGTTCGACCTCAGCACGGCCCGCTACGGCAAGATCATCCTGATGAGCGACGCCGACGTCGATGGCGCGCACATCCGAACGCTGCTGCTGACGCTCTTCTTCCGGTACATGCGCCCGCTGATCGAAGAGGGCCACGTGTACGCGGCCGTGCCTCCGCTGCACCGCGTCATCGTGGTGAACCCCGGCTCCAAGCCCAATGAGACGATCTACACCTACAGCGAGGCGGAGCTGCACGCCCTGCTTGCCAAGCTCACCAAGGCGGGCAAGCGCTGGCAGGAACCGATCCAGCGGTACAAGGGTCTGGGTGAGATGGATGCCGATCAGCTCGCGACCACCACGATGGACCGGGCCGGGCGGACGCTGCGCCGCGTGCGCCTGCAGGATGCCGACGCCGCCAACTCGGTGTTCGAGCTGCTGATGGGAAGCGACGTGGCACCCCGGCGTGAGTTCATCGTCGAATCCAGCGACCGGCTCGGCCGCGAGCGCATCGACGCCTGATCCCTTTGGTCGGTGAGCGAGCGCAGCGAGACGAAACGACCCGCTCGCAGGAGCCACCGATCAATAAGGTGGGCAGATGACCCTGAGCCACCCGCGCGTCATCCCCGTCCGCAAGGGGCATGTGCGGCCCACCGGATCCTGGCTCTACGTCTGGATCGACGTCAACACCGGCGCAGTCGCCTACGTCGGCGGTACGGGCTTCGATCCCGAGTTGCGGGCGCATCTGCACCTCGCGAGTGAGGATCCTCAACTCGGACGAGTGCGGGCGAGCGTCCCTCAGTACGACGATCGGGACTTCGACGTGCTCGCGTTCGAACTGCCGGAGGGTATCGACCGGCGGGCGGCGAAACGTGCTCTGATTGCGCGGCTGTCCGCGGTTGACGGTGAAGCGGATGGCCTGCGGCATGTCACCGATCCGGTCATCCAGTCACTGAACACCCACCGCACCACCGGTAGGTGAGCGAGCGCAGCTGCGCTCCCTCGCTCAGCGACCGTCAGGAGATGACGGTGCCGACGGCGCCGATGACGTCTTCCAGCGGCTGACCCGAGGCGTCGCGCTTCGCGCCCGGCGCGGCGAGCGTGCGCACGGCGCCGTCCGGACCGACCGCACGCGGCTCGACGCCCACCCACGCGAGCGAGAGGGTGTCTTCGCCCTTCAGGAAGCGCTGAGCCCGCACACCGCCAGTGGAGCGCCCCTTCGTCGGGTACTCCGACAGGGCGGAGACCTTGCCGCTGCCGGCATCCGTTCCCGTCAGGGTCTGCGAGGTGTCGGCGATCGTCACCACGACCGCCTCGTCCTCGGCGCCCGCGTCGACCACGCCGAAGAAGATCACGTGCTGCCCATCGGCGAGGCGGATGCCGGCCATGCCGCCGGCCGACCGACCCTGGGGGCGCACCGCGGTCGCTTCGAAGCGCAGCAGCTGCGCATCGGTGGTGACGAAGACGAGCTGGGAGTCGTCGGGGGCGACTGCCGCGCCCACCACGCGGTCGCCGGGCTTGAGCGCAATGATCTCGACATCGTGCTTGTTGCCGATCTCGCTGGCGGCGACGCGCTTGACCACGCCCTGCGCCGTGCCGAGCGCGATCGGCGGGTCCTCCGACAGCGGCACGATCGCGAGGACATGCTCGCCGCCGCTGAGGCCGAGGTACTGGTCGGCCCGGGTGCCGGCCGCCAGCTGCACCGAGTTGCCCGGCACTGAGGGCAGGTCGACGGGGGAGAAGCGCACGAGGCGTCCCGCGCTGGTCACGGCGCCGAGGTCGCCGCGCGTGGTGGTGTCCACGCTGCAGCGGACCGCGTCGTGCTTGCTGCGGCGCGCCGGCGGCACGATGCCGGTTCCGCCGTCGCCGTCCACGTCGCTGCGCAGGTCGGCGCGGACCATGCGCCCGGTGGCCGAGAGGAAGACGCGGCAGGGCGCGTCGGCGATCTGCAGATCGGCCGGAGCGGCGGCGCGCGAGCGGGCCGACACCGGCGGACCGCCGTTGAGCAGCAGCGTGCGCCGCGGCGTGCCGAAGGTCTCGGCCGCGGCGTCGAGCTCGCGGGCCACCTGCGCGCGCAGCAGCACCTCGCTGGCCAGCAGCTCCTCGAGGTGGGCGATCTCGGCCTTGAGCTGATCGCGCTCGGCCTCGAGCTCCACGCGCGAGAACTTGGTGAGCCGACGCAGCCGCAGCTCGAGGATGTACTCCGCCTGCGCCTGCGACAGGTCGAACACGTCCATGAGGCGTGTGCGGGCCTGGTCGCTGTCATCGGAGGCACGGATGACCTGGATGACCTCGTCGATGTCGAGGATCGCGATGAGCAGACCCTCCACCAGGTGGAGCCGGTCCTGTCGGCGCGCCAGCCGATACCGGCTGCGGCGCGTGACGACCTGCAGACGGTGCTGCAGGTATACCTGCAGCAGCTCCTTCAGCCCGAGCGTCTGCGGCTGACCCTCCACGAGGGCGACGTTGTTGATGCCGAACGAGTCCTCGAGCGGTGTGAGCCGGTAGAGCTGGGTGAGCACGGCCTGCGGGTCGAAGCCGGTCTTGATGCCGATGACCAGACGCAGGCCGTTGTTGCGGTCGGTGAAGTCGGCGACGTCGGAGATGCCGGTGAGCTTCTTGGACGTCACAGCGTCCTTGATCTTCTCGATCACCCGCTCCGGCCCGACCATGTAAGGCAGCTCGGTCACGACCAGACCGGTGCGCCGCGGCCCCAGGGACTCGATCGAGACCTTCGCGCGGGTGCGGAAGGTGCCGCGGCCAGTGGCGTAGGCATCCTTCACCCCGTCGAGACCGACGATCACGCCACCGCCGGGCAGGTCCGGCCCCGGAACGAACTCCATGAGCTCTTCGAGCGTGGCCTCGGGGTTGTCGAGCAGATGCACGGCCGCGCCGACCACCTCGATGAGGTTGTGCGGTGCCATGTTGGTGGCCATGCCGACGGCGATGCCGGTGGTGCCGTTGACGAGCAGGTTCGGGAACGCGGCGGCGAGGACTTCGGGCTGCTGGAACTGCCCGTCGTAGTTCGGCACGAAGTCCACGACGTCTTCGTCGAGGCTCTCGGTCAGCGCCAGCGCCGACGGCGCGAGGCGGGCTTCGGTGTAGCGCGCGGCAGCCGGGCCGTCGTCGAGTGATCCGAAGTTGCCGTGTCCGTCGACGAGGGGCACGCGCAGTGCGAACGGCTGCGCCAGGCGCACCAGCGCGTCGTAGATCGCGGTGTCGCCGTGGGGATGGAGCTTTCCCATCACCTCGCCGACGACACGGGCGCTCTTGACGTGTCCACGGTCTGGCCGCAGGCCCATCTCGGCCATCTGGTACAGAATGCGCCGCTGCACGGGCTTGAGCCCATCGCGGGCATCGGGCAGCGCGCGCGAGTAGATGACGGAGTAGGCGTACTCCAGGAACGAGCCCTGCATCTCGGTGGAGACGTCCACGTCCTCGATGCGCTCGACGAGGGCGGCGGCGGGGGCGGGGGCTTTGCGCGATGCGGCCATGTACGGTGTTGCGTCCTCGGGTGACGGGGGAGAGTGGGCCGTCGACCCCGTATGGGAGACTGGCCGCGATGTCTTCCAGCCTACCTGCGGACCCGGCCGCGGCCCGGAACCTCACCGGCGTCGTCACGCACCTGCGGGCGTCGCTCGCCGGCGAGGACGACTGGCTGCCGCCCGCCCAGAGCGCGATCGTCTTCGTCGTCGACGGGTTGGGCCGCTCCAACCTCGCCGCCCGCTCCGGACACGCCCGCTTCCTCGCCGGCGCGATGACCAAGAAGGACCTCGCGCACACGGTGTTCCCGAGCACCACCGCCGCCGCCCTCACCAGCCTGCTGACCGGGGTCGAGCCGGGTACGCACGGCATCGTCGGGTACCGCCTGCGCATTCCCGGGACGGACGAGGCCCCCAACCAGCTCAAGGGCTGGGAGAGCCACGGTCTCGACCCGCTGACGTGGCAGCGCGCTGAGCCTCTCTTCGCACGGGAGTCCCGCGCGGGACGGCCCTGCTTCGTCGTCACGAAGTCCGAGTACGCGAACACCGGATTCACCGAGGCGACTCTTCGCGGGGCCACGTTCGTCGGGGCCGACGACCTCGACGAACGCATCGAGCGCGCGGCCGACGCGGCGGCCCGGCATCCGGGCGCCCTCGTCTACCTCTACGCGCCCGAGCTGGATTCGCTCGGCCACCGCCACGGGTGGGAGTCCGACGAATGGTCGGCGGGGTTGGAGCGGGTGGATGCCGCGGCGCGGCGACTCTCGCAGCTCGTCGCGCCACGCACCGGTGTCGTCGTCACCGCCGATCACGGGATGGTCGACGTGCCGCGGCACCGCCACCTGCTGCTGCGCGACGGCGACGGACTCACCGACGGCGTGCGGGTGATCGGGGGCGAGCCCCGGATGCTGCACCTGTACGCCGAACCCGGCCAGGCCGCGGCGGTGCACGCCGCGTGGGAGGCTGCGGAGGGTGCCCGGTCGTGGGTGCTCACCCGCGAGGAGGCCGTGCGTGCCGGCCTGTTCGGCCAGACCGATCCCGAGGTGCTACCTCGGATCGGCGACGTGCTCGTCGCCGCCCGCGCCGGCGTCGCCTATTACGACGACCGCCTGAGCGACAAGGGGCCGCAGCGCATGGTCGGCCAGCACGGTTCGTTGACCCCGGAGGAGCGGATCGTCCCGCTCATCCGCATGGGGGCGTACGCGGGCTAGGACTCCTCGGTGCGCGCGCCGAAGACGATCTCGTCCCAGGAGGGCATCGACGGGCGTCCGCCACGGCGTCGTCCGCCGTTGTCGTCGGAGCGCGGCTCCTGGCCGGCTGGGGCCGCGTGCTCGGCCGGCTGTGCTGCGGCGGACCGTGCCTGTGCGGCATCCGCCGACTCGAAGAGCGCGACCGGCGACGGCGACGCGGTCTGCGGCGTGGCCGCCGTTCCGGGGAGCGGTTCGCGCTGACCGCGGCGTCGGCGCAGCGCTTCGAGCAGGTCTGCCGTCTCGGACGAGGTCACCGGCATGTCGGGCGCGCGCTTGATCGCGGCGGACTGCGCCGACTGCCCGGTGGGCGTGCGCACATCGGGGGCGTCGGACTCGGGTTCGGTCTCGAGCGGGCGTCGGGGTCCGAACGCGCCGCTGTCGAAGCGCGACTCGTCCTTGCCCATGGGGTGGTCAAGCGCGCGCAGTCGGGGGATGAGACCCTCGGGCAGCGATCCCTGTCGCGACAGCTGCGTGGCGTCGCTGTTCTGCGGCGCGAGGGTGCTGCGGCGGGGGTCGAACGTCCAGCGGGCGTCGTGGGCCACGTCGTTGGCGGTGAACTCGAGCTTCACGATCCAGCCGGACTGCTCGCGCCAGCTGGTCCAGCGTTCGCCCACGGCGCCGGCCTCGGCCAGCTTGGCGCGCACGGCCGCGCCGAAGGTCGGCTGCGCGTCGGGCTCGAGTTCGCTTCCGACGAGCACGGGGACGGCGAGAGCCTGCCCGACCACGTGCTCACGTTCGGCGAGCACCGGACCCTCGTAGCGCTGGACGTCCTCGAGGCGGGCGCCCAGCAATTCGGCGACCTCGGCCGCCGACAGCCCGGAGCGGATGTGCGCCTGCACGTCGCGGGGACTGGGCTTCGAACCGCGCCGGTCGCCGTCGCGGTCGCGCCGGGCCTTTCGCAGTTCGACGCGCAGCACGTCGTCGATGGGGAGGGCGAAGCGCTCGCCCCTTTCGGTGGCGAGGACGATCGTGCCGTCTTCGGTGCCGATCACCTTGAGCTGTTCCATACGAAACACGCCTCCCAATCTGCCGTGTGCCGCCATGCTGTCACGCCCCGGCCCCACACCCGGGAATATCCAGGGCGCGCCGCGAGTTTCACGGGTCGGCCGTAGGCGCACGCTGGGCGTCCGCCGAGAGCATTTGCGAAAAGGCATCCCGTCATGCAAACTATGGCCGCCCGATCGGGCGAACATGCACGCTGAACTGGAAGTAGAGACGTTCGAGAATGGCCACCGATTACGACGCACCGCGCAAGACCGAGGATGACAGCGAGTCGATTGAGGCGCTCAAAGAGCGCGTGCCCGACAAGCTCTCGGGCGCCGTTGACGTCGAGGATTCCGACAACCCGTCGGGGTTCGAGCTCCCCGGCGCCGACCTCTCCGACCTCGAGCTCGACGTGGTGGTGCTGCCCCCGCAGGAAGACGAGTTCACCTGCTCGAACTGCTTCCTCGTGAAGCACCGCTCGCAGCTCGACCACGATGGCGCCGATGGCGCCGTGTGCCTGGAGTGCGCGGCGTAATACCCGTCAGACGCCCGACCGTGCGGCGCGGATCACCGCGCTGAGACGGTCGGGCGTTCTGCTTGACAGCAGCCACATCGGGGCGGGGTCACGCGGATCCTCGAGCGGGATGCGCACGAGGCCGTCGATGCCGGGACGCACGAGCATCCACGCACGCGTGTCGAGCTCCGGCCCGCGTGCGGCGCGCGCCGCCTCGCCGACGAGGGCTTCAGGGTCGCCCAGAAAGCGCAGCTCGATCTTCGCCCGACCCGCGTACAGCCAGCCGTCGCGCACCTCGATCACGGGGGAGAGGCCCATCATGAGGGCGACCACTGCGACCGTGATCACGCCTCCCACGACCAGGCCCACCGAAGGGTCGAACGCCGTGAGGACGAGAGCGGCCATCGGGCCGACCACCGCGGCGCTCACAAGCACCCAGAGCGAGGGACTGAGCCGCTCGCGATACGCGTATGCCGGGCGCGTGCCGGCCTCTGTCTTCTGCATTAGCCTCTTGTGGTGACCGATTCCGTGGACGTCCCCATTGTTGCATCCGAGGTGCCGGCATACGCCCATCCCGGCGACGCGGGAGCCGACCTGGTCTCGACCGAAGCCGCGCGTCTCGAGCCCGGGCAGCGCGCGCTGATCGGCACCGGCGTGCGCATCGCGCTGCCGGAGGGCTATGCCGCCTTCGTCGTGCCGCGCAGCGGTCTCGCGGCCAAGCACGGCATCACCATCGTCAACGCGCCGGGCACGATCGACGCAGGCTACCGGGGCGAGATCAAGGTCGCACTGCTGAACACCGACGCCAGCGAGCCCTACGACATCGGTGTGGGCGACCGCATCGCGCAGCTGATCGTCATGCCGGTGCCGCGCGCGCGGTTCATCCCCATGGCCGAACTGCCCGACAGCGTCCGCGGGGTCGGCGGCTTCGGCTCTACGGGCTACGACAAGACAGGAACCGACGCATGAGCGACGAAACCCCGCAGGGCGATTCCGCCTCGAAGGCCGCGCCCGACGACCGTGCCACAAACGGGCCGTTCGACGAGTCGGAGGCGAACCCGGTACGCCCGTACATCGACCTGGGTGGCATCAAGGTGCTGCCGCGCGAGGGTCTGAATCTGCGTCTCGAGGTGGAGGAGCAGACCAAGCGCATCGTCGCGGTGGGTCTGGACTACGCCGACTCGACGCTTCAGGTGCAGCCCTTCGCCGCCCCGCGCTCCACCGGGCTGTGGGACGAGACCCGCGAGCAGATCCGCCAGCAGGTGCGCCAGCAGGGCGGACGCGTCGAGGAGCGCGAAGGTCCCCTCGGCCCGGAGCTGCTCGCCGAGGTGCCTGTCGTGGCAACCGGCGATGGCACGCCCGCGGGGATGCGCCTGGCCCGCTTCGTCGGCGTGGACGGCCCCCGCTGGTTCCTTCGCGGGGTCATCGGTGGCGCTGCGACCTCCGACACGGATGCCGCAGCGCGCGTGGAGGATCTGTTCCGCTCGCTCGTGGTCGTTCGCGGCAGCAGCCCCATGCCGCCGCGGGACCTCATCCCCCTGAAGATGCCCGCCACCCCGGGCAGCGCGTGAGCACTCCGTCCGAGGGGCCGGGCACCACACCGCCCGAGCCCGAGCCGCGCGCGAGCGACATCCTCGGGCAGGCGCTCGGCGGCGCCGCACGTCGTGCGGGTCTGGACCCGAACGAGGAGCGACCGACCGGCCACGTCGTCTGGCACGCCATGGGCGGCTGGCGGGGCGTCGCGGAGTCCGTGCTGCCGGGCCTGGTGTTCGTCGTCACCTACACCCTCACCTACGACCCTGCGACCGATGAGTCGAACCTGCCACTCAGCCTGGGGCTGTCGGTCGGCCTCGCGCTGGTGCTCACCGTCATCCGGCTCGTTCAGCGCACCCCGCCATCGGCGGCGCTGGGCGGACTCATCGCCACCGCCGCGGCCGCCGCGCTGGCACTGTTCACCGGGCGCGGTGAAGACAACTTCCTCCCGGGCTTCATCACGAACGCCGCGTACGGGACGGCCCTGCTCGTCTCGGCCCTCATCGGCTGGTCGCTCATCGGACTCGCCGCCGGCTACCTCATGGGTGAAGGAACCGCCTGGAGACGTGACGCCCGTAAGCGCCGCGTGTTCTTCTGGCTCACCCTGGCCTGGTCGGCATTGTTCTTCACCCGCCTCGCCGTGCAGCTTCCGCTGTACTTCGCCGGCGACGTCACCACCCTCGGGACCCTCAAGCTCGTCATGGGCCTGCCGCTGTTCGCACCGCTCATCGCGGTGACGTGGCTCGCCGCGCGCGCTCTCTACCGCCCCCGCCCGGAGTGATACATTTATCTTGATATCAAGATAAATGTCACCCCGGATGGGTAAGGCGCGCCTCACTAGCCGCGATCTGCCGCGCCGGGGGAAGATGGAGGGCGGGCCTGTGTACTGCCCGTTCCCGCGGCCGACGAAGGAGACACGCGTGTCCAGTGTTGACAGCTTCGGTGCCAAGAGCACCCTGACGGTCGGCAGCACCGACTATGAGATCTTCCGCATCGAGACGGTGCCGGGATACGAGAAGCTCCCGTTCAGCCTCAAGGTGCTGCTGGAGAACCTGCTGCGCACCGAGGACGGTGCGAACGTCACCAAGGAGCAGATCCAGGCGCTCGGCTCCTGGGACCCCGCTGCTCAGCCCGACACCGAGATCCAGTTCACGCCCGCACGCGTGGTCATGCAGGACTTCACCGGTGTGCCCTGCATCGTCGACCTCGCCACCATGCGCGAGGCCGTCACGGCCCTCGGCGGCGACCCCAACAAGATCAACCCGCTCTCGCCGGCCGAGATGGTCATCGACCACTCGGTCATCGCCGACCTGTTCGGCACGCCCAACGCACTCGAGCGCAACGTCGAGATCGAGTACGAGCGCAACGGCGAGCGGTACCAGTTCCTGCGCTGGGGCCAGACCGCGTTCAACGACTTCAAGGTCGTCCCGCCCGGAACCGGCATCGTGCACCAGGTGAACATCGAGCACCTCGCCAAGGTCGTCTACGACCGTGAGGTCGACGGCGTGCTGCGTGCGTACCCCGACACCTGCGTCGGCACCGACTCGCACACCACGATGGTCAACGGCCTCGGCGTGCTCGGCTGGGGCGTCGGCGGCATCGAGGCCGAGGCCGCTATGCTCGGCCAGCCCGTGTCGATGCTGATCCCGCGCGTCGTGGGCTTCAAGCTCACCGGCGAGATCCCCGCCGGCGTCACCGCCACCGACGTCGTGCTCACCATCACCGACATGCTGCGCAAGCACGGCGTCGTCGGCAAGTTCGTGGAGTTCTACGGCGCCGGCGTGGCATCCGTCCCGCTGGCCAACCGCGCCACCATCGGCAACATGAGCCCGGAGTTCGGCTCCACCGCGGCCATCTTCCCGATCGATGACGTCACCCTCGAGTACCTGCGCCTCACCGGTCGCCCGGAAGAGACCGTCGCCCTGGTCGAGGCGTACGCGAAGGCGCAGTCGCTCTGGCACGACGCCGACCGCGAGCCCGGCTTCAGTGAGTACATGGAACTCGACCTCTCCACGGTCGTGCCGTCCATCGCAGGCCCGAAGCGCCCGCAGGACCGCATCCTGCTGTCGGAGGCCAAGACCCAGTTCCAGCAGGACATCCTCAACTACACCGATTTGACCGTCGAGGACGCCGTCGAGGTCGAGGGCACGTTCCCGGCCTCCGACCCCGGCACCGCTCCCGGCGTCGAGCACGAGACCGTGTCCGCGGACGGCGTCTCGCACCAGCACGAGGACCAGCACGCCGAGTCCGCTCTGCTGTTCAGCGGCTCAACGCACCCGGCATCCAACCCGGTCAAGGTGACGCCCCCGGAGGGCTCGCCCTACCTGCTCGACAACGGCGCGGTGACGCTCGCGGCCATCACGTCGTGCACCAACACGTCGAACCCGTCCGTCATGATCGCCGCCGGTCTTCTCGCCCGCAAGGCGCGCGAGAAGGGCCTCAAGCAGAAGCCGTGGGTCAAGACCACGCTCGGGCCGGGCTCGAAGGTCGTCACCGACTACTACGAGAAGTCGGGGCTCGACAAGGACCTCGAGGGTCTCGGGTTCTACACCGTCGGCTACGGCTGCACGATCTGCATCGGCAACTCGGGCCCGCTCATCGAAGAGGTGTCGCAGGCGGTCAACGACAACGACCTCGCCGTCACCGCAGTGCTCTCGGGCAACCGCAACTTCGAGGGTCGCATCAGCCCCGATGTGAAGATGAACTACCTCGCGTCGCCGCCGCTGGTCGTGGCCTACGCCCTGGCCGGGTCGATGAACTTCGACTTCGAGACCGACGCGCTGGGCAAGGACACCGACGGCAACGACGTGTTCCTGAAGGACATCTGGCCCGCCACCGACGAGGTGCAGGAGATCATCGACTCGTCGATCTCGCGCGAGCAGTTCATCAAGCAGTACGCGACGGTCTTCGACGGCGACGAGCGCTGGCAGACGCTGCCGACGCCGACCGGCCCGATCTTCGAGTGGGATGAGGACTCCACCTACGTCCGCAAGGCGCCGTATTTCGAGGGTATGACGACCGAGCTGACCCCGGTCACCGACATCCGCGGCGCGCGCGTCATGGCAGCGCTCGGCGACTCGGTCACGACCGACCACATCAGCCCTGCCGGCAACATCAAGATCGGCACCCCCGCCGCGCAGTACCTGACCGAGCACCGCGTCGCGCAGAAGGACTTCAACTCCTACGGCTCGCGCCGTGGCAACCACGAGGTCATGATCCGCGGCACGTTCGCGAACATCCGCCTGAAGAACGAACTGGTCGCCGCCGTCAACGACGGCAAGATCGTCGAGGGCGGTTACACCCGCGACTTCACGCAGCCCGGTGGGCCGCAGTCGTTCATCTTCGACGCGTGCATGAACTACCAGGCGCAGGAGACCCCGCTCGTCGTCTTCGGCGGCAAGGAATACGGCTCCGGCTCGTCGCGCGACTGGGCGGCCAAGGGCACGAGCCTTCTGGGAGTGAAGGCGGTCATCACCGAGAGCTTCGAGCGCATCCACCGCTCGAACCTCATCGGCATGGGTGTCGTGCCGCTGCAGTTCCCGGAGGGGGAGAGCTGGAAGTCCCTCGGCCTGGACGGGACGGAGATCATCTCGATCACCGGTCTCGAGCAGCTGAACGAGGGCGTCACTCCCAAGACGGTGCGCGTGGTCGCCGAGCCCAGCGAGTTCTCGGCCGAGGGCAAGCAGACCGTCGAGTTCGACGCCGTCGTGCGCATCGACACCCCCGGTGAAGCGGACTACTACCGCAACGGCGGCATCCTGCAGTACGTGCTTCGCAGCCTGGTCTGACGCGAGCGCGCACACCCGGCGAACAGGCCCGGAGCCCGACGGCTCCGGGCCTGTTTCCATCCCTCTGCCGGATGGCGCGGGTACAGTGGGAACCCCGTCCCGATCACAGGAAGAGGACACATGTCGCTGCTTGATTCGGTGGACGGCCCGCGCGACCTGGACCGCCTGACGACGGCTCAGCTCGAGCAGCTGGCCGGTGAGGTCCGCGAGTTCCTCGTCGACAACGTCTCCCGTACGGGGGGCCATCTGGGCCCGAACCTCGGCGTCGTGGAACTCACCATCGCGATCCACCGGGTGTTCCACTCCCCGGATGACCCGATCATCTTCGACACCGGCCACCAGTCGTACGTGCACAAGCTGCTCACCGGCCGCAAGGACTTCTCGCAGCTGCGATCGCGCGGAGGGCTCGCCGGCTACCCGCAGCGCAGCGAGAGCCCGCACGACGTGGTGGAGTCCTCGCACGCCTCGAGCTCGCTCAGCTGGGCCGACGGCGTCTCGCGCGCGCTCACACGCACCGGTCGCACCGATCGGCACGTCGTGGCCGTCGTCGGCGACGGCGCCCTGACGGGCGGCATGACATGGGAGGCGCTCAACAACATCACCGACGACAACGACCGCAACCTCGTCATCGTCATCAACGACAACGGCCGCTCCTACGCCCCCACCATCGGCGGCATGGCACGGTACCTCAACCGCGTGCGCACGGCAGAGACCTACCGTTCGCTGCACCGCGGCTCCGCGACCCTCTCTCGTCGCCTCGGCCCCGCAGCGCGGGCGGTGTACCGGGGCGTCCGGGGTGGCACCCACGGGTTCCTGTCGCGGTTCGTCAACAACGCCGCGCTCTACTCGAACCTCGACATCAAGTACCTCGGGCCGGTGGACGGCCACGACATGGCATCGCTGGTCGAGACGCTGGAGCTGGCGAAGTCGTACGGCGCGCCCGTGATCGTGCACGCCATCACCGAGAAGGGCCGTGGCTACGCGCCCGCCCGCAGCGACGAGGCCGACCAGTTCCACGCCGTCGGCAAGATCGATCCCATCACCGGCGAGGCGATCGGCGGCGCGGGATCCGGAGCGTGGACCGACGTGTTCTCCGAGGAGCTCGTCCGCGCCGGTGAGCAGCGCGAGGACATCATCGCGATCACTGCTGCGATGCTGCGCCCGACCGGGCTGCTCCCGTTCGCGCAGCGCTTCCCCGACCGCGTGTACGACGTGGGCATCGCCGAGCAGCACGCCGTGGCATCGGCCGCCGGCCTCGCCTACGGGGGACTTCACCCCGTCGTGGCGCTGTACGCCACCTTCATGAACCGCGCATTCGACCAGGTTTTGATGGACGTCGCCCTCCACAAGGCGGGCGTGACGTTCGTGCTCGACCGCGCCGGAGTCACCGGCCCCGACGGGCCCAGCCACCACGGCGTGTGGGACCTTGCGATGCTGCAGCTCGTTCCCCACATCCGCATTGCCGTGCCGCGCGACGCGGAGCGGCTGCGCGAGGAGTTCCACGAGGCGATCGCCGTCGAAGACGGCCCCACGGTGGTGCGCTTCCCGAAGGGTGCCGTGGGAGACGATCTGCCGGCGATCGAGCGTCTGTCCGACGGCGTCGACGTGTTGGCCCGCAGCGGCGCACAGGACGTGCTGCTGGTCGGCATCGGACCCATGGCGCACCTGGCGATGGAAGTCGCCGAGCGGCTACGGGCGCAGGGGATCGGCGCGACCGTCGTCGACCCGCGCTGGGTCATCCCGGTGCAGCCGTCGATCGTCGAGCTCGCGGCATCCCATCGCCTCGTCATCACGATCGAGGACGGCATCCGCGTCGGCGGCATCGGCACACGGGTGCGCCAGGTGCTGCGCGAAGCGGGCGTGGACACGGCTGTCGACGAGCTCGGTCTTCCCGACGAGTTCATCGACCACGCCAGCCGTGAGCAGATCCTCGCCGACGCCGGCCTCACGGCCGCCAAGATCGCGCAGGACGTGGTGTCCCAGGTGCTGGGAACCCGCATCCCCGTCGCGCGTCCGCCGGCTGATGGCAACGGGACCTGGACGACGGAATCCGTCGACGCCCACGACCACGCGACACCGGGACGCGACGACCGCCGCTGAGCGCAGCGGTCGTCGCCGCGGTCAGGCTCGTCGACGTGAAAGCATGGATGGATGGACACCGCCACCGCCAACCTGACCCGCGGAGAGACAGCAGCACGATCGGCCGCGGTGACCGTGCAGAGCATCCGGGTGGAGCTCGACCTGACCACGGCACCGGACCCTGACCGCACCGGGTTCAGGACCGTCAGCGAGCTGGAGTTCGGCTCCCGCACCGAGTCGACGTGGATCGACTTCATCGGCGAAGCGGTGGAGCTGGTCGAGGTGAACGGCGCCGCTCAGCCGGTGCAGTGGGACGGGGCGCGCATCCGCGTCACGGGCTTGGGGCCCCGCAACACCGTGCGCATCGTCGCCCGCGGCGCCTACAGCCGCTCCGGTGAAGGACTGCACCGCTTCGTGGACCCCGTGGACGGCGCGACGTACCTGTACACCCAGTACGAGCCGGCCGACGCGCGTCGCGTCATGGCGTGCTTCGAGCAGCCCGACATGAAGGCGCGGTACACGTTCGTCGTGACCGCCCCCAAGGGCTGGGAGGTCCTGTCGAACCGCCAGGCGGTCGCCGAGATCGACCTCGGCGACGCCCGCACGACCGAGTTCGCGCCCACCCTGCCGCTCTCGAGCTACATCACCGCCGTCGCCGCCGGGCCCTACCACCGGGTCGACGCGCAATGGAGCCGCGGCGAGCAGACCGTCGCTCTCGGCGTGCTCTGCCGCGCGTCTCTGGCGCGGCACCTCGACGCCGAGGAGATCATCGAGATCACCCGTCAGGGGCTGGACTTCTTCACCGACGCCTTCGCCTACCCGTACCCGTGGGGCAAGTACGACCAGATCTTCGTGCCCGAGTACAACCTCGGCGCCATGGAGAACCCGGGCCTGGTGACCTTCACCGAGGCGTACGTGTTCCGGGGCGCGGCCACCGTTGCGCAGCGCGAAGGACGGGCGAACACGATTCTGCACGAGATGGCCCACATGTGGTTCGGCGATCTCGTGACGATGAAGTGGTGGGACGACCTGTGGCTGAAGGAGTCGTTCGCCGATTACATGGGCGCCCACGCCACGGCCGCGGCGACACGGTTCGGCGACGCCTGGGTCACCTTCGCGGCCCGCCGCAAGGCGTGGGCCTATCAGCAGGACCAGCTGCCGACGACGCATCCGATCGTCGCGGACATCCCCGACCTCGAAGCGGCCAAGCTCAACTTCGACGGCATCACCTACGCCAAGGGCGCCGCCGTACTCAAGCAGCTGGTCGCCTTCGTCGGCGAGGAGGCGTTCTTCGAGGGCGCCCGCCGCTACTTCGCCGCGCACGCCTTCGGCAACACGACGCTGGACGACCTGCTCACCGAGCTCGGGACGGTTTCGGGCCGCGACGTGCGGGCGTGGTCGCGTGCCTGGCTGCAGACCACGGGCATGTCCACCCTGTCCGTCGAGCGGGGCGACGACGGGTTCACCCTCGTGCAGACCGACCCGCGCCCGCATCGGCTGGGGGCAGCGGTGTACCGCCTCAGCGATGGACGGCTGGTGCGCGGCGAGGCCGGTGAGTACGACGTCGACAAGGCACGCACGCCGCTGCCGCTCCCGGACGACGCCGACCTGATCCTGCTCAACGACGGCGACCGCACCTACGCCAAGGTGCGCCTGGATGCCACCTCGCTCGACGCCGTGCAGGCGGCGCTGTCGACGATCGACGACGCGCTGGCGCGCGCGGTGGTCTGGTCAGCCCTCTGGAACGCGGCCCGGGACGGCGAACTGCCCGTCGCACGGTACCTGGACATCGTGCGCCGCCACGCGCCCGCCGAGTCGAACATCGCGCTGCTGACCGACGTGCTGGCCAACGCCGGTTTCGCCGTCGCCCACTACGTGCCCGAGGCGCGGCGTGCCGAAGAGAGCGCGGCGTGGCTGCAGACCACGTGGCAGGGGATGTGGGACGCAGAGCCCGGCAGCGGAGCACAGCTGGCCTGGGCTCGCGCCGTGGGTCACGCTGCCGCCTACGACGGGTCGCGGGCACCTGCGCTGCGCTCCATGCTCGAGGGTGCAGATGCCGCGCCGCAGGGCCTCGCCCTCGACCCCGAGCTGCGCTGGAGCTGGTGGACCGCCCTGGCGACCACCGGCGAAGCGTCGACGGCGGATGCGGATGCCCAGCTGACCCGTGACGATACCGCGACCGGTCGCACCGCCTACATCGAGATGTGCGCCGCCCAGCCCGTCGCCGACGTCCGCGCTGCGGCGTGGCAGCGTGCCTGGGACGACGTGGCCCTCACCAATGACCATCTGAGCGCCACCATCGCCGGTTTCCGCGCGGGCGGGCGGCGCGACCTGATCGCAGGCTTCGATGCCGACTACTACGCCCGCCTCCGCGGGACATGGTCCGAGCGCAGCATCGAGATCGCACGTCGCCTCGTGCGGGGCCTCTTTCCGGCATCCGAGTCGCTCGAACCCGCAGATCGCTGGCTCGCCGAGAACGCCGACGCCCCCGGCGCCCTCCGGCGCATCGTCATCGAGCAGCGTGACCACCTGGCCCGCGACCTGCGCGTGCGCGCAGCGCAGTAGGCAACCGGCGGCTTGCCCCGTTGAGTCGGGGCGGGGGTCCCGACGGCGTGGCCGCCGTCAGCGCGCGTCGTCTGCGGCCGCCCCGCGCGCGACCGCGGCATCCTCGGCGACCGCGTCGTGATCGATCCTCGCCGCACGTGGACGCAGAGCCTGGCGAGCGGTCCAATACCACCCGAGTGGCACGCTCACCGCGGAGAGCACGGTGTTCACCAGGTAATACAGCGCCCCGCCGCCCAAGTCGCCGCGGATGAGGAGGAAGAGGGCGGTCGCGACGAAGCCCACCACCGCGCCGTAGACGACGAAGCTGACGAGGTGCACAGCGATACGCCGGGATCGACGTAAGGACCAGCCCAGGAGGTACGCGGGAAAGGACCCCATCACGAGGACGACGGCCGATACCGGGACGTAGAACACCGCTGCGACGACGACGTAGCCTTGCAGCACGGCCAGGTACGCGACCGTCGCGAGAACGAGGTACGCGACCCACGCGGCCACAGCCCCTCGCGCGAACTCAGCCGTTGTGAAGGCCATGGGGAATTCCGGCGTCCGCGGGGACGCCTGCGCGGCGATGGCGTTCCGCCCATGCTCCGGGGTGCTGATCACGGGCACGAACGTAGCACGGTCCCGATTCGGCTCGATCGCGCCGCCCCCGCCGAACGAACGGCGGCCCCGAGCCGAAGCCCGGAGCCGCCGTGATGCGTGCCGCGTCAGCGCTGCGAGATGCCGCGGATCGGCGGGGTGTGGAACGTGCCGCCGAAGACGCGCTCCGACGCTCCCTCGCGGTCGAGATACGGCGAGGCGCCGCCGTCGATGAACGGCCACCCGGCGCCGAGGATGAGGCAAAGGTCGATGTCCTCGACCTCGGGCACCACGCCCTCGTCGAGCATGATGCGGATCTCCTGAGCCAGACCGTCCTGCACACGGCGCAGGATGTCGGCCTCGGATGCCGGGGACGACCCCACCGCACCCTTGAGCACCTTCTCGGCCTGCTTGGTCCAGCCCGACACGCGTCCGGACTTGTCCTTCTCGACCACGGCGTCCAGCTGCGCGAGAGCGTGGAAGTTCTCGTTCGCGTAGAAGCGGTCGGGGAAGGCGGCGACCATCGTGTCCTGCACGTGGGCCGCGACCTTCCAGCCGACCAGGTCGATCAACTGGAACGGGGTCATCGGCAGACCGAGCGGACCGAACGCGCGCTCGACCGTCAGCAGCGGGGTGCCCTCGTACACGGCTCGCGCCGCCTCGCCCATGACCTTCGCGAGCAGACGGTTCACCACGAAGCCGGGGGCATCGGCGGTGAGCACCGCGTTCTTGCCCAGCCCCTTGGCGACGACGAACGCCGTCGACAGCGCAGCGTCGGCGGTGTGCGGTGTCTTCACGATCTCGATGAGCGGCATGACCGCCACCGGGTTGAAGAAGTGGAAGCCGACGAGCCGCTCGGGGTGCGCGAGCGTTGAGCCGATCTCCTCGACCGACAGCGATGAGGTGTTCGTCGCCAGGATCGCGTCGTCGGCGATGATCTTCTCGATCTCGCCGAACACCTGCTGTTTGACGCCGACCTCCTCGAACACCGCCTCGATCACGAAGTCGCAGTCCGCGTACTGGCTCTTGTCCGTCGTGCCGGTCACGAGGCCCCGCAGCTTGTTGGCGGTGTCCGCGTCGAGGCGGCCCTTCGCCTCGAGCTTGCCGATCTCCTCGTGGATGTAAGACAGACCCTTGTCCACCCGCGCCTGGTCGAGGTCGGTGATGAGCACCGGCACCTGCAGCTTGCGCACGAACAGCAGGGCGAACTGGCTGGCCATGAGACCGGCGCCGATGACGCCGACCTTGGTGACCTTCTTCGCGAGCTGCTTGTCGGGAGCGCCCACGGGACGCTTCGCCCGCTTCTGCACGAGGTCGAACGCGTACATGGATGCCGCGAACTGGTCGCCGGTGATGAGCTCGGCCAGCGCCTCGTCCTCGCGGGCGAAGCCGTCGGCCTTCGTGCCGCTCTTCGCCTTGTCCAGCAGGTCCAGCGCCACGTACGGCGACTTCGGAACGGTGCCGATCTTCGACTCGAGCATGCCGCGGGCCATCTTGATGGCGACGGGCCACTTGGTGAGACGCTCGATCTTGCCGGGCTCGTGCTTGCGGCTGACCTTCACCGCGCCGCTGAGCACGCCGTCGGCCCACATCAGCGAATCCTCGAGGTAGTTCGAGGCGGGGAAGATCGCGTCCATGATCCCGTAGTCGAACGCCTGCTGCGGCTTGAGCATGCGGTTCTGCTTCAGCGGGTTCGAGATGACGACCTCGAGCGCGTTCTCGATGCCGATCAGGTTCGGCAGCAGGTAGGCGCCGCCCCAGCCGGGGATGATGCCGAGGAACACCTCGGGAAGCGCGATGGCCGCCGCGGATGCATCGACGGTGCGGTAGGTGGAGTTGAGCGCGATCTCGAGTCCGCCGCCGAGCGCGAGCCCGTTGACGAACGCGAACGACGGCACGCCCAGTTCCGACAGGGACCCGAGCACCTTGTGACCGAACTGGGCCACGAGACGCGCGTTGTCCTGGGAACCCAGCTTCGAGATGTCGGACAGGTCGGCACCGGCAGCCAGGATGTACTGCTTGCCGGTGATGCCCACCGCCTGGATCTCGCCGGCGGCCGCGCGGGCCTTGAGGCCCGCGAGGGTCTCGCCGAGCTCGGCAAGGGTCGCCGGGCCCAGCGTGTTGGGCCGGGTGTGGTCGCGCCCGTTGTCGAGCGTGATGAGGGCCAGCACCTTGCCGCTGGGCAGCGTGATGTCACGCACGGGGGAGTGGGTGACCACTTCTCCGTCGGTGGCGTCGGCGGAGAGGATCGGGGAGAAGTCGATGGAGTCGTAGTCGGTCATCGCAGCGTTACTTCCTCTTCTTGCCGTCGAAGTGCGGGTTCTCCCAGATGACCGAGCCGCCCTGGCCGAGGCCCACGCACATGGCCGTCAGGCCGTACCGGACGTCGGGACGCTCCGCGAACTGGGCGGCGAGCTGGATCATCAGGCGCACACCGGAGGCCGCGAGCGGGTGACCCACGGCGATGGCGCCGCCCCAGGGGTTCACGCGCGGGTCGTCGTCGGCGATGCCGAAGTGGTCCAGCAGCGAGATGACCTGGATCGCGAATGCCTCGTTGAGCTCGAACAGGCCGATGTCCGAGATCGTGAGGCCCGCCTTGCGCAGCGCCTTCTCAGTCGAGGGAATCGGGCCGATGCCCATGATCTCCGGCTGCACGCCCGCGAAGGCGTAGGAGACCAGACGCATCTTGGGTGCGAGGCCCAGTTCCTTCACGGCTCCGCCACCGGCCAGCAGCGACATCGTCGCGCCGTCGGTCAGCGGCGACGACGTGCCGGCGGTGACGCGACCGTGCGGGCGGAAGGGCGTCTTCAGGCTCGCGAGGTCTTCCATCGTGGTCTGCGGGCGGCGGCCCTCGTCGGCGGTGGCCAGACCCCAAGCACCCTCGGCATCCTTGATCGCCACCGGCACGAGATCGGGCTGGATCTTGCCGGCGTCGTAGGCGGCCTGCAGCTTCTGCTGGCTGAGCATGCCGTACCGGTCGGAGCGCTCCTTGGTCAGGTGCGGGAAGCGGTCGAAGATGCGCTCGGCCGTGACACCCATGTTGAGGGCACCGGGGTCGACCATCTTCTCCGCGACGAAGCGCGGGTTCGGGTCGGCGTTCGTGCCGATGGGGTGGTGCCCCATGTGCTCGACGCCGCCGGCGAGGGCGATGTCGTACATGCCGACGCCGATCGAGCCTGCCATCGTGGTGACGCTCGTCATCGCGCCGGCGCACATGCGGTCGATGGCGAAACCGGGAACCGTCTGAGGGAGTCCTGCGAGGATCGCCACCGACCTGCCCAGGGTCAGCCCCTGGTCGCCGGTCTGGCTGGTAGCAGCGATCGCGACGTCGTCGATGCGGTCGGCGGGCACTTTCGGGTTGCGCTGCATGAGTCCGATGGTCGCCTTGACGGCGAGGTCATCGGATCGGGTGTTCCAGTACATGCCTTTTTCGCCGGCGCGCCCGAAAGGGGTGCGCATACCGTCGACGAAGAAGACGTCCGAAATCTCGGCCACTCTGCCTCCAAAAATAGGGATTTCCACCAGCCTAGGAATCCCTATGAGGCGGCGAGAATCGGTTGGGCTGAACCTACGAAGCGGTTTCCGGCGCGTCCGACACCGTTTGCACGGAACGCACAAACGCGTCGGTGATCGCCTGTGCAGTTCGTTCAATCTGCCAGGGCCGCGCTCCCTGCGCCGCGAGGGCGGCAGAGACGGATGCCACGTCGATCGGCTCCGGCGGCGTCCAGGCGAGACGGCGCAGGGTGTCGGGGGTGAGGAGGTTCTCCGTCGGCATCCCGAGTTCCTCGGCGATCTTCTCGACGTCCGGCCGCGCGGCCTTGAGCCGGGCGTCGGCCGCAGGGTTGCGGTCCGCCCACGCGCGCGGCGGCGGCAGGCTGTCGCCCGACCCGCGCTCGGGCGGCAGGGACTCGTCGGCGCGACCGGCTTCGATCGCCGCCCACCAGCGGTCCAGCTGCGAGCGGCTCGCGCGTCCGGTGAACTCCTTGACCTTCGACAGCTCCTGCTTGCTCGCAGGGTCCGCCCGCACCGCGGCGACCAGCGCCCGATCGGGCACCAGCCTGCCCGGTGAGACGTCCTGTTCACGCGCGTACTCCTCGCGCGCCGTCCACAGCGCCCGCGCCACGGCGAGGCCTCGGCGGCCACGCACCGTGTGCAGTCCGCTCAGACGGCGCCAAGGCTCCTCACGGGGTGGCTTGGGAGCGCGCTCGAGCACCGCCTGGAACTCCTCGGCGGCCAGCTCCGTCTTGCCCTGCTCGGCCAGCTCTTCTGCGAGCACATCGCGCACGTCGACCAGCAGCAGCACGTCGAGGGCGGCATACTCCAGCCACGCCTGCGGCAGCGGGCGAGTGGACCAGTCCGCGGCCGAGTGGGCTTTGTCGAGCGTGATGCCGAGGGTGTCTTCGACGACGGCTCCGAGGCCCACGCGATCATGCCCGAGCAGCCGGGCCGCCAGCTCGGTGTCGAAGATCGAGGGCGGCTCGAGGCCGATCTCGCGCAGCGACGGGAGGTCTTGGCTCGCCGCGTGCAGCACCCACTCCTCGCCGCCGATGGCCGCTTGCAACGGGGTCATGTCGCCGATGGCGGGCGGGTCGAACAGGTAGACGCCGGCGTCGCGCCGGAAGACCTGCACGAGGTAGGCACGCTGGGAGTAGCGGAAGCCGCTGGCCCGCTCCACGTCGACGGCGACGGGGCCGTGCCCGGCGGCCAGAGCCTGACAGGCCGCCTCGAGCCCCTCGGCATCCTCGATCACGCGGTACTCAACCACGGGGGCTCCGACGCGGTCCGAACACAGCTATCTCCTCCGACCCTGGCGGCAGACCCGCCAACATGCATACCAATTCTGCCCACGCCCGTACGTGGTGCGCGATGTCGCTGGTCGGAGACCACGACGCGCGCAGCTCGATCTGCGCACCGTCGCCCTCGTCGGCGAGCGAGCCGAACCCCTTTGACAACGTCTTCGTCGCCGTGCCGGATTCGGAGTGATACCGGGCTCCGCGGGAATCCAGTGCGTCGACCAGCCATGACCAGGCGACGTCGGCGAGCAGGGGATCGGTGCCGATCTCGGTCTCGAGCGGCGCCTGCGCGAAGCAGACGATGCGCCACGATCCACCCCAGGCGTCGTCACCGGTCGGATCGTGCAGCAGGACGAACCGTCCCGTGCCGTACGGCGAGTCCACGCCGTGCTCCTCGGGCCGCACATCGCCGGCGAGCGCAAGGGCGTCGGGGGCGAGCCCGCTGGGCGCGGGGATCTCACGCACGACGTAGTCGGAGCGGAAGGCGAGGGAGCGCATTCGGTCCGCCGCTTCGGCGAACGTCTGGGGCTCCGCAGGAGGGCGCGGATCATCCACGTCGACAGACTAGAGTGAGCGCACAATGATGGCTTCCAGGCGCGCCGTCACGCCCGGCGCCTCGCTCTCGTCGCGAACCCTCGTCGGCGCCGTCCTCGTCACCCTCGGCACCGCCCTTGGCGGCGTGCTCGGATGGATGGGGCTTCTGTCCGTCAGCATGGCACGTCGTGTGGTCACGCCGGCCGGGCGCACCCCCGACACGACCATCGTGCAGGTCGACCCCGCCGCGCAGACCATCACCCTCTCGCGCACGCCCGACACCGAGCTTCCGGGGCGCTACGGCCTCTTCACCACCGGAACGGCCTCGTACGTCAAATTGGGTTCGGTGCTCTCGGAGGACCGGGCCACCGTCACCCGCAAGCTCCTCACCCATGTTCCCGCGGACGCGACACTCGCACCCGACGCCGCCTTCAGCGGCTGGTACTACAGCGACCCCGGTCAGCTGCACCTGCCCTACACGACGGAGCTGATCGGCGGACCGGTCGGCCCGTGCCCGGCGTGGCTCTTTCCGGCTGAAGCGGCCACCGACACCTGGGTGATCCAGGTGCACGGGCGCGGCACGACGCGCGCCGAGTGCCTGCGCGCGGTCCCGGTGTTCCATGCCGCCGGCATCACCTCGCTGCTGGTGTCGTACCGCAACGACGGCGACGGCCCCCGCAGCAGGTCGGGCACCTACGCCCTCGGCGCGACGGAATGGCGCGACATCGAAGCCGCCCTCGAGTTCGCGCGGCGCCACGGGGCGAAGCGCGTCGTGCTCATGGGATGGTCGATGGGGGGCGCGATCGCGCTGCAGGTCGAGCTGAACTCGCCGCACCGCGATCTCATCGCCGGCATCGTGCTGGACTCGCCGGTGATCGACTGGCGCATCGTGCTCGCCTACCAGGCAGATCTGCTGAAGGTTCCCAGAGTCGTCACGAAGCTGGCGATCACCGCGCTGGGCGCCGGATGGGCTACGCCCGTCACCGGTGCCGGGGCGCCGATCCCGTTCGACCGACTTGACGTCGTCGCGCGGGCGGGGGAACTGCGGCATCCGACCCTCATCCTCCACAGCGACGACGACGGGTTCGTGCCCTCCGACGCCTCCCACGACCTGGTCGTCGCGCGGCCCGACCTCGTCGAGCTCGAAGTCTTCGACGTCGCCCGCCACACCAAGCTGTGGAACTACGACGAGCAGAGGTGGAGCAGCCGCATCACCGGCTGGCTGCGTGCACACCGGCTCGCCTTCGCGGACTCCGCCTCCGAGGCGTGAGCGGGCCCCGCCCGTCGTGCCACGACTAGGATCGACTCACATGACCACCACCGGCACGGGCATCGTGCATCTGAGCGAGCGCCAGCCCCGGGTCACCGGCGACGAGATGGTCGCATCCCTGGTACCCCCGCCGCAGTTCGACGACGCGACGTTCGACACATACCGTGCGGATGACACCTATCCGTCACAGCAGCAGGCGAAGGAGCTCCTCTCCGCGTTCGCGGACGGTGGAGCCCCGGCGGCGCGCGGCGGTTTCTTCCGCCGCGCCAAGAAGGCGCCCGAGCTCAAACCGGGCATGTACCTCGACGGCGGGTTCGGCGTCGGCAAGACCCACCTGCTGGCCGCGATCTACCACGCGCTGCCCGCGCGGCGAAAGTACTTCGGCTCGTTCATCGAGTACACGGCGCTGGTCGGGGCGCTCGGCTACCAGAAGACCGTCGAGCTGTTCCGCGGCGCGGACCTGCTGTGCATCGACGAGTTCGAGCTCGACGACCCGGGCGACACGATGGTGATGACGCGCCTGCTGGGTGAGCTCGTGGCCTCGGGTACCCGTCTGGCGGCCACGTCGAACACTCCGCCCAACGCCCTGGGCGAGGGTCGCTTCGCCGCCCAGGACTTCCTGCGCGAGATCCACGCCATGTCCGAGAGCTTCCAGACACTGCGCATCGACGGCACCGACTACCGTCAGCGCTCTGTAGACGGCCACGCCGTGGTGCTCGATGAGGCGCAGTACCAGCGTGCGCTGGAGGATGCCGCCGCTTCGGGTACCGTGTCGGACGACGAGTTCTCCGCCGTCATCGCACATCTGGCCACGGTTCACCCATCGCGCTACATCCGCCTCATCGAGGGACTGCATGCGGTGGGGCTTCGCGACGTCACCCGTCTCGAGGACCAGTCCGCCGCCCTGCGGTTCGTGGCCTTCGTCGACAGGGCGTACGACGCCGAACTGCCGATCCGGGCCACCGGCGTGGCGCTGGACCAGGTCTTCGGCGACGAGATGCTGGCCGGCGGCTACCGCAAGAAATACCTCCGGGCGATCTCGCGCCTCGTGGCACTCACTCACTCCTGAGCGATTCGGGAGGGCCCTCACGGCGGCGCGAAACGTGATGTTTACCGTGCGCGCCACCGCGTAACCAACGCGAAACACGACCTGCACGCTGGCAGAAACGGCGCCTCGCGAGACTGGGCGTGCACGCCGCGGAAACCCGTACTCACCGCGACGTGACCCCTGTCACCGATCAATGTGAGGTACCACCTATGGACGCACCCGGCAACATCGCCTGGGGGATCATGGCCACCGCGCTCGTGCTATTCATGACGCCCGGTGTCGCCTTCTTCTACGGCGGTCTGGTCAAGGCCAAGAGCGTCGTCAGCATGATGATGATGAGCTTCGGAGCGCTCGGACTCATCAGCGTGCTGTGGATTCTCTACGGCTACAACATGAGCGCAGTCGGCAGCCCGTGGGAGTTCGCGGGCAACCCGTTCAGCGACTTCGCCCTCAGCGGGCTCGCCACCGGTGAGGACGCGAACACCTCGCTCATCGGCGTCGCGTTCGGGGCTACCTTCGCCATCATCACCGTCGCGCTCATCTCCGGTGCCATCGCCGACCGCGCGAAGTTCGGCTCGTGGATGCTGTTCGCCGGGCTGTTCGCGACCATCGTCTACTTCCCGGTGGCCGCATGGGTCTGGGGCGGCGGCTGGATCTTCAACCTCGGCTCGAGCATGGGCTTCGGCACGGAGGTCATCGACTACGCCGGTGGCACCGCGGTGCACATCAACGCCGGTGCGGCGGCCCTCGCCCTCGCCCTGGTGCTCGGCAAGCGCATCGGATTCCAGAAGGGCATCCACAAGCCGCACAACGTGCCGCTGGTGATGCTCGGCGCGGCCATCCTGTGGTTCGGCTGGTTCGGCTTCAACGCCGGCGCGGAGTGGCTCTCTGAGGACATGGGCGGTGTCGGTCTCATCGGCCTCAACACGCTCGGCGCCACCGCCGCAGCCGTGCTCGGCTGGGTGATCGTCGAGAAGCTCAAGGACGGCAAGGCCACCTCGATCGGCGCCGCCTCCGGTGCCGTCGCGGGTCTGGTCGCCATCACCCCGGCCTGCGCCAACCTCACTCCCGGCTGGGCTCTGCTGCTCGGCGTCATCTCCGGTGCCGCCTGCGCCTTGGCGATCGAGCTCAAGTGGAAGCTCGGCTTCGACGACTCGCTCGACGTCGTCGGCATCCACCTCGTCGGTGGCCTCATCGGCACGATCTACCTCGGCTTCTTCGCCACCGAGACCGGCCTGTTCGTCGGCGGCAACGCAGAGCAGCTGATCATCCAGGTGATCGCGGCGCTGGGTGTCATGGTCTACTCCTTCGTCGTCGCCGGCATCCTCGGCTTCGCGATTCAGAAGACCCTCGGATTCCGCATCAAGAACGAGGACGAGATCGCCGGTGTCGACACGGTCGTGCACGGCGAAGAGGGCTACGCCCTCGTCGACTGACCTGGGGACGGCACGAAGGGGCGTCGCGGCATCCACCGCGGCGCCCCTTCTGCGCGCCCGGGGATAGGGTGGCGCGGTGGCTACCCGCTCTCCGCTCAGGCGTCTGCTGTCGCTGTTCCGTCGGCCCAAGACCGCGGCACCGCCCGTGCGCCCCTCCGACCCCCAGGGACGCGGCGGATCGACGGCGACGGTGGAGATCACCCCGCCCGCGGCAGGCGCCCTGCGCCTCGCGTACTCGCCCGACCGCGACGGCCGTCCCGACGGCGGCGAGGTCGTCTGGACCTGGGTGCCCTATGCCGAACGGGACGGCCGCGGCAAGGACCGTCCCGTTCTCGTCATCGGGCGCCAGAGCGTCGACCGGGTGTATGCGCTCAAGCTGACCAGCAGCCATCGAGAGGGCGACGGCAACCTGATGCCGATCGGGACGGGGGAGTGGGACAGCCGGCGTCGCCCGTCGTGGGCCGATCTGGACCAGCTCTACAGCGTGCACGACGCCGGCCTGCGGCGCGAAGGTGCGGCGCTGGACCGCCCTGCCTTCACGCGCGTGGCCGCTGAGCTCAGCCGACGGTATGGCTGGCGGATGCCGGCCTGAGCCTTCCCGGGTCAGCTCACCGCCGAGATGACGCCGGTGACGAGCAGGGCGATGATCGTCGACCAGCCGACGATCGCGACGGCCTGCCACGCGAGGATGCGCACCTTGCCGACACCGACCGCGGCGAGCATGGTGGCGGTGAAGTGCGTCGGCAGCAGCAGCGGGCCCAGCAGGCTGACCCCGGGGACCCCGTAGCGGTCCAGGGCGCGCAGGAACTTCGCGCGGCGGGTCGGGTTGCCGCCGAGGCCCTCGGTCGTCTCGACGTCCGGGGTCTCGCAGGCGAGATCCTGCACCGGCGCTCCACCGCCGATCGCCACCGCTTCGCGCGCCCGCACGCTCTCGCGGCGCCGGGTGACGACGGCCGTGCGCGCACCGGAGCTCAGCAGCACCAGCACCGCGACGCAGAGGAAGTTGCCCACGACGCCGGCAGCGACGGCGACGACGGGGTGGATGCCGCCGACGATGCCGATGGCGGCCGCGCCCTCACCCTCGATGAACGGCACCGCGCCTGCCAGGGCGAGGATGAGAGGCTGCACGAGGTCCGGCACCTGGGCGACGAGGTCCTGGAAGCGGTCGATGAGGGTCATGGTCGTTCTCCTGGGTGTGGGCCGGCCGACCGGGTGACGGTGGCGATGACACCAGTCCACCGCCTCGGCGTCGACGCGGTAAGTGCCGTTCTGTCACCTGTTCGCGGGCAGTTCCCACGCGGCATCCGTGACATCTGTCATGCCCATACAGTGGACGGGTGACCCGCACCGCCACGCCCCCGACCGATGCGGCCGCCCGCGGTGAGCTGCGCCTGACGAGGGGGATCAGAGCCACCTGGTGGTACACCGTCGCGGCGATCGTCTTCTTCGAGCTGATGCTCCTCACCCTGGGCATCTCGATGATCGCCGAGGGGCAGACCACCCCGCTCGCCGTCGGCACGGTCGCCTGCGGCGGCCTGCTGTGGTGCGCGTCGACGGTGGTGCTGTTGACGGACTACCGCGACCGCACCGACACCGGCCCGCTCGCGACGTGGCCCCGAGCGCTCGCGCCGCTGCTCATCGCCGCGGCGTACGGGGCGGTCATCATCGCCCTGACGGGCGTGTGGGCCTTCGCCGCCCTGCCGCTGGCCCAGTCGCTCATGTTCCTGAACTGGCAGGCCGGAGTGCGGCTGCGCGTCGTAGTGGTGGTCAGCGTGGCGCTCGCGGGCCTCTGGGCCATCGACATGCAGCGGGACCTCGAGGACTGGGGGTTCGTCGGCTTCTACCTCGTCTTGCTGCCGGGCATGACGGTGGTGTCACTGTGGTGGTGGGACGTGCTCATCACGCTGGACCGTGTGCGAGCCTCCGAGGCGAGGCTCGCGGCGACCCAGGAGCGGCTGCGGGTGGCCACCGACGTCCACGATCTGCAGGGTCATCACCTGCAGGTGATCGCGCTGCAGCTCGAGCTCGCCGAACGCCTGATGGCCCGCGACCCGCAGGCAGCGCTCGAGCACCTGCAGGCCGCGCGCACGAGCGTCGACGAGGCCCGTCAGGGAACGCGGGACCTCGCGACGAGGTTCCGCGCCGTGCCGCTGCGCGATGAGCTCGCCAACGCCGTGGATCTGCTCCAGGCGGCGGGGATCGCGGCGCAGGCCTCGATCGATCCCGATGCCGACCTCGCGCCGGCAGCGGTGCTCGGACCGGTCATCCGCGAGACGACGACGAACATCCTGCGGCACGGCGGCGGCGGATGGGCGCGCCTCGCGCTGACACGGGCCGGGTCGTCCTGGCGGTACGAGATCACCAACGACAGGGGAGCAGACGTGCCGGGGACGCAGGACGGCGCGGGTCTGGAGGGTCTCGCGCGGCGGGCGGCGGACGCCGGGGGAGTGCTCGATGTGCGCCGCGCACCGCGGGAGTTCGCCGTCAGCATGACCGTGCCCGCCCAGGTCGGGGTTCGGTCGTGATCCGGGTGCTTCTCGCCGACGACGAGGGGATGATCCGGTCGGCGTTGGCGGCGCTGCTGCGCCTGGAGGACGACATCGACGTCGTCGCCGAGTGCACCGACGGCGCCCACGCCCTAGCCGAAGCAGTGCGGCTGAAACCGGACGTGTGCCTGCTCGACCTCGAGATGCCGCACCTGGACGGCGTCGAGGTCGCCGAACGCCTCAGTCGCACCGTTTCCACGCGCTGCGTCATCGTGACACGTCATGCGCGTCCGGGCGTGCTGCGGCGCGCGCTGGCATCCGGTGTCGCCGGCTTTCTCCCGAAGTCCCGCGGCGCGGACGAAGTGGCCGCCGTCATCCGGCGTGTTGCCGCCGGCGCACGATACGTCGACCCCGAGATCGCCGCGGACGCGCTGAGCGACGAGCGCTGCCCGCTCACGGCGCGCGAGCTCGACGTGCTGCGGGCCGGGCGACGTGGGGAGACGACCGGGCAGATCGCCCGCACGCTGTCGCTGGCCCCCGGAACCGTGCGCAACCACGTGTCGGCGGTGCTGACGAAGCTCGCCGTGGGGACCCGCCAGCAGGCGACGCTGGCCGCGGAGGAGCGCGGCTGGCTCTGAGGGCCCGGCATCCGGCTTCTGCCGGAAACGACGAAACCCCCGGGCGAACCGGGGGTCTCTGTGGTGGGCGATACCAGACTCGAACTGATGACCTCTTCCGTGTGAAGGAAGCGCGCTACCAACTGCGCCAATCGCCCGTCGCCCCGAGGGGCCTCAACGAGCATACCGGATGCCACGACCGGCTCCGAACCACGAGGGCCAGACACGCGCGGGGCGCCGCCGGTTTTGCACTCGGCTCGGAGTCGGCTAAAGTCATTCAAGTGCCGGGGAGATCCGGTGCGAAATGCGGATGTAGCGCAGTTGGTAGCGCACAACCTTGCCAAGGTTGGGGTCGCGAGTTCGAGTCTCGTCATCCGCTCGAGTGTACGGAACCTCTCCGGAGGTTCCATGGCACGTGGGGTCAAACCACACGGTGGCGTGGCCGAGCGGCTAGGCACCGGCCTGCAAAGCCGTTTACACGGGTTCGAATCCCGTCGCCACCTCCACTCAGAACTGAACAGCCCTTACGGGCGCGATTGGCGCAGCGGTAGCGCGCTTCCCTGACACGGAAGAGGTCACTGGTTCGATCCCAGTATCGCGCACCACCACAGAACCCCCCGGGAGACCGGGGGGTTCTTGCTTTTCCGCACGCAGGGGTTGCTCAGCGCAGCATGCGCGCCTCGGTGATGCCGGGGATCGCCGGGTCCGTCTTCTCCACCCCATCGAACGCGAAGCCGTTGCGCCGGTAGAACGCGATGGCGCGCGGATTCTGCGTCGCCACCCAGAGCGAGGCGGGCATTGCCCCCAGGGCGGCATCGAGCAGTTCCTGCCCGACACCGGATCCGTGATGCGCGGCGGCGATGTAGATCGCGCACAGTTCACGCTCGCGCGGCGGCGCCTCGTCGGGCTCGCTGCGACCGGGGCCGATCCACGCGAAGCCGATGAGGGCGCCGTCGAGCTCGGCGACGCGCACCGCGTGTTCCGGTCGGGGTTGAGCCAGAAGGTACTCCCACATCCGTCGCCGCCCGTCGGCGAACGCGTCGGTGAAGAAGCCCTCGGGGAGGAGCCGGCTGTACGTTTCCTGCCAGGTCGAGACGTGCAGGGCGGCGAGCGCCCCGGCATCCGCACGGCGAGGTTCACGGACGGTGAAGGACATGCGCCCATCGTGGCATCCCGCCTGCCCTCCCCGTCGGGCGCACCCTGGCGAGCCCCGGACCCCGGGTGTACTGTCCGGGCGATGAGGACCCCTGCCTACGACAAGGTGAGGTTCGCGGGGTACGCGATACCCACCACCCCGGCCGACATCATCGCGTTCGGCGACCAGCGCGGCCGGGGCGCGATGGCGGGCACGTACCGGGCAGCCGATGACCTCCTCACCGACGTGCGCGGCCGCGCGGCGGTGATGAAGGCCGCGGTGGACCTGACCCATGGCGCCCTGCCCGATCTCGGTGACCCTTCCGTGCTGAACGTCTTCGTGGCGCCGGAGTTCTTCTGGCACGGCCCCCTCGGTCCCTACGTATCCACCCCCGGCGGACGCGACCCGGCCGAGATCGTCCTCGAGGTGCTCAGCGAGCAGTTCCCCGCATCGCAGTACCCGCACTTCCTCCTGGTGCTCGGCTCGGTGATCACCGCCGAGGTCGCCGACATCGATGCGGTCCTCGACTCCGTCGACGCGCGCACCCGCACCGACATCGTGCGTCACCTCGGTGAGGCCTGGCGGAGGTCGTCCGGGGTCATGCGCGGTGTGATCTTCGACATGATGGTCGATTTCATCCGAAGCGCCCACGCGTATCCGCTGGTGCAGGTGCGCAACCGCGGCCTGGTGATCAGCTCCACCCCGGTCGACGGCATCGTCTCGGCGCTCGGGGCGGGCGCATTCACGACCCAGAAGCACTATGACTCCAACGAGGACTTCCTCCTCTGGGAGACCGCCGGTAAACCCGCGGTCACCGAGGCCATGGCGGCCTACCCCGGGCTGGATCTTTCCACCGGGGACTTCAAGGCCCACGCCTCCGATCCCCACGCCATCTTCGCGGTACCGGACGACCGCACAGCAGTCAACGTGGCGGTGGAGGTGTGCCTGGACCACGCCGACCGCCGGCTGCGGAAGAGCAGCGCACGCAGTCCCTGGCCTCGGCCCGACGACGGCCTCGACCTGCACCTCGTGCCGTCATGCGGCATGCAGCTGCACGCCCCTGCCGTCGCCGCACGATCCGGGGGCTGGGCCTTCAACTGCGACGGCCAGTACCCGCTGGGCCACCTGGGCACCGAGGGTGTGCGTCGGCAGGGCGTGGTCGCGGGCGTGGAGTGCGTCTATGCCGACTATGTCGACTCGGCAAGCCCGGCGCACGCCGCGCACACCCAGCTGGCGCGGGTGCGCACCGGACCACTTCTCCCCGACGAGAACGTGTCGGGCGCGATGGATGCCACGTTCATGCCTCCGCCGCAGGTGACCGTGGACATCCTCCCGGTGCCGCCCGTCGTCGAGGTCCGCGGATTGTTCGCCGGCGGAGCCGGCGCGGTGCACATCTACGGCAGGACCGAGCCGATGCCGCTGCGAGGGTGAGCTCCGCAGTCCGCGACAGGTCGCGCCGTGCTCCGCCGCCAGGCTGGGTGCGTTGTCGGTTGAGATGGCCTCGTCGCGCTGTCCAGGGCCGCTGGCGATCGCAGCGCAGGTGCCTTCCCTCCGGGCGGCCGGATCACTATCCTGGCGCCAGCTGATGCTGGGGGGCACATGGTCGGTGGGGCGACGATGGCGGTGGGGGCGGCGTCCCCGCCACACTCGGCGAGCCCGGGATTCCGTGCAGACATCCAGGGCCTGCGCGCGGTGGCGGTCGTCATCGTGGTGGTCGATCACGCCTTCCACTGGCCAGCGGGCGGGTTCCTCGGCGTCGACGTGTTCTACGTCATCAGCGGGTTCCTCATCACCGGCCTGCTGCTGCGCGAGCTGGAGACGACGGGGTCGATCTCACTGCGGGGCTTCTATGCGCGCCGCATGAGGCGCATCGTGCCGGCGGCGGTCACTGTGCTCGCCGTCACGGTGGCCGCGGCGTTCGCGCTGTGGTTCCTTCCGCGCGCGGTTCAGACCTTGCTCGACGCGCTCAGTGCGCTGCTGTTCGTCTCGAACTGGCACTTCATCGCCCTCGGGACCGACTACCTGCAATCGACGGGCCTCGTCTCGCCCCTTCAGCACTACTGGTCGCTGTCAGTCGAGGAGCAGTTCTACGCGGTATGGCCACTGGGCATGCTCGCGTTGTTCGGGGTGTTCCGGGGCTCGCGTCGCGCCCTCATCGCGGCGATTGTCGTAGGGATCGCCGTGAGCGCCGCGTGGGCGGCGTACCGCACCCTGACCAACCCGATCGACGCGTACTTCGACTCGCTCGCCCGCGGGTGGGAGCTCCTCGCCGGCGCCCTCATCGCCGTCGCAGGCACCGCTCCAGCCGGCATGAAGCCCCGGGCCCGGACAGTCGCTTCGATCAGCGGTCTGGCGCTCATCGTCGCCGGCGCCGTCTTCGTCTCGGCCGACGCGCCCCTGCCGTTTCCCGCGGTCCTGCCCGCCGTCCTGGGTGCCGCGCTCGTGATCTGGGCCGCGGCGCCGAGCGGACGGCGCAGCGTGCTGGGCAACCCCGTCGCACAGTGGCTCGGCGATGTCTCGTACAGCCTGTACCTCTGGCACTTCCCGGTGCTGATCTTCGCCTGGTCGATCTGGGGAGAGGCCCCTGTCGTCGCGGTGCTGTGCGTCCCGGTCATGCTCCTGCTGTCGGAGCTCACACGACGCTACGTCGAGAAGCCGGCGCTGCGAAGCCGCTTCCTTTCCGGGTCGGCGCGTGCACGCAACGTCCGACCCTTCCAAGTGCGCGATGTCGCGGTGGGAATCGCCGTCTTCGCCACGATCGCCGTTCTTTCCGTCGGAGCGCTGCGCGGCCCCGCGATGACGACGACCGCCGGCGCGCTCGCCGACGGTCTCCGGATCGCCCACCTCTCGTCCGACGCCGGTGCCGTCGACACCGCCGCGCGCCGGATGGCGATCGAAGACGCATTGTCTGCGGCGGAGTGGCCAGACGGCATCCGAGCGCAGCTGGACGTGCTCTACCCGTCGCAGCAGACGGTGGCGATGCAGCAGCACGATCCGGGATGCCTCAACGACGTGTTCGAACGGAGTGCTACCAGGGTGTGCCGCGGCGCCTCGGAGCTGATGCTGGTCGGCGACTCCGTCGCACTGTCGTGGCTGCCTACCGTGGAAGCCGCCTATGGCGAGCGAGCAACCGCGGTGGGCTTCGCCAACTGCCCCCTCATCGATGTGAGCGTCGCCGACAGGCGCAACACCCCGGGGCACCGCGACGCCTGCGACGCTCGCCGCGATGAGATGCTCGACCTCGTCGCGGCAGGCCACCCCGAGGTCGTGTTCACCTCTTCGTCGGAGGGCGCTCTGGGCAACACGGGTCTGCCCCTCGCCGAGGCCGCGGAGGCATGGGAGGCGGGCGCGCGACGGACCTTCGAGCGCCTGCGCAGCGTGCCCTCGGTGCTGGTTCTGAGCAACCCGCCGCTCACGGCGGATCCGGCAGGCTGCGCCACGCGCATGACGTCGCCCGAGGAGTGCACCAGTGCGGTCTCCGATGTCTACGCGGCGAAGCTGGCCGCAGAGGTCCGCGCGGCCGCCGATTACCCGAACGTCACCGTGGTCGACACGCAGGAGTGGTTCTGCGCCCAGGACCGCTGCCCGGTCTTCGTAGACGGTTTCGTCGTCCGCACGGACGGCATCCACCTCACCGACGCAGCCGCGATCGAGGTGGCGGGACTGCTGCCGACGAACGGGCAGACCGACCCGGAAGCCATGCCGGCGGGGGGATAGGCTCACCGCATGGCTCACCTCGTCCTCACCGTCGTCGGCGATGACCGCGCCGGACTCGTCCGCGCGTTGGCTGACATCGTGGCCGCGCACGGCGGCAACTGGGAGCGCAGCGAACTGGCCGAGCTCGCCGGCGCCTTCGCCGGCGTCGTCATGGTCAGCGTTCCCGACGCCCAGGAGATGGCGCTCACCTCGGCCCTGCGGGGTCTCGACGGTCTGTTGCGCGTCACGGCACACGCCCCCGTGGATGCCGCAGCATCGTCGGCCGACAGTGGCAGTCGGGTCACCTTCAGCGTGCTGGGCAACGACCGCCCCGGCATCGTCCGCGACGTCACCGCGACGCTCGCCGCGCTCGGCCTCAGCATCGACATGTTCACCAGCGCCACCCTCGATGCGCCGATGGCAGGTGGCACGCTGTTCGAGGCGACCGTCGACGCGCGCGTCCCGACCGGCGTCGAGGTCGCCACCGTCGTGTCCGCGCTGGAAGAACTCGCCGGCGAGATCCAGGTCGACATCACGGTGGGGGAGCGCTAGCAGATCTCGGGCGCTGCGGGACTTGGCTACGATCAAGGGACCGCAATCCCACGGAGGTAGTGAATGTTCATCCTGTACGCGCTGTACGTGGTGCTGTTTCTTCTCGGCTTCTACCTCTTCGGGTTGTCGTTCGCGATCGACTCCGACCCCAGCGGGTTCATCTTCGCCGCCGGCATCATCGCCGTCTCGCTGGCCCTCGCCTTGATGGTGCACGCGCCCGGCACGGCCCGCCGCCAGGACTCCTGAGCCCCGCTACAGCGCCAGCGGCAGCACCGCGAGCCCGACGATGACCGGCGCCGCCACGGCTCCGCGCAGCATGTAGCGGCGCCATGGCACGTCGATGCCGTCCGCTCGCAGGCGCTCGTGCCAGAGCAGGGTCGCCAGTGACGCCCACGGCGTCACGAGCGGTCCCGCGTTCACACCCACAAGCAGAGCGCCCAGACGCGCGGGGGAGTCGGCGACCGATTCCAGAGCCAGGTACGCGGGCAGGTTGTCGATCGCATTGGCGGCGATGAGCCCAGCACCGGCGACGCGCAGCAGCTCCACGACACCGTCACCCGCCCCCACCACGGGGCGCAGCAGCTCGGCGGCGCCCCAGGACTCCAGCGCGCCGACGGCGAGGAAGAGCCCCGAGGCGAAGACGACCAGCTGCCACGGCAGCAGCCGCAGCCCGAGCGCACGCGGATTGCGCCAGCCGTGGACGATGGCGAGGGCGACCGCCGCGGCCAGAGCGGGCTGCCACGGCGGCAGGCCTGAGATGAGCATCGGCAGGAGCACGACGACGATCACCGATGCGGCGCGCAGCAGCACCGGGTCGGAGACCCGGGGCGCCGGGGACGGCGTGTAGCGCCCTCGCAGGTCGCGCCGGTGCACGACGAGCAGCAGCAGCACCGTCACGACGACCGCCACGAGCGCCGAAGGCCACATGAGCGCCACGAAGTCACCCGGACCACCGGTCCCGATGCGATGCGCGGCGAGCAGGTTGGTGAGGTTCGACACCGGCAGCAAGAGCGAGCCGGTGTTGGCCAGCCACACCGTCGTGAAGGCGAAGGGCAGCGGGGCGAGTCCGTTCGCCCGCGCGACGGCCACCACGACCGGGGTGAGCAGCACCGCCGTCGTATCGAGGGAGAGGAAGGCCGTCACGATGACGGCGAGCCCGACCACGGCGAGCCACAGCACGATCGTGCGTCCGCGAGCGAGGCGTGCGAGCCGCGCCGCCACCACGTCGAACACGCCCGCCGACGCGGCGAGCTCCGCCACGATCGTCACCGCCACGACGAACAGCAGGATGGGCCAGACGCGGTCCGCGACCGCCAGCGCATCGGATACCGGGAGCACGCCGAGCGCGACGGCGGCCCCGCCGAGCAGCAGGAGGACGGCACCGATCACGGCGAGCTTCACGGCATCCATCATCGCGGCCCGCGCACCCCACTAGAATCGTGCCCATGGAACTGAGCCGGACGACCGCTGCGAACGTCGTCGCGGCCTCCGGCACGCGAACGCTTCAGGCCTGAGCGGGCAGGGCGCGCGCGCCCGAAGCTGAGCAGCCATTGTTCCGAGCCACCTTCTGGAGAAGTTCCTGTGACTGACGTCGTGATCCCCTCAGACGTGACCTACCCCGCCGACGGGTTCGCCCTGTTCCCCGACCGCAGCGTGATCGCGCTGCGCGTGAACGGCGAGCTCAAAGACCTCGCCACGACCGTCGGCGAGACCGACGAGGTCGAGCCCGTGACGATCGACAGCCCAGACGGCCTGTCGATCCTGCGCCACTCGACGGCGCACGTCCTCGCCCAGGCGGTGCAGCGCATCCGGCCGCAGGCGAACCTCGGCATCGGCCCGCCGATCGAGAACGGGTTCTACTACGACTTCGGCGTCGATGAGCCCTTCACTCCCGAGGACCTCAAGGCGATCAAGAAGGAGATGGAGCGCATCGTCCGCGAGGGCCAGCGCTTCGTGCGCCGCGTCGTCACCGACGAAGAGGCACGCGCAGAGCTCGTCGACGAGCCCTTCAAGCTCGAGCTGATCGACCTGAAGGGTGCATCGAAGGATGCCGCCGAGGGCGCATCGGTCGAGGTGGGCGCCGGTGAGCTCACCATCTACGACAACGTGAGCCGCGACGGCGAGACGGTGTGGAAGGACCTGTGCCGCGGGCCGCACGTGCCGGGCACGCGCATGGTCGGCAACGGCTGGGACCTCACCCGCATCGCCGGGGCCTACTGGCGCGGCAGCGAGAAGAACCCGCAGCTGCAGCGCATCTACGGCACCGCATGGCCCACCAAGGACGAGCTGCGCGCCTACCAGCAGCGTCTTGAAGAGGCCGCCAAGCGCGATCACCGCAAGCTCGGCAAGGAGCTGGACCTGTTCTCGTTCCCCGATGAGATCGGCTCCGGGCTGTCGGTGTGGCACCCCAAGGGCGGTGTGGTCCGTGGCGAGATGGAGCAGCACGCCCGTCGCCGCCACATCGAGGGCGGGTACACCTACGTGTACACCCCGCACATCTCCAAGGAAGACCTCTTCCTGCAGTCCAACCACCTCGTCACCTACCGCGAGGGCATGTTCCCGCCCATCCGCATGGACGAGGAGCGCGACGCCGAGGGTCACATCGTCAAGCAGGGTCAGGATTACTACCTGAAGCCCATGAACTGCCCGATGCACATCCTCATCTACAAGGAGCGTGCCCGCAGCTACCGCGACCTGCCCATGCGCCTCGCTGAGAACGGCACGGTGTACCGCAACGAGCTCTCTGGCGCCCTTCACGGTCTCACCCGCGTGCGCGGCTTCACGCAGGACGACTCGCACCTGTTCGTCACCCCCGACCAGCTCGAGGCGGAGACCACCCGGGTGCTGGAGTTCGTCCTCTCGATGCTGCGCGACTTCGGGCTCGAGGACTTCGAGCTCGAGCTGTCGATGCGCGACGACGAGAAGGAGAAGTGGATCGGCTCGGAGGAGTTCTGGGAATACTCCACCAACGCCCTCCGCAACGTCGCGCACTCCAGCGGCCTGAAGGTCACCGAGGTCCCCGGCGAGGCCGCGTTCTACGGACCCAAGATCGATCTGAAGACCCGCGACGCCATCGGCCGCACCTGGCAGCTGTCCACCGTGCAGGTCGACGTCAACCTGCCGGAGCGCTTCGACCTCGAATACACCGGTCCCGACGGCGAGAAGCACCGGCCGATCATGATCCACCGGGCGCTTTTCGGCTCGATCGAGCGGTTCTTCGCGATCCTGCTCGAGCACTACGCAGGCGCCTTCCCGGTGTGGCTCGCGCCCGTGCAGGTCGTCGCCATCCCCGTCGCCGAGCAGTACGGCGACTACCTGGACGGCATCGTCGACCAGCTGCGGATGCAGGGCGTGCGTGCCGAGGTCGACCACTCCGACGACCGCATGCAGAAGAAGATCCGCACCCACACCACGCAGAAGGTGCCGCTGCAGCTGATCGCAGGTGAGCAGGACCGCTCCGCGGGCACCGTGTCGTTCCGCTTCCGCGACGGCACGCAGACGAACGGGGTGCCCGTCGACGACGCCATCGCCCTGGTGCTGCGCGCCATCGCCGACCACACCCTCGTGGACACGGCAGAGGATCTGACGTGACCGACGAGGAACTCGTCGACGCGGCGACCCTCGCCGGCGTGCCCGACGAGTTCCAGCGGCTGTGGACGCCGCACCGCATGGCGTACATCCATGCGGGCGCCGAGGCGATGCGGGCGCAATGCCCGTTCTGCGCCGCCCCCGAGAAATCGGATGCCGACGGGCTGATCGTGCACCGCGGACGCACCGCCTACGTGCTGCTCAATCTCTTCCCGTACAACTCCGGCCACCTGCTGGTGTGCCCGTACCGCCACGTCGCGACCTATGACCAGGCGACGACCGAGGAGGTCGCCGAGATCGCCGAGCTCACGCAGACGGGCATGCGCGTACTGCGCGAGGTGGCGCGCTGCGACGGCTTCAACATCGGCATGAACCAGGGCGCGGTAGCCGGTGCCGGCGTGGACGAGCACCTGCACCAGCACATCGTGCCGCGGTGGGCGACAGACGCGAACTTCTTCCCGATCATCGCCAAGACCAAGGCCCTGCCGCAGCTCCTGGGAGAGGTGAGGGTAGCGGTCTCCACAGCCTGGCCGCAAGGGTGAACGCATCCCGGTAGCCTGGCGGGACGCTTTCGAGAGGAAACCCTTTCCATGATGTCCCCCCACCGCGCGCTCACCGCCACTGCTGCCGCCGCGCTCCTCGCCGTCTCGCTGACGGCGTGCTCCATCTATTCGACCGAAGGGGCGCAGCGCATCGACGTCCCAGAAGACAGCATCTCCACACCCGCACCGGAGGCCACCGACGAGGCCACCGCCGACGAGGCCACCGCGCCGCAGGACGATGCCGCCGTCGACATGGAAGCCGCGTTCGCGGAGCGCGATGCCTTCATCGAGGCCCAGCAGCAGCCGCTGGACGGCACTCCGCTCGTCGCGAAGACGCCGGAGCAGACGGAGCTCATCAGCCAGCAACGCGCGTACGTCGAGTCGCAGGGCGGCACGTGGGATGCCAATGCAGAGAGCATCACGCTCGCCCTCGCGCTGGACGCCTGCGAGACATCGATCCTCAACGGTCACGCCGTGGACGTCGAGGTGTTCCGCGCACACGTCAACAGCTCGCCCCTCATCGCCGCCGTTTCCGGTGGCGACCCGCAGGCCATCGAGGGCGCTCTGAGCATCATGGTGTTCGGCACCGGCTTCCTCTGCCCCGCCGACGCCCCGCAGTGGGAGTCGGCCTGGAGCGAGACCGGCGGCGTCTACTGACGAGGAGGGGCCGGCTGAGCCGGCCCCTCGCTCTCAGCGCACCTGCTGCACGTCGAACTGCAGCCGCGGGTGGGCGTAGAACTCCTGCGACTCCACGAGGGCGAGCTCCCGCTGGCCGGACTCGTGGGTCGTGCGCAGCAGGTCGAAGACACTCGACGTGGTGCTCGCCAGCGCCTCCGCGGCACTGCCGGTGCGCCGGTAATGCGCGGTGAACAGCGCCGCCGTCACATCGCCCGACCCGTTGGCCTTCATCGGCAGCAGCGGAGTCTGCACGATCCACGCGCCGGCGTCGTCGACCACGAGCATCTCGATGGTCCCGTCGGCACGGTCGGGGCGCTCGACGCTCGTGACGAGCACCGTTCGAGGCCCCATCGCCCGCGCGAGATCCGCCGACTCCAGCGTCTCCTCGATCGTCGCCGGCTCGGTGCTGGTGAGAAAGCCCAGCTCGAACTGGTTGGGCGTGATGATGTCCGCCGCCGGGACGACTTTCTCCCGCAGCAGCACGGGAATGGCCGGAGCGACGAAGCATCCGGACTTGGCGTTGCCCATCACGGGGTCGCACGCGTACACGGCATCCGGATTGGCCGCCTTCACCCGGGCAACGGCGTCGACGATGACATCGCCGATGCCCTCGCTGCCCTGGTACCCCGACAGGACGACGTCGATCTCGCCGAAGACACCGCGCTCCTCGATGCCGGTGATGACCTCGCGCACGTCGTCGGGAGAGATGAGCGGGCCGCGCCAGGCACCGTAGCCGGTGTGATTCGAGAAGGTGACGGTGTACACCGGAAGCACCTCGACGCCGATGCGCTGAAGCGGGAACACCGCGGCGGAGTTGCCGACGTGACCGTAGGCGACGGCGGACTGGATGGACAGGATCTTCACGGGTGGTGACCTTCTTTCATGGGAGACGGGCTTCGCTGAGAGGCGGGCTTTGCTGGGCGGCGGCCGCACGGGCGGCGGCGAGGTCGATTGCGAGCCGTTCGGCGTCGTCGTCGGAGAGAGTGTGCACGGTCAGCCGGAGCCGCCGCGTCGCTGCGGGGTCGGCGAGCGCGAACTCGTCGCCCGGGCGGGCGAGCCAGCCGCGCCTCTCGAGCTGTTCGGCGACGGTGCGGGCCGGCGCGCCTACGTCGACCCACAGGCTGAGACCGTCGCCGGCATCGGCGTGGATTCCGTGCGCGACCAGCCGCGCGGCGAACGCACGGTTGCGTCGCAGGTAGTGCTCGCCGGCGCTGTCGACGGCATCCATGACCCGCGTGTCGGTGACGAGCGCCACGGTGAGACGCTGCAGCAGATGACTGACCCACGTGCTGCCCGGGCTCAACCGGCCCGCCAGGCGCTCGGCGGTGCCGGCATCGGTCGCGGTCACGGCGAGGCACATGTCCGGCCCGAGGAATTTCGACACCGACCGGATGAGCGCCCAGCGACGGTGCCCCGGCGGGACGATCGAGTGGTACGGCCGGCGAGTGAGCAGCGAGAAGTGATCGTCGACGATCACGAGGGCATACGGGTGCGGCGCCAGCACCTCCCGCAGCTGCGCTGCGCGCTCGGGCGTGAGGCTCGCGCCGGTGGGGTTCTGGGCGCGGGGAGTGCAGATGACGGCGCGCACCCCGTGCGCGAGGGCGGCGCGGAGTCCCTCGACGGTCATCCCCTCGTCGTCCACCGGGACCGAAACCGGACGGTAGCCGCCGAGCCGCACCGTCCGCATGCTGGAGAGAAAGCACGGGTCCTCCAAAGCGACGCCGTCGTCGCGCACCAGAGCCTCGGCCAGCAGGCGCTCGATCGCGTCGACGGCACCGCCCGTGACCGTCACCTGCATCCCCTCCGGGTCCGGCACGTCAGGAGCCATCCACGCCCGTGCCCACCGTTCCAGGTCCGGGTCGACCACCGGCTCTCCGTAGAGCACCGGGCGCCCCGCGAGAGCGGCCAGCGCGCGCGAAGGGTCCGGGATCAGGGCGGGGTCGGGGTTGCCGTCCGCCACGTCGCGCAGGTCGCTGCCGTGCGCGTAGCCTTCCACCGGCATCGGCGAGGGTGCGCTCACGCGCGTGCCGCCGCGCCCGTGCCCGGTCACCGCACCGGCCTGCGCCAACAGGCGGTAGGCCGCCACGACCGTGTTGCGATTCACGGCGAGGCGATCGGCGAGCATGCGCACCGGAGGCAGCGGATCGCCGGGGGAGAGGCGCCCGCTGTCGACGAGCGCGCGGACGCTCTCGGCGATCTCCGCCGCCGAAGATCCCGTGATCGCCTGACCCGTTCCGCCCGCTCCGCCCATAACGGCCCCATGCTAGCGTCTGGCCTAGGCCAAACGGACGCACCAGGGCCGACAGGGCGTCAGATCGCCGTCGGCAGTTCGCGCACCAGGCGTGCGATCGCGTCCGCCGTGCGATCGATGTCGTCGGGCGCTGTCGCCCAGCTCGACATGGAGCAGCGCAACACCGCCTTGCCGCGCCACTGGGCACCGGTCAACGCGGCCGTGCCCTCAGCGAGGATCGCCGCCCCCAGCGCGCGGGTATCGCCGTCGGTGTCAAGCCGGAACATCACCTGTGTGTAGACGACGTCGTTGACGACGCTCACCCCCGGGATGCCGCGCAGGCGCATCTCCAGCTGCAGGGCGTTCCGGTGCAGCCGGGCGACCATCTCCGCCACCCCCGCCCGACCGAGGGATCTCAGCGCAGCCCACGCGGGCACGCCCCGCCCGCGTCGCGAAAGCTCGGGGGTGACGTCCCACGGGTCCAAGCTCGAGTGGATCAGGTAGTCGCCGCCCGCGTGGAAGAGGGCTATCGAGTCGGCGGGGTCCCGCACGATCGCCATGCCGCAGTCGTAGGGGACGTTGAGGGTCTTGTGCCCGTCGGTGGCCCAGGAGTCGGCCTCGCCGACGCTCTCGGTGAGGTGACGCAGCTCCGGCGCCGCCGCCGCCCAGAGCCCGAAGGCCCCATCCACATGCACCCATGCGCCGTGGCTGCGGGCGAGGGGGATCAGCTGCGCGAAGGGGTCGAACGCCCCCGTGTGCACTTCACCGGCCTGCAGGCACACGATCACCGGTGCGCCCTCTTCGGCACGCAGGGTCTCCGAGAGTGCCTCCGGCAACATCCGCCCCTCACCGTCCGAGGCGACCACGGCGATCTCGGCCGCGCCGACGCCGGCGAACCGCAGGGCACGGTCGACGGCGCCGTGGCGATCGGCACCCACCACGAACCGCAGCGGCGGCGCCCCGCGCAGACCGTCACGCGTCAGGTCCCATCCGGCCCGGCGCAGCACCGCGTGACGCGCCGCGGCCAGGCAGACGAAGTTGGCCATCTGCGCGCCGGTGACGAAGCCCACCGACGCATCGCGGGGGAGTCCCAGCAGCTCGCACGTCCACGCTCCGGCGATCCGCTCCAGTGCGACGACGGCAGGCGTCATGGTGCTGGAACCGGAGTTCTGATCCCACGCCGAGACCAGCCAGTCGGCGGCCAGCGCAGCCGGCAGGGTGCCGCCGATGACGAAGCCGAAGAACCGGCCGCCCGCGATACCCACCAGCCCGGGCTGCGCACGGGCGGCGAGCTCGGCGATCACCCGACCCGCGTCGACGGGATTCTCCGGCAGCTCCCGCCCGAAGGCGGCGAGCATGTCGTCCACATCTGCGCGTGGCCATACCGGACGTTCGTCGAGCTCGTCGAAGAACGCCAGCGCCGCGCGGTATGCCGCCCCCAGGGCGCGCTCCCTCTCGTCCATGCCGCCAGTGTGCTCCGCACCGGAGCGCCGCACCAGGCGCAGCGTTGCCGTGGTCGTCGCCGCCGTACACAGGCGCGGGCTCTGCCCATAGACTGTTCCGCATGTCCGGCCACTCCAAGTGGGCGACGACGAAGCACAAGAAGGCCGTCATCGACAGTCGCCGTGCCAAGTCATTCGCCAAGCTCATCAAGAACATCGAGGTCGCCGCCAAGCTCGGCGGCGCGGATCTCTCAGGCAACCCGACGCTCTACGACGCCGTCCAGAAGGCGAAGAAGACGTCGGTCCCCAACGACAACATCGACCGTGCCATCAAGCGCGGTGCGGGCATCGGGGGAGAAGCCGTCGAGTACACCTCGATCATGTACGAGGGCTACGGCCCCAACGGAGTGGCACTCATGATCGAGTGTCTGACCGACAACAAGAACCGCGCCGCGGCCGAGGTGCGCACAGCTCTGTCGCGCAACGGCGGCAACCTCGCCGATCCCGGCAGCGTCGCGTACAACTTCACCCGCAAGGGCGTCATCGTGGTGTCGTCTGAGAACACCACCGAGGACGACGTCATGCTGGCCGTTCTCGACGCCGGCGCCGAGGAGATCCTGCCCCACGGGCAGGGGTTCGAAGTCATCACCGAGGCCTCCGACCTGGTCAAGGTGCGCACGGCGCTGCAGGATGCCGGCATCGACTACGAATCGGCCGATGTGGAGTTCGTCCCGAACCTCAAGGTCGAGATCGACGCCGACACCGCGCGCAAGGTCTTCCGTCTCATCGACGCGCTCGAGGACAGCGACGACGTGCAGAACGTCTTCAGCAACTTCGACCTCACGCCCGAGGTGCAGGGCCAGCTCGAAACCGACGACGAGAGCGACTGAACGCACCCACCGGACGGAGCGCCTGGGACGGATGCCACCACCCGCGGGCTAGCGTAGGCGGGTGGCATCCACCGGCACTCTCCGCGTTCTCGGCGTCGACCCGGGCCTGACCCGATGCGGCGTCGGGGTCGTCGACGTCGCGCGCAACCGCTCGGCGTCGCTGGTGCACGTCGGTGTCGTGCGCACCGAGCCGTCGCTGCCGATCGAGCAGCGTCTCGCGGCCATCGCTGCGGGACTTCGCGCGGTGCTCGATGAGCACCGGCCCGACGTCGTGGCGGTCGAGCGGGTCTTCGCCCAGCACAACCGCAGCACGGTGATGGGAACGGCGCAGGCCAGCGGCATCGCCCTGCTGCTGGCGGGGGAGCGGGGCCTGGTTGCCGCGACCCACACGCCCTCCGAGGTGAAGGCCGCTGTCACCGGCTACGGCGCCGCGGACAAGCTGCAGGTGCAGACCATGGTCGCGCGCGTGCTGCGGCTCGACGCGTTGCCCCAGCCGGCGGATGCCGCCGACGCGCTGGCCCTGGCTCTCTGCCATGCCTGGCGCGGTGGGCTGACGGCCTCTGCCTCTGGCTCAGGCTCTGGCTCTGGCTCGGCGACGCTGACGCCGGCGCAGCGGGCGTGGGCGAATGCCGAGCGTGTGACGCGGCGCTGAGGGTTTGGTTTTTGGCCGGTGTTAGGCGCCGGTTTCTCCACAGCCGGATGCCGGCAGAAGTTATCCACAATCGCCGTTTGGCCTGGGTTTTAGGCGCGGTCAATGTCGGTGGACCTCGGCAGAATTATGGGTATGAGCAGTTCACCAGCAGCCACGACGAGACGCGATACGCGCTCGCGTGGTGCGGTGCTGGGGGAGTTGGAGCGCACGAGGGCGCGGATCGCGGCGTTGCAGGCCGAGGAGCTGGGGTTGCTGGCGCGGGCGGATGCGATCGCGGCGGCGCGGACCGCCCTGGTGCCGTCCAGTGCGGGCCGGGAGCGGGAGATGCCGTTGCGGGAGATGGCCGCCGACGTCGCCGCGGTGTTGCGCCGGTCCGACCGTGTGATCCAGGACCGCCTGCACGACGCGACCGTCCTGGTGACCGGGTTCGCCGCGACCGTCGCGGCGTTGCGGGCGGGGGCCATCGACACGGCGCACGTGCGGATCATTCAGGATGCCGGGGTCCGCATCACCGACCCCGACGCGCGCGCCCGGTTCGAACAGGCCGCCCTGGTCGTCTGCGAGCGGGAGACACCGGGGCGGGCCAAGCCGATCATCGCGATGATCGCGCAGAACCTGCACCCCGTACCCCTCGCCGAGCGTCACGCCGAGGCTGCCGCCGGGCGGCGGGTGTGGGTGCGGGATCTCGAGGACGGGATGGCGGAACTTGCCGCGGTGCTCCCGGCGGCGTTGGCGTACGCGATCCACGACCGGCTCACCCAACACGCCCGCGAGGTCGCCGCCGCCCAGCGCGCCGCGGCCGCAGACGGGACGGACAGCGGGCCCGCGGCAAGCACGCCTGAGGACGGCGGCGCGGCCGCGCCTTCGGACACCGACGCCACGGGCACGGTGCAGGCACACCCGGATGAGCAGCCCGTGGCCGAAGAGCCGGCGGACACCGACGCAGCCGCGACCGATACCCGCACCGCCGACCAGGTCCGGGCCGACGTCCTCACCGACCTGCTACTCACCGGCCACGCCAGCACACCCGCCTCGTCCCGCAGCATCCCCGCGGGG